>JAUZSQ010000051.1 GCA_030949325.1 Sulfurovum sp.
ATCCTCCAAAGTATTCGTAAGGAGCATCAAGGAGTATATAATTCATATCTTCCATAGCCAAAAAAGAAGGAATCCATGTAAAGCCTTTGGACGAATCACCTCTCCCATGCAAGACAAGCATCAATTTCTTAGACGGTACTTTAGAAGAGACGAAAATATTGTTGAGAGGGATGTTTTTGTATTTCATGTTTAGACCTCTTTTTTTCGTGTGATATTTGCACCTAATTTAGAGAGTTTACCCTCTAGGTCATCATAGCCACGGTCCAGATGATAGATACGTCGTACATTGGTCGTCCCCTTTGCTACAAGTCCTGCCAAGACAAGGGCAGAAGAGGCGCGTAAATCGGTTGCCATGACATCAGCACCGTTAAGTGTAGCTACCCCTTTGACAGCCGCGGTACTGCCTTTGAGCCAAATATCAGCGCCTAGTCTATTGAGTTCACTCACATGCATAAAACGGTTCTCAAAGAGACGTTCTTCAATCAGGCTTTCCCCTTGGGCTGTGACAGCTAACGCCATAAATTGTGCTTGCATATCCGTAGGAAAACCAGGGTATTCCATCGTAATCAGATTGACAGGCTTCAAAATTTTGGCAGGATAAATTGTCACAGAATCTTTTGCAAGGTCAAAGGTACAACCCATCGCTTCTAGTTTATCAATAGAGGCTCGAATATGTCCATGATTGACTTTATGTAAGGTAATCTCTGAGTGCGTAATCGCACCAGCACAGAGGTACGTTCCTGCTTCGATTCGGTCAGGGATAATCTCTACCTCTTGGAAATGCAAGGGCTTACTACCTGTCCCTTCTATCGTGAGTTCTGCTGTACCAATACCTGATATTTTGACTCCTGCTTGGGCTATCATTTCACACAGTTGTACCACTTCAGGTTCTTTGGCTGCGTTGATGATAGTCGTCGTCCCATGGGCAAGAGAGGCGCCATGACGATATTTTCTGTACCACCTACGGTAATTTTGTCAAAGATGATTTTGGCACCTTTGAGTCCACCTTTGGCTTCGGCTCTGACGTATCCACCTTTGATTTCTATAGTAGCACCCATCGCTTCGAGTGCTTTGAGATGCAAATCAATAGGACGTTGCCCAATAGCACAGCCTCCAGGTAAAGAAACTTCACATTCACCAAAACGTGCCAAAAGAGGACCCAAAACCAAGATAGACGCACGCATTTGTGAGACTATCTCATAGACAGCCTTGGTGGAGCTGATACTGCCATTGTTAATAGTAGCATGGGTATCTTTGTGATGGACTTCGCCTTTGAGCATACCCAATAATTTGAGTAAGGTAGATATATCTACCACATTGGGTAAATTATGTAAGACTACTTCTTTGTCTGAGAGTATCGTCGCTGCGATGATAGGAAGTGCTGCATTTTTTGCACCACTAATTGTGACTGAGCCTGATAAGGGTGTTCCACCAATAATTTCTAAATAATCCATATATCGTTATCCTAATATTCTATAAGTAAACGGATTTTATCAAAAAAATGGTTAAGAGTAGAATTTAATGCTCACATAACGCAAAAAAGTGTATAATATTTAATAATATGTACTGCTATAGGGTAGTATGCTTCAATTTTAAGGGAAGTGGATGTCCAATAGTTTAGACAAGCTCAAAGCACTTAGTAGTCGTTTGGAGGAAGCAGGAATCGCTATTCCTGTTTTACCCAAAAGAGTCAAAAAGAGATTTAAACCTGCAACGATTAGAGTCATAGAACCCTCCATAACCATAGTTGAGGTTTTAGACCCGACCCCATCCAAAGTAGAAATTATCGTTGACTATAATGATGTACGCGAAAATAATTTGGAGCATGTGAGACTGCTTTATGATAGATTGGGTATTTACGAAAAATCTCCAGATTACAGTCAAATCTTTATTTACAAGGCGATGAATCTTTCAGGTATTGGACTCAAAGACGAAGATTTTGGACAAATCAGAGAAGGGAAGTATATTCAAATTATTGCCATTACCTATGAGCCTGACAAAAATGGGAAGAAAAAAGCCAAAAATATTTCTTTGGGTTATTTTGGAAAAGCAGAGATTCTCAAACCTGTACTTAAAGACGATATTATTGAATTTGTGTTACGATGGCGTTATGAAAAAGCGTTTCAGAATGTGGAACATTATAAAGACCTTATCGAAAAGATAGGTCGATAAATTTGATAGGAGTAACATGCATTTAGCACTTTCAGCCGAGGCACTTTTGGCACAACTAGGGTATCATACTACAGAGCAGACGCTTAAACAAATGAATACTATTTTGGACAATAGCAAAAATATTGCACAGTTTTTACCCCATATTCCTTCTTTTAACGATGCTCTAGCAGTAGAAAAAGGTTTTATAGCGATGTCCAATTCGCAGGATTATCTCAAAATCAAATGTAATGAAGACAGCAGTGCTGACAATCTTTCAGGATTTAATACTCTCTTGAATCATTGGAGTGAAAAAATACAAACTTACCCTGCAAAAAGTAGAAAATAAACCTACCTATTATCTCATAGGGGTACAGTAATTGCCACTGAGTTCGCTCAATGCCCAACAGCTTTCTGCTGCTACGGCACCTTTGGGTCACAATCTCATTATTGCCTCAGCAGGTACAGGTAAGACTTCGACGATTGTAGGACGTATAGGACATCTTTTACATTCAGGTGTAGAGCCTTCTTCTATTTTGTTACTTACTTTTACCAACAAAGCAGCAGGAGAGATGATATCACGTCTTGAACGCTACTTTTCTAAGGCAATTGTCCAAAAAATACAATCAGGTACTTTTCATGCTGTAGCTTACCGTTGGCTCAAAGAGATTGAGCCTACTTTGGCACTCAAACAACCCTCCGAACTCAAAACCCTTTTTAGAAGTGTGTACGAAAAACGTAATTTTGAACGTATGAATCTGCCTATACAAGCTTTTTCAGCGACACACCTCTATGAGCAGTATTCTTTGTATCAAAATGCTTCTTTGGAAACCTTTGATGTGTGGTTTATAGAAAAATATCCTGAACATGAAGGGCTTATGGATATTTATCTCGATATTAGCCATGAGTTTGAGAGAGAGAAGATAGAGTACGGCTTTGCATCATTCAATGATTTGTTATTGCGTATGAATACCCATTTAGCGTCTCATAGTATTCCTTTTGATGAGGTGTTAGTGGATGAATATCAAGATACCAATACCTTGCAATCAGCACTCATTGACAGTCTCAATCCCAAATCACTGTTTTGTGTAGGCGATTATGACCAAAGTATTTATGCTTTTAATGGGGCAAATATAGAAAACATTGCTACCTATTCTACGCGTTATCCCAACGCTCAGGTCTTTACGCTTAAGACCAATTATCGCTCTACAGCTTCTATCTTGTCTTTGGCAAATAAAGTGATAGAACGCAATGAACGGATTTATCCTAAGAAACTCGAAGTAGGTAGAAAAGGCAAAGCCTATCCTCCTAAACTTTTGATGTATAAAGACCTTTTTGAACAATACCAAGCCATTGCCCAAAATATCAGACAAACGCATGTCCCCAATGACCAAATCGCTGTGATTTTTAGAAACAATGCTTCAGCCGATGGGGTAGAAGCTTCTTTGCGTGAGTATGGAATTGCTTGTAAACGCAAAGGAGGGACGAGCTTTTTTGATGCCAAAGAGATTAAGTTTTTACTTGATATTCTTGCTTTGCTCGTTAACCCCAAAGATATGATGGCATTTATTCATATTTTTGAGTATGCCAAAGGGGTAGGGTCTGCCTTGTCCAAAGAGTTTTTCCAGTGTTTTATGCACTTTGGAGAAGGGCGTTTTATTCAAGGCTTACTCTATCCAAGTATATATACCTTGCCCAAACTCAATCCGAACAAAAATATACAACTAGGGCTTTTTGATGATGACCAAGAGATAGGTTCTGCTTCACGCTTCAAATATATGGAACTAGACCCCACTTTGTATGCCCATCCTTTGCTTAAACATGCCAAACTGAGTACTGAAGCTATGGTATTTTTTAAGACTTTTTATCAGCTTATGCAAGAAGTCCATACTTTGCAGAACCCTTCGGATATTTTGCGTACAGTTATTGGCTCTACTTTGTATCAAAATATTATCGAACTCTTGGCCACCCAAAGAGGGCGTTTGAAATCAGGTGAGATTGATGAAGAGAAAAAGACACAAGCCAAAGAGCGTATTACGCGTAAGGCAAGACTGCTCCTTGACCTATCACGACAATACAAAGAGTTAGGTCGTTTTGTCAATGCTATGGTACTAGGAGGCAATGAGCTTAGTGAGGGTGAGGGTGTCAATCTGCTCACCGTCCATGCGTCCAAAGGATTGGAATTTCCAGAGGTGTATGTCATAGACCTCGTCGATGGGCGTTTCCCCAATAGAAAGATGATGTCTAGTATAGAAGAAGAAAGACGGCTTTTTTATGTAGCTGTTACACGAGCCAAAGACAAACTCTACCTCTCGTTGGCACAGTTTGACAAGGTCAAAAAGATAGACTATAAACCGTCACAATTTTTACATGAAGCAGGATTAATCAAGGGTGATTTTATTGAGCCTAAACAAAAAGGAAAAAATAATGGATAAAGCACAAGCAGATGCCTATTGGAAAGAAAATATACGCACGATTTTATCACTGTTGGCTGTATGGTTACTGGTCTCCTTGGGTGCAGGGGTAATCTTTATCCATGAACTCAATGAGTTTGAAGTATCAGGGGTCAAGTTAGGGTTTTGGTTTGGACAACAAGGGGCTATGGTTATTTTTGTACTATTGATATTTATTTATGTCTATCGTATGGGACAAATTGACAAAAAATATGGCGTGGATGAATAGGAGAAATAGATGGAATTACAAAGCTTAATTTACCTTTTTGTAGGTGTGACATTTACGTTGTATATTGTGATTGCTCTTTGGACAAGGGCAAGTTCTACCAAAGAGTTTTATATCGCAGGTGGAGGTGTGCATCCTGTAGCCAATGGTATGGCAACGGCTGCTGATTGGATGTCGGCTGCGTCATTTATCTCTTTGGCAGGGATTATCGCATTCAAAGGCTCTGATGCAGGGGCATATCTCATGGGTTGGACAGGAGGATATGTCTTGTTAGCCATGTTACTCGCCCCATATTTACGCAAATTTGGCAAATTTACTGTGCCTGATTTTGTGGGAGATAGATACTATTCTGATGTAGCACGAACTATTGCCGTCATTGCCGTGATTTTTATCTCTTTTACCTATGTGGCAGGTCAAATGCGTGGTGTGGGGATTGTATTTTCTAGGTTTTTAGAAGTCGATGTGGAGACAGGGGTGATGCTTGGGATGGGCATTGTATTTATCTATTCGGTACTAGGAGGTATGAAAGGGATTACGTATACACAAGTCGCACAGTATGTGGTGATGATTTTTGCCTTTACTGTTCCTGCTGTCTTTTTGTCTTTGCAAGTGACGGATACCTTTTTACCTCAGCTAGGGCTTTTTGGACAAACGACCTTTGCTTTTGATGATGGGGTCAAGGTCATTCCTGAAGGTACTTATCTCATGTATGCCCTAGACCAAGCAGTGCATGATTTGGGTTTTGATTATTATACCCAACCTCAGTCTGTGTTTAATATGTTTATGTTGACCGTTGTACTCATGGCTGGTACGGCAGGATTGCCTCATGTCATTGTGCGATTTTTCACTGTACCCAAAGTCAAAGATGCACGTATTTCAGCAGGATGGGCATTGCTTTTTATTGCTTTGATGTACACGACTATCTCTTCTGTGTCTGTATTTTCACGAGTGAATCTTATTGCGAATGTACAAAATGTAGAATATGAGTCTTTTGTAGCCGATGAAGGCTCATGGTTTAAGACATGGGAAGATGGAGGACTCATCGCATGGAATGATAGGAATGCCGATGGCAAAATCCAATATGCCCATGGTGAAGCTTTTGAAGGTAACAAAGGCAAACCTATCTATGATGGTCAAAATCGTGACAGTGATGGACATAGACTCACGACCAATCCCAAAACCCAAAGCTCTGAAGAAGAACGCGAACGCAATAATGGGGTGATAAATGAACTCTATGTCGATAGAGATATTATGGTTCTTGCCAATCCCGAAATAGCCCATCTTCCTGCTTGGGTCATTGCTCTCATGGCCGCAGGAGGACTAGCCGCTGCTCTTTCTACCGCAGCAGGACTTTTGTTGGTGATTTCTGCGTCTATTTCTCATGATTTATTTGGTCAAGTCTTGATGAAAGACAAAAAAACAGGCAAATCAACCCTTAGCGAAAAATCTGAATTACGTTTGGCTAGAGGTTCTGCTGTAGTGGCGATACTTGTCGCAGGATATTTGGGTATCCATCCTCCTGCCTTTGTGGCTGAGGTCGTAGCCTTTGCCTTTGGTTTGGCAGCCGCTTCGTTTTTCCCTGTGATATTATTGGGGATATTTGACAAGCGTATGAACAAAGAAGGGGCAATCGCAGGGATGAGTGTAGGGCTTGTGTTTACTTTTAGTTATATACTCTATTTTGTCTTTATGGGAGGAGTCAAAGAAGATTATTTATGGGGTATTGCACCCACAGGGATAGGTGCTTTGGGTATGGTCTTGCATTTTGTTGTTGCTTATGGTGTTTCGCGTATCACAGATGCCCCTCCTATAGAAATACAAGAGATAGTGGAAAACATTCGTGTTCCTTCAGGTGCAGGTGGGGCAGTAAATCACTAACCTAGCTCTAAAGTACGAAGAGTACAAAGAATCTATGCTAAGATAGCAAATAATAAATATCAAGGAAGTCTCATGTCAAGACCTATTTATCAACCGAACCCAGAATTTGCAACAAACGCTAGGATTAAGAGTATGGACGAGTACCATGCCCTAGTCAAGAAATCACACGATGACTATGAAGGCTTTTGGGCAGACTATGCCAAGGCAAAGATAGATTGGTTCAAGCCATTTGATACAGTATTGGATGAAAGTAATACACCTTTTGTCAAGTGGTTTGATGGAGGACAGCTCAATGTAGCCCATCAATGTATCGACCGTCATTTGGACACACGCAAAAATAAAACGGCAATACTCTTTGAGGGTGACAGAGGGGATGTACAAACAATTAGCTATTGGGAACTCTACAAAAATGTCAATCGTTTTGCCAACCTTTTAAAAGAAGACTTTGGGGTACAAAAAGGCGATAGAGTCATCATCTATATGCCTATGATTCCAGAAGCGTCATACGCGATGTTGGCTTGTGCTAGAATCGGTGCGATTCATTCTATTGTCTTTGGTGGATTCTCTGCTGAAGCACTTAGAGATAGGATACTTGATGCAGATGCAAAAGTAGTCATCACAGCAGATGGAGCGTACAGAAAAGGCAAACCCTATATGCTCAAACCCGTTGTAGATGAAGCAGTAGAAGGTGATAGCCCTGTAGAAAAAGTCCTCGTCGTACAAAGAAACCACGAAGAAGTGACATGGAAAGCAGGACGTGATTACTCATATAATGAGATGATTGAAGACAAATCAACGAGCTGTGTATCTGAACCTATGGAGAGTGAAGACCCACTGTTCTTGCTCTATACCTCAGGTAGTACAGGCAAACCCAAAGGCGTACAGCACAATACAGCAGGATATATCCTTTGGGCACAAATGACGATGGAATGGGTCTTTGATGTCAAAGAAAATGATACGTTTTGGTGTACAGCTGATATAGGTTGGATTACAGGACATACCTATATTGTCTATGGACCACTGGCTATGGGGGCTACGACACTCATGTTTGAAGGGGTTATCACCTATCCTGATGCAGGTCGTCCGTGGGCAATGGTACAGAAGCATAGAATCAACCAATTTTATACAGCACCTACAGCGATTCGTGTCTTACACAAGATGGGAGAAGATGAGCCTAGTAAATATGACCTCTCTTCACTCAAAGTACTTGGTACTGTAGGTGAGCCTATAGACCCACCTGCGTGGGAATGGTATTATGAAGCAGTAGGACAGTCCAAGTGTGCGATAGTCGATACCTATTGGCAAACAGAGACAGGAGGACATATTATATCTCCTTTACCTGGGGCTACACCTATCAAACCTGCTTGTGCTACCTTGCCACTTCCGGTATTATCGCAGAGATACTTGACCCTAAGACGGGCAAAAAAGTAGGCGAAGGAGAGAGTGGATATATGTGTATCACACGCCCTTGGCCTTCTCAAATCCGTGGAGTATGGGGAGATGAAGAGCGTTATAAAAAATCTTATTTTGGCGATGTCAAAAAAGACGGAAAAGCCGTCTATTTTACAGGTGATGGTGCAGTGTATGGAGCTGATGGCTATATCACGATTACAGGTAGAACCGATGATGTCATCAATGTCTCAGGTCACCGTATGGGTACAGCAGAAGTAGAAGCCTCTATCAACAAGCACGACAATGTAGCAGAAGTAGCCGTCGTAGGCAAAACCTCATGAGCTAAAAGGTGAAGGCATCTTTGCCTATATTGTTTTGAAATCAGATAAAAGTACAGACGAAGAAGCAGAGAAAAAAGCGATTAATGCCATCATCAAAAAAGACATCGGAAACATCGCCCTTTGTGATGACATGGTCTTCGTCTCAGGCTTACCCAAAACACGCTCAGGAAAAATCATGAGACGCATACTAAGAGCTATAGCCAAAGGTGAAGCCATCACACAAGACATCTCAACACTAGAAGACCCATCGGTAGTGGCTAGGATAGAAGCACAATGTCTAAGTAGAAAGTAAAATAAAGAAGCTGTAGGCTGCGTTTTTAACGCAGTGAATATTGCTATGAAGTAAATATATTAGTCTTCTAGCTCACAAAAATCCCTCTTCCCAAATATCCTATATCGATACTTCGCTATCATATCGTAGATAAAATCTCGTATGATTCTAGGTACGAGATAAAAGAGTGCCATGAGTTTACACATACCACCTAGATGATGACAGAGTTTTAAGATAGCTGTGGATTTCTATTGTAAAATATATGATTTTCTTTGTCATAAAGTATAATACTTTTTATCTGTGTATCTATGCCAAGACTTTGGCTATATTCACTTTGTAGGGGTTGGTAGTTTAGGCGATGTTTTGTGTCTAAACGCTTTAGGATTTTGACCCAACTGTGGCATAGATTGCAGATGCCGTCATAGAAGACTGTCATACAACTTTTTCACTTTCTTTAAGTCTTCAAAGACTGCTTTTTTCTTGCTAGGGTTTTTGAGTAGGTAGTTGGGGTGGAAAGTGGGGATGAGGATATACTTTTCTTTTTGATGTACTATACCATGGACTTCTTCTAGGGGACTGTCTTCATGGCTTAGGTATTCATAGGCTAATGTACCTAAGGTGACGATGATTTTGGGTTGAACGAGTGCTATTTCTTTGAGAATATAGGGATAGCAAGTATGGGTATGAGAAGCAGAAGGGTTATGGCTGTCTAGGGTATGACATTTGAGCAGATTACTAATGTACACCTCTTCACGAGATAGACCCAAGACATTCGTAATCATCTTACTCAGTAATTCTCCTGCTCTTCCTGTAAAAATCTTAGCTATACTATCATCACTATTGTTAGGTGCATCACCAATGAACATAATATCAGCATGGCTATTGCCTTCACCAAAGATAACATTCTTTCTACTCTTGCTCAATTCACAAAGGTGACATTCTTGTGCTTGTTTTTTCAAAGAGCTTAGCGTACTAGGCAAGGTCAACTCTGGGGCGACTTCTTTGAAACTCGTGATAGAGGTATAGGCATAGCCCAATTGTTTGCGCTGATAAAGCTGTTTGAGCAAGAGTGCATTTTTAAGATTCTTCATCTAGCTTCTCCTTTAGAGTGCCTTGGCAAACTTTTCTTGTAGCTTTGCAATTTTGGGAGGGATGACTGCCATACAATAGCCTTGGCTACTGTTTTGTCTATAATAATCTTGATGATAGTCTTCGGCAGGGTAATAGCACTCTAGGGCTTCTATACTTGTAACGATAGGAGCATTATAGTCATTTTGTGCTGTGTTGAGTGCTGTTTGGGCTAGGGTTTGGGTTTGGGTATTGGTGTAAAGTATAGTCGAACGGTATTGTGTCCCTCTGTCTCCACCTTGTTGGTTGAGTGTCGTGGGGTTATGTACGGCAAAAAATACCTCTAAGAGTGTATCGGTACTAATGATACTATCATCATAAGAAATCTTAATCACTTCAGCATGACCTGATGTGCCTGTGCATATATCTCTATAGCTAGGGTTTTCTACTTGCCCATTGGCATAACCACTTTCTACATCGCTCACGCCTTTGAGTAGTTCAAATACTGCCTCTGTACACCAAAAACACCCACCACCTACAATTAATTCTTGTTTTGCCATGATTATTCCTCTTTCATTGTTAATTATTTATTATCATACCTAAGAAAATAAAAAGTAATCCAAGTAGAAGACAAGTGATTGTAAAGTTTCTGTAGTGAGTATAAGGTGTTTCATATATCTACATACTAGGATATACTTATAGCACTTCATCCTAAAATAGGTGCTTTCTCATAGCATATTAAGTGGAATGAGTATATTATTTTGTACATTCAAATCAGAGGAATTGATAATAAGATTATTCTATCATCAATAAAACACACAAACAATACAAGGAATTAAAATGAAAAAAAATTGCAATCACAATGTTACTCGCTGGATCTACACTACTTATGGCTGAAGGTGCGGTTGTTGATGGTGCTGCTGCTTATGCTAAATGTGCAGGTTGTCATGGTGCTAATGGTGAAAAATCTGCTGTAGGTAAATCTGCTATTATTACAGGTCAAGATGCTGCTAAAACGATTGAGCAATTGAATGGTTACAAAGCAGGTACACTAAACCTTCATGGAATGGGTGGAATGATGAAAGGTCAAGTAGCAACTATGGATGATGCAACGATTAAAGCTATTGCTGATCATATTGCAGGATTGAAATAATTCTTCTTGGTTATCAAAAGTTTTAAAGCTTTTGATGACTTTCTTTACAGACTCTTTTGCTATAATTATATCTATTATTTATAGAGGAGTTTTAGCATGAAAACAAAACTACTTCATACCAAAACTCCCAAACCTCATCACTCCGATGACCCGTACATGCTAGAAGCATTGGTCGTTATCAAAAAGAAAGCACCGATACTTTTAAATCTGAAGCAAGAAATACTCCAAAAGAAACGTAAGGCATTTTTATTTAAAAAAATAAATTTAAAAGAAGTAGCTTTTTTACCTAGTAGTGATTTTGGATTATTTTTAACATTTACTTTTGTACCTTATCTCTTTGGTTTTATCTTTATCTTCTTTTATATATTTTCAGCACGTATGGAATACTTTACGCATGTCTTGTCTCATTATCCATTTTTGTGGATATGGATGATTGGTTATGAAATGATTGCTGTAACTATTGTGGTATGGGTGATTAAGATAGTATTGTTTTCGTTTAAGGTGACAGACCAAGAGGTAAGGAAAGAGAAATTAAAAAGAGGAAAACGATTAGATAGGGCTAGTATAAGAAGATAGAAGGACTTTCCTTCTATCTTGGGAGATTAACACGCGGGTTCGTTACCTGTATCAGAGGCATATTCATTTGCAAATTCAAATAAATGTGGAGTCCATTTTTCTTTATATTTCTTTAAGTCAGGACACATTGTTTTGACTGTAGCTTCAAATTTACCATCTTTAAGTGTCGCTGCCCATTGGGCTTGAGTATACGTTGCTGCAAATGCTGCACCTGTTTTGTCAGCACACTGACCTTTAATCTTTTTGGTATAATAATTTTGACCTTTTTCGATACTTCCTGCTGTAGCTGTGGCTGTAAGAAGTGTGAAACCTAGTAGTGCTGTGAGTGCTAATGACGTGATTTTTTTCATTGTATTCCTTTGATGTATCTAAGATGTTTTAGTATATCTAACTTATGATTATTTTTATTGATAATACTATTTTAATAGATAAAATTATTTAAGTGGATAATATGGTTACATACTAGAGCCACATTTCCCTGCTTGGCACTTCATTTGGGGTTTTTTGGGAGGGATACTTTGACTCGTAGCACATTTGCTAGTGAGTCTTTGGGTTTTGGCTTCTCTAACGCAATTATAGAGAGCCTTGGTATCTATAGCATTAAGTACACAGTCTCTTCTGTCATCCTCAGCTTCTAGTTGATTGAGTATATTCATTTTCTTTTTAATCAGTACAGTAGAACCATCAACCATACTTGCACCACATTTCCCAGGACCACATTTCATCCCACCTTCGGTGATAGATTCTTTTTGTTTTTGGGAAGAACATCCTAGCATGAGGAGTGTGTAGTAGAGTGAGGGTGATTTTCATGATATATCCTTAGTGGGTTTTTTTAATTGGTTTTTCTCATAGAGTTCATAAAATATAGGAATCAGTAGCAAAGACAAGACAGCAGAACTTACCACTCCTCCTATCATGGGTGCAGCAATACGTTGCATCACTTCACTACCGACTCCTGTGGTGTACATAATAGGCAGTAATCCTGCCAAGATAGCAAAGACGGTCATCAGCTTAGGGCGTAGACGTTGAACTGCTCCTTCATAAATGGCTTCGTTTAGATGTACGATACTAAAGCTTTCTTTTTCTATGGCTTTACGTTCTTCTACAGATTCTTGCAGATAGACTATCATTACAATCGCTGTCTCCGCAGCCACTCCCAAGAGTGCCAAGAACCCTACAATGACGGCAATACTCATAGAAAATCCTAGCATATCAATATACACTAGCCCTCCTAAGAGTGCAAACGGTAGGGTAAAAAATACAATCAGTGTAGGCATCATATTCTTTAGAGCAAAAAAGATAAGCAAAAAGATGAGCATCAAGACAGTAGGGACTATCCACACAATCTTTTCCATCGCAGATTCTAGGTATTCAGACTGTCCAGCCCATTCTATATAATAGCCTGAGGGGAGTGTAAGGTCTTTGAGTACTTCCATCGCTTGGGCTTTGTATTGCGTAGCAGAGACACCTATTTGAGGGGTAATATACACAAAAGTCACAGGCGTTGCCATCTCAGACTTAATCACCGAAGCACTTTCTCTATAAGATACGGTGGCAAAGGTAGAAAGAGGCACAAATCCTAGAGGGGTTTTGACTTGAATATTGCGTATGTCTTGAAGATTACGCCGTTGCTCTTCTTCAAAACGCAAGGTAATAGGATAACGCTCTAGCCCTTTATACATTGTCGTGATTTGTTTGCCACCAATAGCAGAAGAGGTATAGTCATGGATAAGGGTTTTGGAAATATTGTAACGCCCTAGGGCTTGGGTATCTATATCAATATCTATAAAAAACCCAGCACTCGCTTGGTCAGAAAAGACAGACTGCGTACTCTTTAGGTTGCGTAACTTATGTTCTATTTGTAAGGCTATTTCTTGCAATCCAGAGGCATCTTTACCATAGAGTTTGATACCAATAGGGGTACGAATACCTGAGAGTAGCATATCAATACGCCCACGAATAGGGTACGTCCACGAATTGACCAAGCCTGTGACTTGTAAGGCTTCTTCCATTTCAGCCATGAGCTTTTCATGGGTCATGCCTTCTCTCCATTGCTCTTTGGGCTTAAAAGTAATGATGGTCTCTAGCATACCTAAGGGTGCAGGGTCAGTAGCAGAATTGGCACGTCCTCCTTTGCCAAAGACGGTATCGACTTCAGGAAAAGACTTGATGATAGCATCGGTTTTTTGTGTTAGTGCCTTACTTTGGTCTATAGAAATACCATAAGGGGTCACAGGCATATACATAATGCTTTGTTCATTGAGCATAGGCATAAATTCCCATGAAAGCTTTTGATACAAAGGCACAGCAAACGCTAATGCACCAATAGCCAAGAGTATGACAAGGTATTTGAGTTTGAGACCATAGATGAGTATGGGATGATACAGCCACATAAACACACGGTTCAAAGGGTTCTTGTTTTCAGGGATAATCTTACCCTTGATAAAAAACACCATCAATACAGGCACAAGGGTAATAGAAAGTATCGCCCCTGCTGTCATCGCAAAGGTTTTGGTAAAGGCTAGGGGAGTAAAGAGTAAACCTTCTTGCCCAGAAAGTGCAAAGATAGGTAAGAACGATACCACCACCAATGCCAAAGCAAAAAAGATAGGACGACCCACGAGCTGTGAGATTTCAATATCGTGTGTACACGTTCTTTCTCTGTAAGCATTCGTTTTTTGAGTGCTTCTTGCTTGTGTATGGATTTGTGGGCATTTTCTATCATCACAATAGACGCATCAACCATCGCACCAATGGCAATGGCAATCCCTCCTAAGCTCATGATATTGGAGCCAATACCAAAAATTTTCATCAGTAAAAAGGGAAACATAATCGTCAGAGGCAAGACAATGAGCATAATAAGCGTAGAACGAAAATGCATCAAGAAAATCCCAATAATCAAAATCACAATAAGGCTCTCTTCTAGTAAGGTAGTCTCTAAGGTTTCTATGGCTTTTTCTATCAGTCCTGAACGGTTATAGGTAGTGACTACTTCCACACCGTCTATCTTTAGCTCTTGCATCTTCGCTTCAATGCGTTGTATCGCAGCATAGACATCTTCGCCATAGCGTACCATCACGATACCACCTACAACTTCTCCTTCACCGTTGAGGTCAGCCACGCCTCGTCGTGCCGTTGGCACAAGCTCCACACGTCCGACTTCTGCTAGGGTCAGAGGTACGCCATTTTTGCTCGTAATTACGAGCTTTCGTATCTCATCCAAATCTTTGATATAGCCCTTGGCTTGAACCATCCACTCATAGCCATTTTGTATGACAATACGACCCCCTGTGTCATTGTTATTGTCTTTGAGAGTATTAGCAATATCTTTGATAGAGAGGTTATACTGTACCAAAGCATCATTATTGATTGTAATCTGATAGCTAGGTACGAAGCCACCTATAGAAGCCACTTCACTCACACCATCGACACCCATCAAGGCATACTTATAATAATAGTCTTGTATGGTTCGCAGTTCTGCTAGATTCTTGGTCTGAGAAGTCAAGGCATATTCATACACCCAGCCCACACCCGAAGCATCAGGACCTAAAGATATTTCCATATTGGCAGGGAGTTGACTCTGTATGGACGCTAGTTGTTCTAGCACACGGCTTCTTGCCCAATACAAATCGGTATTTTCTTTAAAGATAATATATATGAGTGCATTCTCATAAGTAGAAAATCCACGCACCGTTTCTATATTGGAAATAGCCAAAAATTGAGACACCAAAGGATACGTGCCTTGGTCTTCTATAATCTCAGGACTCTGTCCCTTCCATGTCACTTGTACAATGACCTGTGGAGGAGAAAGGTCAGGCAAGGCATCTAAAGCAGTATTTTTCATAGCCCAAATAGAGCCTAGTATAAGAAAGAGTGTAGCCATCAGTACCACAAAACGGTTACGAATAGAAAAGGCTATGAGTTTTTCAATCATCTGTATTTCCTTTAATATATCGAATTAATTTGTGCATCTGAATCCATCATGAAGAGTGCGTTGTTGACTACGGTGTCAGAGGTAGTGAGTCCTTTGGTGACTTGGTAATAGTCTTTGTCCAAAGGGGTGATTTGAATCTCTATGGGTTCATATTCTCCTTCAAACTCTGTGGACAAAAAGGCATACCATTTGCTACTTTTGCGTATGACGGCTGTGCGAGGTATGAGTAACATGGTTTTAGCAGGGCTAGTACTTTTGATTTTGACATACATTCCTGCTTTGAGTAAGCCTTCGCTATTTTCGACTTCTAGGCGTAGGGTGAGGGTGGCTTCTTTGGGGTCTAGTAGAGGATAGATTAAAGATTTCTTGGCTGTGTAGGCTTTGTCTATCCCTTGGACGTTTACAGTAAACTGTTTAAAGTTTGACAAGTCTTGTAGTTGATTTTGAAAG
Organism: Sulfurovum sp.; assembly: GCA_030949325.1. Lineage (GTDB taxonomy): Bacteria > Campylobacterota > Campylobacteria > Campylobacterales > Sulfurovaceae > Sulfurovum. Next base: position 15,891 of record JAUZSQ010000051.1, read on the forward strand.
AGTCTCATCTCTACCCATACACTTTGCATATTGACAATTTGAAAGAGCTTTTTCTTCGTACCAAAAGAAGAGCCTTGATTGATGTTTTTTTCAAAAATCCATCCCGAACTAGGGGCATAGATAGTCGTAAACGTATCAGCACGACGCTTTGTGCTAATCTGAGCAATCTCTTTGGGAGACACACCCAAGAGAGTGAGCTTGGTTTTGGCACTTTTTAGCATCCCTGTCGAGCTGTGTGAGGCGTTGTAGTTTAGAGAGTTTAGGTAATCTTGTTTGGCTTTATAGACTTCTGGAGAATAGACTTTGACCAAGGCATCTCCTTTTTCTACATAGGTATAAAGTGTATTGGCATAGAGTGTTTCGACAAAGCCTGAGTACCACGCAGTGACATCTACTTTGATGAATCTTGGGGTACGATATAGCCATAGTTGACTTGTGATTTACGCTTTTCTTGGCTGATGATTTGCACAGTTCTTACGTTGAAGAGTTGTTTGATAGTTGGGCTTTTTTGAGTTGCTTCTTTTTTAGATTCTACTATGGGCTTAGGAATAGGCTTTTTAGGAATAGCTTCTTCCATACTCGCGCCACATTTTCCTGCCGCACATTTCATCTCTGCTTGTGCAAAGACGAAGGTAAAGATGAGGATAACTGATAGGGTTTTAGACATTATATTTCTCCGATAAGTGCATTGAGTTGGGCTTGGGTACGCCAATAGGTCGCTTGAATAGCGATACGTTCTTCTTCTAGTGCCAATTTTTCCTCCAAAAGGCGTGTATAGGCAAAGAGGTCAGCACCGTTTTGGATACTCGCCTGTGAGAGGTCAAACATGTGTGCGATTTGGGGAAGGCTCTCATTTTGGATGATGTTATAGATATGGTAGGCTTCATTGAGTGTGATGTGCATACGTTCTATTTCACTTTTTAGAGATGAGTTATAATCAAGTATGGCACTGTTGGCTTCGAGTATTGCCAAGCGTGAAATCTCAGATTGGTCTTCTTGTCTACCATAAATAGGTAGAGATATCCCTACATTCACAGAGGCATAATCGGCATATTCTTGACGATTAAAATAGCCTACTTTAACATAGGGGTCAGGAGTATGTGCCAAATCACTCAGAGTTTGCTGGGCATGGGCAGTTTTTTGTTTGGATTCTTGCATGATATAGCTAGGGTTATTGGGGAGTCGATGTAGATAATACTGTAGGCTTTTGGGTTTGCTGATATCTAAACTACTCACGACACTAGAAACCTTTTTTTGGAGAAGATAGGTAAGTTTGGCTTTTTGCTGTGCTAAAATAGCCTTATACCGTTCTTCTCGTATCTTTAATTGACTTAACAATAAAGAAGCTGTGACACTACTGCTGTGGCTTTTATTTTGCGTGGAGGCATAAGAGGTATAGAGTTCTATATTTTGCTGGGATACAATCTTATATTTATGAAGTATCTTGATACGTTCGTTTAACTCTTTTATGGTGTATGCACTGAGACGTATTTCTTTTGCCAACGTTACCTTTGCCATCGCATACGAGTCTAATATTTCTTTCTTTTGAGAGAGGGCATAGATTTTTTTGGCTTCCAATTTACCAAACCATGGGAATTGTTGCTTGGCACTTATAGCTTGATATTGCATCGGTTCAAGGTCACGACTGAGAGGGTCTCCAAATTGTATATCATTGATATTCAAAGAGACATCAGGGTCAGCCCACTTTTGACTTAGACTAATACGCGTATCCATTTGTGCTAGACGCTGTTGTATGGCATCTAAAGAAGGGTGTTTTTTGAAAGCTTGGGCTATCAAAGTATCTATTGTATCAGCAGATAAAGTGCTAAGGCTAAAAAAGAGTATCAGTAGTAAACGCATGGTATTTTTCCTTGATAAATCAGATTAACCGTATTTTACAGTTTGATTGTGTATAATCCGTGTAATAGTCTAAAGACAATAAACTTACTAGATTTACTTGGGTTTATAAGTAAATTTAGGTATAATAACCCCTAATATCAAAACATAAGGAATATTGCATGGCTGAAGTATGCCCCATATCAGTACATAGAATAGATTCCAATCTTGTCAGAGTTATCTCTGCACAAGTGGTAATTTCTATTGTACTCTTGCTCATGACTGAACAAAGTATTTTTGCATTCATCTTATTGTTTGATTTTATGATGCGTACTTTACGTTTAGCAGAGTTTAGTCCTTTTCATATCATTAGCAAATTTATACTTACAGGATGGGGGATTGCACCCAAGCTTTGCGATGAATCTCCCAAGCGTTTTGCACTGTATTTGGGATTGCTAGTCTCGCTTGTACTTGTCGTAGCTTCCATGGCAGGATTTATGATGTTTGCCACTCTCCTTGCTTTTGTCTTGTTGGTCTGTGCTTTACTCGAAATGCTTTTTGACTTTTGTATAGGATGTAAGATATATCATATACTTCAAATAGGAAAAGGACTTTTTAGCAATGCTCGGAATATCTAGTAAAACCATTTATGCTATTTCTGCTCTCCAAGAATTGGGAAAGATTCAGGATACTGAGCTTCTGAAGATTAAAGATATTGCTTCCAATGCCAATATCCCTCAAAACTTTTTAGAACAAATACTCTTGGAACTCAAAAAACAAGGGCTACTCTCTAGTATCAAAGGGGCGTATGGTGGCTATAAACTGGCACGACCCCTCAAAGACATTACACTCAAAGATGTGCTGGTCATATTGGAAGCAGAAATGTTTTCAGAGATTACACAAGCACAGAACCCTGCTTTGGTACTTTTTTGGAATGACTTGCGAGAGAATGCCTCTAAAGTATTTGAAATACCTCTCTCAGAGCTAAAGAATTATGAACTCAAAGCCACAAAAACACTCAATTATTCAATATAGGAAGATTAACGATGCACAAAACCATAGATTTTGATTATTTTAACACACAACTTGTCCACAATGTAGGCTCACGCACAGGAGCAATTGCTCCTGCGATTATCCCCTCAGCTGCGTTTGGATACCAAAATGCCGAAGAAGCCGAAGGGATTTTCTCTGCTACGGTACAGAAGCCTTTGTATGCAAGAGTAGGCAATCCTACCAATGCCAAGCTCGAAGGTATCGTAGCAGACTTTGAAGGTGGTTTGGGTGCGATAGCCACTTCGTCTGGTATGGGTGCGATTGCTATGGTGTGTACAGCATTTTTGAGTGCAGGAGATGAACTGCTTTGTATCGGTGGCTTTTTTGGAGGTACCTATTCTTTGGTCAATGAAACCCTTGCACGTTTTGGTGTGAGCAATACCTTTTGTACGGTAGATGACTTTGCACATATTGAAGCCACACTCCAACGAGGTGTCAAGATGGTGATTTTTGAATCTGTAGGTAATCCTAGCTTGACCTTGCCTGATATACAGCGTATCATTGATTTGTGTAATCAATATGATACGGTAGTAATGATAGACAATACTCCCACCCCACTGCTAGTACGTCCTTTGACTATGGGGGCTGATATTGTCATCCATTCTAGTACCAAAAATATGTCTGGACACTCTTCTGCTTTGGGTGGTATCGCTGTTTTTCGTGCTGTGAAAGAAGAGGGGGATAAACTCCATACAGACAAATACGCAGACCTACACAAAATAGTCAACAAGATGGGCAAAAAAGCTTTTATCGCTATTTGTAAAAAACGTGCCATGCGTGACTATGGTATGACTGCCAATGCTTTTGGTGCTTTTCTTACAATGGTAGGACTAGAAACTTTGTCGCTGAGAGTTGAGCGTGTCAATCAAAGTGTCGCCACAGTAGCCTCCTTATTGGAAGCGTCATTCCCCAAAGGATGTACTGTCAATCATCCTTCTTTGACTTCTAGCCCCGACCATGCACGTTATATCTCTGATTTTGCCCAAGGATGTGGTCCTTTGTTGACTATAGATTGTGGGAGTAAAGCACGAGCCTTTAGCTTTCTAAATGCCCTAAAGCTTGTGATACAAACAGCCAATATCGGAGACAATAGAAGCCTTGCTTTACACATGACAAGTACTATCTATGCCGATTTTGATACACAAGCACGAGAATTCTTAGGCGTACATGAGGGACTAATTCGCGTCTCTATCGGACTAGAAGACCCCAAAACCATTGCTGAGGACTTTTTACAAGCATCTCAAAGTCTCTAGTGAAAGGCATACTTTTACTCCTAGGCTTTGTCCTTACTTCTCTCTTGGCACACAGCAGTACCAAGGGCTTGGACTATCTCAATAGTATTCGTAGCCATACAGGTCTTAGCACGTTAAAACCCAGTAAAATCCTCGATAAGTCAAGTCAATCTCACGCAAAATATCTCATAGCGAATCAAACAGTAGGACACTACCAACGCAAGGATAAGCCTAAGTATGTAGGCAAAAGTCCTTCGTCTCGAACGGCTAGGGTAGGGTATCGCTCCACTGTAGTGAGGGAAAATATCTCTATCAATACACGCACTCATCTCCATGCGATGCAAAACCTCTTTTCTGCTATTTATCACCGTTTTACCTTTCTCAATTTTATCAGCGATGAGATAGGGATGTCAAGCCTTGCTAACATACGCAATAAAAGGGTACAAAAAGCCTATGTCTATAATCTAGGTTCTTCTATACTCTCAGGTCTTTGTAAGCAACATTTTACTCTGCTCAATGGTACGTATTATATGAAAGATGTCTGCAAGAAAAGTAGCAAGATGATACCTCTAAGTGTATTTGAAGCCAAGAAATTACAGATTCAAGCCAAAAGTGCCAAAATTATTTATTATCCTTATGATGGAGAAAAAGAAGTCTATCCTGCGTTTTATAATGAGCATCCCGACCCCTTGCCTCGTTATAAAGTCAGTGGCTTTCCTATTTCTGTACAGTTCAATCCTGCTTATACCAAAAAAGTCAAAATACAATCCTTTAGACTTTATAATCAGCAAGGCAAAGAGATACACAAGACCAAGCTACTCACAGCCCAAAATGACCCCAATCATTTGATAAGCCCTTTGCAGTTTGCACTCATGCCTTTGGCACGATTAGAATTTGCACAAACATATACCGTAGTATTTGAAGCCCTAGCCGATGGAAAGCGTATCTACAAAAAGTGGAGATTTAAGACCATCGTTCCTAGAGAAAAGCTCTACCGTATCAACAAAAATCATACGACCATAGAGGTACAATCGGGGAGCAGTATTTTACTCTATATGGTACCGAGTCATCGTCGAGATATTATACTTAGCTCTAGCATGAAAGCAGGGATAAGCTCTACTTTTTTAGATTCCAATACCCTTAAAATCACCCTCAAAAAGCAGAAAAAATCGACTATCCACAAGATAAAGTTCTCCAATCAAAAGAGTGTCACCCTCAAGATACAAGGACGTTAAGCCTTAGAGAGAAGATTCTCCTGCGATATATACAGCAGAGACTTCTTGGGTATGCAGTATCGTCCATAGTGCCAATGCTTCTGTTCTTTGGGGTGCTTCATCTAGGGTCACAAGTGCAAAATCAGCCAATTTCCCAACAGCTATCCTACCACAATCCAAGCCCAAAATATCCGAAGCCTTCGCTGTGATAGCATCGATGAGGGTCAGTGCTAATGCTTCTATAGGAAGGCTATCATGCATCATCAACGTGGCTCTAAGCTCATCAAACATATTGAGTGAATCATTGGAGCTTAGACCATCTGTAGCGATAGTATAAGGGAGTTTGAGATTTTCGATAGCCAGTTTACCACAGCCTAAATAACGGTTACTCCTAGGACAATGGGCGATACTATGCCCCTTGGAGGCAAGATAGTCCAGTTCGCTCTCTTGGGCATGTACAGCATGTACAAAATGTGTAGGATAGGTATCAAAGGCATACATAAATTCCTCGATATTCGTCACAGCGATAGAGCTTTTGAAGTACTTCTCAAAGAATGCTTTGAACTCTCCTTGCGAAGACTCTAGCCATGTTCTCTCAGCTTTAGATTCCAAGAAATGGGCAGACAGAGGCATCTGATGCTTTTTGGCTAGGTTCACAGCTTTTTGCAAGAGAATAGGGTGGACAGCATAGGGTGAGTGGATGGCAATAGCAGGGCTAATACGCGAAGACTTAGGACAAGACATAGACATCTTGACACGCTCCATAAAATCAGCATAAAGTATATCAGCATACAGAGCATTAGAGCCTATAAGCTCATTATAAAAGACCACACGTTGGGGGCTTTGCTCACAGACTTCAAACTCATTGCCAAAGCTAGACACAGCCCCAAAACTCGTAATCCCAGAACGAAGCATATTGTGGCATTCTTTGCCCATCATCTCATTGTCACAAGCCCCTACCAAATCCTCACGCTTTTCTATGACCGAATCCAACCAAGGCATAAAATCCCCATACCTCAGCGAAGTCTTGTTGGCAGAAAACTCCAAATGCACATGGGTATTGATAAACCCAGGATAAAGTATGGTATGAGGAGGACTCTGTATCAACAAAGCCTCAGGATACTGCTCTTGCAAGACTTCCACACTATCTATAGCGATGATAGTATCAGTAAATGCCACAGCACGATTGGCAACAAAGCCTTGGGGGGTATAGATATAGTCTGCGTGTATAATATTCATAGTGTATCTCCTAGGAGAATTATAGCAGGTATTACTCATTGATGTGACGCACTTAAAGAAAAAACCTACTCAATCTTTGAAATTTTAGGGTAGGCACAAGACCTACCCCTACGGAAACAACTATGATTAGGGTAAAATGATACTATGATTAAGATATGAAAGGCTACCCATGAAGATATTGTTATTAGAAGATGATGTGATTTTGCAAGAGATTATTGAGGAGTTTTTGCTAGAAAATGGCTATGAGGTTGTGAGCTTTTTTGATGGGGAGAAGGCTTTGGAGGCTGTAGGTGGAGGGGGGTATGATATGCTTTTGCTTGATGTCAATGTACCTAGTATTGATGGCTTTGAGATACTCTCTTATTTGCGTGAGATAGGCAATACTATACCTGCTATTTATATGACTTCTTTGGCAAGTATTGCTGATTTGAAGAAGGGGTTTGATAGGGGGGCAGATGATTATTTGCGTAAGCCTTTTGAGCTAGAAGAATTACATCTACGGATTGGAAATATTGTCAAGCGTTATCGGCTTCAAGAAGAGATAGAATTTGATGGTATGACGTTTATACCCAAAGCACATCAGATTATCATGCCTGATAGGGTAGTAGAGATGCGACAAAAAGAGGTTAAGGTTTTGGAGTATTTTATCAGAAATACGGGCAAGATTATTTCTTGTGCTGAGATTATTGAAAATGTATGGGAAGATGAAAATACGCCGACACAAGCAACGATTAGAACCTATATCAAAAATTTGAGAAAAATGTTTGACAAAGAATATTTTGAAAATATCAAAGGAGAAGGTTATCGTTTTAACATCGTATGAGCGTAGTTCTCTTTTGAGGTTTTTGTTGCTTTATTTGATTTCGGTCTTTGTATTACTCACGATTATTGGCTATCTTTTTTTTGAGAATACACAGACTTCGTTGAAGAGTGCTACCAAATTTGAGATGATGTATCAAGCACGTAATCTCAAGTCTGATATTGTGATGAAGGCAATGAAGAGTGACAATAAAGTAGATAAGGATTTTAATCTTATACATTATCTCAAAACCCTTAAGCATTGTCGTTTTCCTGTGGGGTATTATGATAAGAATCAAACAGCTATTTATTCAGAGCTAGATGAGGTGATTGATTTTGAAAAAGATTTCTTTGAGCGAGGTATGGAGTTTTTTACCGTGACTAGAGATTTGAGTCAGCATTTGGGTGTGCATTATATTGTACTTAAAGAGAAGGACTTTTCTTTGGCAGTGGGTGCTTTGCGTATCAAGATTATTGGCTATTTGATTTTGTCGTTTATTTTGATGGGGGTTGTAGGGTATTTCTTGGGGCGTTTGTTTTTGAAGCCTGTGCGTGAGCAGATAGAGTCTTTGGACAAGTTTATCTCTGATACCACGCATGAACTCAATACGCCCATCTCGGCAATTTTGATGACGATTCAATCGTTGAGAAATGTTGAAGACAAAAAGATGAAACGTCTGGAAGTCTCTGCGAAGCGTCTAAGCTTGATGTACAGTTCTTTGACGTATAGGCTAGAGAGTGGTATCGCCCCTTCCCAAGAGCTATGTTTGGCAGAGATTTTGCAAGAGAGAATAGACTTTATGAGCGAACTGATGGAATCTAAAAGGCTACACTTGGAGATGAAACTGAGCAAAACACCTATCAAAATGCCCCAAGATTCTTTGGATAGGCTCATTGATAATTTACTCTCCAATGCCATTAAGTACTCCGATATCGGAGATACGATTAGCATCAGACTAGAGAAGCATATTTTAGAGGTACAAGATACAGGTATAGGGATTGAGAGACAGAAGCAAGAAGATATATTTCGGCGTTATTACCGTGCCAATGATGAGCGTGGAGGCTTTGGAATAGGGCTAAATATTGTGCTGTCTATCTGTAAAAAGTATAAAATAAATTGAATTTACGTTCTAAAGAAGGCGAAGGTAGTACCTTTATACTTACCTTCCCAAAATATAAGCGTTAGGAGACACTATGGGACAACACTATACAACACTAAAATCAAAAGACATAGCATTTATCAAAAGACAAAAAATATTTTTTGTGGCTTCTAGTTCAGGACAAGAAGTCAATCTCTCTCCCAAAGGATATGAGAGTCTAGCGATACTTGATGCTCAAACCTTACTCTATATGGACTTTGCTGGTTCAGGCAATAGAAGCTATAGAGATGCCACAGCAGGAGGAGCATTTACCTTGATGTTTAACGCCTTTGAAGGTGAAGCCAATATCACCAAAGTATTTGCCAAGGCAGAAGTCGTAGGCAAAGCAGATACACGATTTGTAGAATATATGCAACACTTCCAAACATCACCTACTGAGATACGACAACTTTTTTCTTTTTCATATTTATGCTGTAGAGACAAGCTGTGGAATGGGTGTACCATATATGGAGTATCAAAAAGAACGAAAGTCACTGAAAAAATGGTCAAAGAATATGGCAGGAGAAGGAAAACTCGAAGACTATATCGAAGCACATCAAGTACCTCCTAGTCTTGAAGGCTTAGCATAAAACGCTATTTCTTATCAAAATGATAGATAGAGTGTTTATTGTTGGGCTTTTGTTTTGTCCAACCTAAATACGAAGTCTTTAGGTGCTGACCTTTATTGGAGAATTCAAGTATAATATGATGAATATGGTCTTCATCGGATTGACACAAGGCTGTTTGCATATCACAATTAAAGATGATTTTGTCTTTGGTAGAGTGCTTGATGTCTAGGATGAATTGAGGTTGATTCATCTTGGTACAGTAGTGGGTAGCTTGTAGCTGATTACAATCAATATAATCATCACAATGATACATCGTCACCATCTGCTTTTTGGTATCGGGGAGCAAATCTTCTTGGAGACTAGACCCAAATCCTACCGTTTTATACGAAAGAGCCGTAATCTCAGTGCCTAGCAAAGGCAAAACCAATTTATTTTTATACGCACCTGTCGTATCAATTTGCTTCTCTTGTGCTGAGAGCTTCCATTCCCCATGCAAAGCTTTGCTCATCTGCTCATAAATATCCATAGGTTCTAGTTCTTGGGAGAGCAGTAGACTAGGGAGCGTAATCAATAAGGTGCATAGGCGTAATATTTTGTACATGGCTATCCCTACAAATCTATCGCATATTTTTTAAGTGTATCTAGTTCGATGAGTTCTAGCATTTTGAGGTGTGTGGAATGTATGAAAATTTGTGGTGCCATGCCGTCGTGGATGGCTTTGAGGAATGAATGTCCACCCAAGCACCAGCTTTGTCCTGCTTGTACTCCTGCAAAACCATATTGAGGCATGGGAGTAGAGAGGTCATTTCCTGCTTTTTTTTGGAATAGTCCAAGAACTCTTGTGTGGCATAAATACAAACAGCATGTACAGCAGGATTGTTTTTACCTGTGTTACAGGCACCATCTCTATAAAAGCCAGTCAGAGGTTTGAGACTACATGGTTCTAGGGGTTGTCCTAATACATTGAGTGATTCATCCATTAGTTTAGTACCGTTGATTTTGCTAAGGCTTCTTCTATCTCTTCTTTGGCAATATCTCCTGAGAGTTGAAGTTCCACATCACCATCTTTACCTTCTACTTGCATATTGGTAATCTTCTTTTTGGTTTCGTCACTCATACACTCACATGACCCTGTAGCACAGTTTTCGACCATTTGGATAATTTGTTGTTTTTGAACGACACCTGTGAAGGAGATATTGACACCGTTATCGGTACTAAAGACACTTTTATTCATGGTAAACCTTTTTATTAGTATCTCTTAGTATAGCATTTTTTTTGATGCTTTGGATATAATCTCAAAATTATATCTATAAATATCAAGGAAAACTTTACTATGAAATTTTCACAGCTCACACTCAAGACAGACTATTTGAAGCTAAGCCCCATTTTTTATGCTAAGGTTGAGGTCTCAGCATTAGAAAAACCTTTTGTTATCTCTACATCACAAAATGCAGGGGAACTATTGGGAGTGGATGAAGACTTGTCTTTAGATGAGAAGCTTCTTGATATTGTCAATGGCAAGAGCAAACTTAAGGGAGCCGATAGTTTTGCTATGTGTTATGCAGGTCATCAGTTTGGTGACTTTACAGAACGCTTGGGAGATGGACGCGTTATCAACTTTGGTAAAGTTGCAGGACAAAATATACAAGTCAAAGGGGCAGGACTAACGCTTTATTCTCGTCTTGGAGATGGTAGGGCAGTACTTCGCTCTTCTTTACGCGAGTATCTTATGTCTGAAGCTATGTATGGCTTGGGGATTGAAAGCTCACGTGCTTTGGCATTGATTGGCAGTCATACCAGTGTAGCACGAGATGCTATATGGGAAAAGTGTGCGATGGTTATACGTCTAGCTCCTACATGGGTTCGATTTGGGACATTTGAGTATTTGTATTCTATTAGAGAGTATGATAAATTGGAAGAATTGGCTGATTATGTGATAGGGGAGAGTTATCCTCATCTTCAAGACAGTGAAGATAAGTATCTTAAAATGTATAGGGAAATAGTCAAAAATACAGCCACAACTATTGCCAAATGGCAAAGTGTTGGGTTTACCCATGGGGTCATGAATACAGACAATATGGCAATAGACGGGTCGACGATAGACTATGGACCTTTTGCCTTTTTAGATGAGTATCAACCACATTTTGTATGTAACCATACCGATACACAAGGCTTATATAGTTTCAAAAACCAAGCAGGAGCAGGACGTTGGAATTTGGATATATTGGCTCGTGTATTGTCCCCTATTATTGACTATGAATTGTCAGAAGAAGTGCTTAGAGATACTTTTTGGCGTACGTATACCGATGTCTATGAAGCACTCTTGTACCAAAAAATGGGACTATACGAACAAGAAAAGACAGATAAAGCACTGCTTGAAGCCTTGATGAGGGCATTGGCTTCTTCTCGTAGTGATTATACGGATTTCTTTAGAAGACTCTCTACTTTTGATGGTAATAGTGTAGAAATACTAGCGTGTTCTAGCAATAATGAAGCCTTAGCACTTTGGCTAAAGACGTATCTTCTACGCGTAGACAAAGAGAGTATTAGTAGCAAAGAACGCCATGAGAAGATGCTCAAAACCAACCCTAAGTATATTCTCAAAAATCATCTCCTACAAGAAGCGATAGAAAAAGCCGAAGTCCAAGACTATAGCATGATAGAAGATTTACTCGAAGTAGCCCTAGCACCTTTTGATGAGCATTCTACATTGGCACATCTTTGCAAAGCTACACCTACGGAGGTCAAGAATATAGCACTGTGTTGTTCATCATAGTCAAGTATTTCTTTTGTATTGATGAAGGTTACACTTAAATACCTTCCATCACTTTTGCATCAAAGCGTACTAAATTGTCTCCTGAAAACTTAAAAAAGAGTTCTATGGGTTTACAGCATACTTCGCAGTCTTCTATGTAGTCTGAGACTTCTTCTGTGCTGTCGAGTATCATCGAGATATGTTCCCAGCAGTAGGGGCAGGTAAAAAAGTGTTCCATTAGTTATCTTTCTTCTGAAATTAGAAATTAAGCAAAGGTATAATAACTCATCGTACTTCGTCCAAACTTTTTGCGTTTGATTTGCTTCATTTGTCCTATATTTTGGGGTAAGTCTAGGTTACTCATGTGTTCTACGATGACCATTTCACAGTAAGGTTCTTCTATGGTTTCTATGAGGGAGATGGTTTGGTGGTAGATGTCATCCATGCCGTCTCTTGTGGCAAAAGGAGGGTCGAAGTAGAAGTAGGTTTTGGTATTTGTTTGCTTGATTAGACTATAGACAGTGGCAAACTTCTCAAAACTATCACCAAAGAAAAGTTCTGATGTAGAAGGGGCGATACGTTTGATATTGTCTTCTAATGATTTGAAGGCTATTTTATTGTATTCCATAAAATACGCTTTACTCGCTCCCCTGCTTAGTGCTTCTAGTCCTATAGAACCTGAACCTGAGAATACTTCTACAAAGTTTTTGTCTATAATATTGAATTGTAGGGTATTGAAGAGTGATTCTTTGAGGATACCTTTGGAGCTACGCGTGGTAAAAATATCAGGTATTTCTATCTTTTTACCTTTGTATTGTCCTGCTGTAATGCTAGTGGTAAATATCTTGATGCGTTCTTTTTTGGGTCTGGGAGTTTTCATATTTTCTTTCATGAGAGTAGTGTACCCAAAAGTTATCATATCTTCTCTTGAAATATATCAAGTCTAGGTTCATAGACCTTGGTTTGTACATTGAATAGCCCCAAGAGGGTATGAAAAAGGTTGTCTTGGGTATATCGTGCATCACTTTGTATTTTGTGTGCTTGGACTTCTTTGCTGAAACTGTCATTGAACCATATAAATGCAGGGATATGTGTTTGTGCTGATGGAGCCATAAAGTAAGGAAGACCATGCAAGTAGATACCATTTTCTCCCAAGCTCTCTCCATGGTCACTCATATAAAACATGGCTGTTTGGTGGCTACTGTTATACTTTTTGAGTAGGGCAATAGTTTGGGTCAAAAAATCGTCTGTATAGAGTATGGCATTGTCATAGGCATTGCTGATTTCTTCTTTGCTACACTCTTCTAGTTGATTGGTTTTACATACAGGGGTAAATTTCTCAAATGCCTTAGGGTAGCGTTTATAGTAGGCAGGACCATGGTTGCCCATTTGGTGCAAGACGATGAGTATATCTTTGTCTTTTTGTTTGGCTATATAACTCTGTAATCCTACCAGCATCCCTTCGTCTCGACATTCGCCGTTTTCACAGATGGTGTTCATATTATTATATTTGTAGCTTACATACGGCACTCTTAGTGCTACACCTTTGGAGTCTGAGTTGTTGTCTCTCCATAGTATAGAGATGTCTCCTGTGTGGTTGAGTACGTCCAAGACATTTTGGGTTTGTATGCCTTTTTGGTAGTTGTATTTGGACTGGGTATAGATAGAAAACATACAAGGTACTGACACAGCTGTAGAAGTCCCACAAGCGTGTAGGTTGGGGAAGTTGATAAGTGTTTCTTTTTGGAGTTGGGGGTGGTTTCTTTGGCATAGCCATTGAGTGAAAAGTGGTCGGCTCTTGTGGCTTCTCCTACGACCATAATGACGATTTTGGGTAAGGAGTTGGGAGATTTGATGACTTTGGCATCTGTACCTATACGTTGGACAATGAACTCTGATACATTCATCGTCGCAGAGATATAATTGCCTATAGAATATATCCAATAGCTAGGATTTGCCATATAGCGTAAGGGTTTATGCTCTCTTACAAAAGTACTATAATGCCCAAAAGAGAAAAAGACAGAAAGTGCGATGATGAGTAATAACAAGAGTACTTGTTTTAGCTGTTTAAAGAGGTTTATATGGATAGCACGAATCTTCAACGGAACTTTATAGACAATATAAGAGGGTAAAAGTCCCAAGAATACAAAATAGAGTACTTGTTTGAATGAAAATAAATCCATGGCTTCATGGACATCGGTTTGTAACATATTGCGTATCATATCATCATCAATGACTACATGATAGGTATCCATAAAATACCCCGTCATAGAACTCATGAGTAATATAATAATAATAAAGAACTTGACTGTCCACCTCGTACTCAGTATGGTCAAAATCAATGCCGTCGTAGCCCACAAGACTAGAGCCAAAGAGAGCAGAAAAACCATATTACTTTCTATCCAAGGATACACTTTTAGGGTATTAGTAAAAAAGGTGATAGTTATAATAGAGTGTGAAGAATACAGATACCAGTAGTATCAGTCCATTGGGTGTTAAATGTTTGATAGTCATTTCCTTGATACAATATAAAAGTAAGTATAGCAAAAAAATCTTGATATACTATAACTACTAGGGATAAAGGAATGGGCTATGCGTTGTTATACTTGTACGAGATTGAGTTATGCTATTATTTGTAAGGACTGTAAGGATACACTGCTAGGAACAACGATGGGTACACGTCATATTGGCTCACTTGATGTGATAAGTTTTTACAAATATTCGCATATCGAATCTCTTTTACTCACCAAGCACAAACCAGAAGGCTACCGTATCTACAAAGCCCTAGCAGAGATGACGATGAAGCCTTTTATAGAAGAGTTTATAGAATCTGATGACAGGATAGTGTATATTATCGGTGTGGATGAATATGTCAGTGGTGGCTATGCCCATGTAGCAGTACTGAGTAAAGCGATGCAAACGCCACAGTCTATTCCCTTGTTTGCTTCACTACTGGCACAAAATAGGGTACGTTACGCAGGTAAATCTTTAGCCTTTAGACGACATCATGCAAGAGATTTCAAATATACAGGCAAAAGTCATATCGATGCTATCTTAATAGACGATATTATTACCACAGGTACGACCCTTAAAGAAGCAGAAAAAGTCTTGATAGCCAGTGGTGTGAATGTACTCTTTGCTTTGACTTTGGCTGATGTCTTGGAGTGATACTTCGTTTAGGTTTTTTGGATATACTTCCTATAAAAAGGAAATGTTTTTGAAAGAAAAAGCACTCTATATAGGCATCATGTCAGGTACGTCACTTGATGGGGTGGATGTGGTACTTTGTGAGATAGATGCACTACGTTGTAAATGTCTAGCGTCTTTGGTCTATCCTATGCCTTTGACACTCAAGAATGATATATTGCATAGTATAGAGCATCCTTGTACTTTGTTAGAGATAGGAGAGCTAGACCATCGCTTGGGTCTGTTGTTTGCTAAGGCAGTCAAGGCATTACTTCAATCCCATGATACGAAGGCTTCAGAGATTACAGCCATAGGCTCACACGGTCAAACCCTTTGGCATAGTCCCCAAGGCAAGTATCCTTTTTCTATGCAGTTAGGCGATGCCAATATTATGAGTACAGAAACACAGATACCTGTAGTAGCAGACTTTAGACGCAAAGATATGGCATTAGGAGGGCAGGGGGCTCCATTTGCACCAGCGTTTCATGCTTTTGCTTTTGCTGATATGCCTCATCGTGTGGCTGTGGTCAATATTGGAGGTATGGCAAATATCACAGTATTAGGCTCACCTCTCATAGGCTATGATATCGGTTGTGGTAATGTACTCATGGATACATGGATTCATAGGCATAAAAATCTCTCGTATGACCAAGACGGTACATGGGCAAGGTCAGGAAAAGTGGATGAGGTATTGTTGGCAAAGATGCTTCAAGATAGATATTTTACCCTGCCTTATCCCAAAAGTACAGGTCGTGAAAAGTTCAATCAATCATGGATAGATGAGGTACTCTCAGAGCATAGTAGTGCTAAAATAGAAGATGTACAACGCACCTTACTAGAGCTTACAGCGATAACGATAGCTAATGAAGTCTCCACGTTTACCCCTCATACACTTTTAGTCTGTGGAGGAGGAGTCAAAAACAGATTTTTGTTAGAACGTATAGGATGCTTGTTACCCAAAGTCTGCGTATCTATTGCACCTCATGCCGATGATATAGAAGCCATGACCTTTGCATGGTTGGCACAGCAACGTATAGCAAAACAGAAGGTAAATCTCAAAGACGTGACAGGAGCAACACATAATGCTATCTTGGGAGCGATATATCTTTAGTATTTCACTTATAAGTAATATATTCTTACTCTATTTTAAAATCTATCTACAGGAACAGACATGAAAGCAATGATACTCTCAGCAGGATTAGGCTCACGAATGAGACCATTAACCAATACCATACCCAAACCTTTACTTCAAGCAGGAGGCAAGGCGTTGATTGTATGGCATATTGAAAACCTCATCCAAAAAGGTTTCAAAGAAATAGTCATCAATATCGCACACCTAGGTTACCAAATCCCCCAAGCACTAGGAGATGGTAGCCAATGGGGTATCAATATTAGTTATTCAGACGAACAAGAAGAAGGAGGATTAGAAAGTGCAGGAGGTATAATCAAAGCCTTACCTCTACTAGGAGAGGAGACTTTTTTAGTTGTCAATGCTGATGTCTTTTGTGATTATACTTTTGATATGGCTACCTCACTAGAAGAAGGTATCTTAGCCCACCTCATCTTAGTCCCCAATCCAGAACATAACCCCAAAGGGGATTTTGATTTGCAAGGCACTCGCGTCTTAGACAGTAGAGCCTACACTTTCTCAGGCATAGGCTATTATAGTCCCACACTCTTTACTACATTAGCTTATGGCAAATCATCCTTAGCACCACTCTTACGCACAGCCATGAAGCAAGACAACATCTCAGGTGAACTCTATCAAGGCAGATGGTTCGACATAGGCACACCTCAACGATTACAAGAGCTTAATCATTTTTTAGATACATTGGGCTATAATAAATAAAAAAGGAAAAACATGAGATTTCTGAATATAAAAACAGACTATGCCTTCAAGAAAGTATTTGGTTCAAAAAAAACTCCAAAGATATACTCATAAGCTTCCTCAATGCTACACTAGAACTACACTCTAAGATAAAATATCTCAGCATAGAAGACCCCTATAACGTACCCAAACTTCAAGGTATGAAAGATACCTCAGTAGATGTCAAAGCCACACTTGAAAACAAAACAAAGGTGATTATAGAGATGCAAATACTCAACCATGATGGATTTGAAAGTAGGATTCTTTATAATACAGCCAAAAATTATGCCAACCAACTTGAACGAGGAGATAAATATACGCTTCTTAATCCAGTGATAGCTCTGACCATCGTAAACTTCAATATGTTTGAGACAAACAAAGTAAAATCAAGCTATAAGCTCTTTGAAAAAGAAAGCTTTACGCAATATTCAGATGATATAGAATTGGTGTTCATTGAACTACCCAAATTTGACAAAACTTTTGAAGCATGTGAAAGTATAGAAGATAAATGGATTTACTTTATCAAGAATGCAAGAGACTTAACCGTCGTACCCCAACTTCAAGACAAAAATCTCAAAAAAAGCCTTTGAGATAGCCAACACAGCCTCCCTAAGTAAAGATGAACTAGAAATCCAAGAAAAAAGAGAAGAGTTTTTATTTATTCAAAAGAATAGTATAGAAAAAGCCAAAAGAGAGGGCTTAGTAGAAGGAAGAGAAGAGGGTTTGGCAGAAGGTTTGGCAGAAGGAAGAGAATCGAGAAATATTGAAATAGCCAAAAACTTATTAGATATTTTAGACAATGAAATGATTGCATTAAAAACAGGATTAGATATTCACACCGTTGAAGCATTACGATAAGCTTCTTTATTTAAAGGATAAAACATGAAAACCCCTATATGGATAGCACTATTACTCACCTCTTTCTCAATCTCATTGATGGCAAATAGCTTTACTTTAGCATCTGATGACATACAAGGACAACTCAGTATTGCACAAGAGTTTAACAGTTTTGGATGTAAAGGAGAAAATAAATCTCCCCAATTACAGTGGACAAATCCCCCAAAAGGTACAAAGTCTTTTGCCATTACCATCTATGACCCTGACGCACCTACAGGAAGTGGTTGGTGGCATTGGTTGCTTATCAATATAGATAAAAATACCAGTACTATCCCCTCCAACGCTTCTGCTTCTCACAATCTACCCAAAGGTGCAATAGAAACCATGACTGATTACGGTTCTGCCACATTCGGTGGAGCCTGTCCTCCACAAGGCGACAAAGCCCATGCGTATTTCTTTACCATTTATGCCCTAGATATAGAAACCCTAGCACTCACAAGTAAAATCGACAGTGCCTTAGTAGGCTATATGATAAACCAACATACGATTGAAAAAGCTACAATAGTGTCTTATTATGGACGAGGGGAGTAGATAGGAAGTAGTTTGTATGCTTGGTATTGTCAAACATACTTGATGAGAGGATGGAGAAAGAAAGAGGTCTTACCCTCTGCTTCCTTGACCACCGTTACGGCTGTCTCTTCCACCACCTGAGCGACCATTGCTACTGCCACCACTTCGGTTACGGCTTCTTCCACCACCGTTTCCACCATTGCCTCCACCACCACTTCGGTTGCCTCTGTATCCACCACGGCTACGGTTACGTCCGCCACCGCCTCCACCGTTACCACGGTTTTGCATTGCTCTTTCCATGAGGAGGGCTATTTCTTCTAGTCCTAGACCGATATTGTCTTTTCCTTTGACAAAGTTTTCTTCTTGCACGAGTGAAGCTAGAAGGTGTGCAATGGTGACAATATCCAAGTCATGTTGCAGTGTTTTGACCAAGTTAATAGCATTTTCAGTCACTTTAGTTTCTGCAATCTTGGCGATGAGTGCATCGGCACGGTTGTTCTGTACTTCCATACGCGTAGGGATGACTTGTGAAGCCATAGTAGCTCCTACATCTTTTTCGATACGTTTGATAGTTCTAAGTTCATTGGGGCTAACAAGTGTAATTGCCTCACCAGATTTACCTGCACGACCCGTTCGACCGATACGATGTACATAAGACTCAGAATCAAAAGGAATATGGTAGTTAAATACATGGGTCACGTCATTCACATCAAGACCACGAGCAGCAACATCTGTAGCGATAAAGATGTCTATGCCACCAGCTTTGAAGGCACGAATGGTGATTTCTCTTTTGTTTTTGCTCCATATCTCCATGTAAGCCTGAGACTTTGAATCCTTGGGCTGTCATGTGTGCTACGAGTCTATCTACTTCTTTTTTCATACGACAAAAGATGATACATTTATCAGGGTTTTTGTAATCGATGAGTCTTACTAAGGCATCATCTCTTTCTCTTTCTTGTACGACATAATAATATTGGGTAATTTTTGAATTGGTTTTTTCAGACTTTGTAATAGATACAGTCTTTGGGCTTTTCAAAATCTGTTCTGCAAGTTTTCTGATACCATTTGGCATGGTGGCTGAAAACATCAATGTTTGACGTTCTTTTGGAAGAAAAGTAAAGATGTTTTTGATTTCATCCAAGAAACCCATATCAAGCATTTCATCCGCTTCATCCAAGATAACAAAACTAGGGTTTATTTTGATTTTACCTGACATCAATAAATCTTGAAGTCTCCCAGGAGTAGCAACAACGACAGACGCTTGTTTGATACGGTCAATTTGCTTTCCATAGGGTGTTCCACCATAAACAGTTGCTGTTTTGAGACCTGATTTTGCACCAAAACGGAAAAGTTCATCTGATACTTGCATGGCAAGTTCACGCGTTGGAACGATAACCAGTCCTTCTACTGAACCATCAGCTTTCATCATAGACATCGCAGGAAGTCCAAAGGCAGCAGTTTTACCTGTACCTGTTTGTGCTTGGGCAATGATGTCGTGACCTTCTAAGATGAGAGGAATGGCGTCGCGTTGTACGGGTGATGGCTCAGTAAATCCTGCGTCTCTTACGGCTTCTTGTATTGTTTCTTTGAGGTTAAAATCTGTAAATTTCATAGTTGTTTTCTTTGTGTTAAATTATCGGTGTAGTATTCATCTTGTGTATTGTTGAGTATCAAGAGGTTTAAAAACCTGTTTTGTGCAAACCGATACCAAGTGTTAAAAGGAGTTTAGTACTCTCTTGCAGAAAAGTTTCGCATTATAGCTAAATAAAGCGAATAAAGCTAGGGAAACTTACTTAAAGAGATAAATGAGCTGAGGAAATAGGATTATAATAAGAAGTGCTACAATTTGCAAGGCAATAAAGGGTGCTACTCCTTTGTAAATATTGGCGGTACTGACTTGATTACCAGCGGCCCCTTTGAGATAAAAGAGTGCGAAGCCAAAAGGAGGGGTGAGAAAGGAGGCTTGTAGGTTCATGGCTATGAGTATGGCAAACCAAATAGGGTCTATACCCAAAGTTGCTACAATAGGGACTAAAATAGGCACAACAACAAAGGCTATCTCTATAAAGTCAATAAAAAACCCTAGTAGAAAAATCAGAAGCATAGAGATGGCAATAAACCTCCAAACATCGTCTGTGTCTTCGGCAAAAAATGCCAATGCCATATCTCCACCACCGAGTTCATTGAAGACGAGTGAAAATGCTGTAGCACCTATGAGTATCATAAATATCATGGCTGTGAGTTTGACCGTCTCTAGTGTGGCATAGCGTAGGATTTCTACAGAAAAGGTTTTTTTGCCTAGAGAGAGCAACACTGCACCCAACACACCCACAGCAGCAGATTCTGAAGGAGAGGCGATTCCTGCGAAGATACTCCCTAGTACCATGACGATGAGAAGCAAAGGAGGGATGATTTCTTGGATAGCTTCTTTGACTATCTCTTTGTAGGGTTGGGTAGAGACCATTGCAGGGGCTACTTCTTTATTGAAATAAGAAAGTATTAATATATAGAGTATGTATAAGCCAATGAGTAAAAATCCAGGGACTACAGCTGCGTGAAATAGGTCACCTACAGAGAGGTGCATTTGGTCTCCTAGGATAATAAGGACAATCGAAGGGGGGATAAGTTGTCCCAACGTACCCGAGGCTGCGATACTACCTGAAGCCAGTGTTGGGGCATAGCCTTGTTTGAGCATGAGGGGTAGGGCAATGAGTGACATCATTACCACAGATGCCCCTACAATACCTGTAGTCGCTGCGAGGATGGCCCCCACGAGTACGACTGAAATTGCCAGTCCTCCACGCACGGAGGCAAAGAGCTTTGCCATAGACAGGAGTAAGCCTTCTGCCATTTTGGACTTTTGGAGTATAAGCCCCATAAAGATAAACAAAGGAATGGCCATGAGTGTCATATTGCCCATGATACCATAGGTTCGGTAAGGAAGCATTTCTAAGACATGTAATCCTACTTCTTCACTAATCACTGCAAAAAAGACAGCGACCCCTGCAAATACAAATGCCACTTGAAACCCTAGCATCAAAAGTACCAAGGTAAAGATAAACATCAAAAAAACAGGGTCAATCCAAAAGTCCAGTCTATAATACCATGCTACATAGACCAGCAAAGCCATCAATCCCATTGCCCCAAGCATACGCCACAAACGTTTAGGGGTTTTTAATAAGGCATAACTTTTGAGTATCTCACTACTTGCTTGGAGTACCAAAAGACCAAAAGACAAGACTAGCATCGCCTTAATAAGCCAACGATGTGTAAGCCCCCCAGGATTGGGAGAGACTTCTTGTTGCAAGTAGCTTTGCAAAGTCATATCCCAAGAATAATATAAAAACAAAGAAGAAAAAGGGATAACAAGGATAAGCATAGCAATGATATGAATACTATTTTGTAGTTCTATACTATATCTCTCAAAGAAGAGGTCAACCCTTACATGGGTATTATATTTGAGTGCATAGCTCAGTCCTAGCAAAAAGATACTGTCAAAGAGATACCATTCAAGTTCTTGAAAGGCAATAGAACCTGCTGAAAATAAGTATCTCATCCCTGCATCATAAATCACAAGAAGTGAGAGTAATATAACGATAATCCCAGCGATATACCCTGCATAAGTAGAGAGATATTCAAGTTTTGTAGAGATACGCATTTTATATCCTTTTGTAAAAAGAAGATTATATCTAAAATATTTAAGTATAATCTATTTACGATTTTAAAGGATTACAGATGACATACAATGATTGGTTTGACCAACATGCAAAAAAACATGCTACGATTATGAAGAAACTTGAAGGACTTGATGAATATGATATTGTTCAGTACTTTATATTTGAGAACATGGTCAAAAATGAGCCAGACTTTTGTGACCTTTATGCGACCAATACGAAGTGCCACGAGATGTATGAACTCAACTGTTATATGTGTGGATGCTCACATTTTAGATTCAATACCACACCCTATATACAAGAAGAACTAGAATATCATTCTGTCTGTTCTATTAACTCCAAACGAGGCAAACGTTCTATCACCGATGCACAAGTACACCAAGACTGCACAGGATGCACCGTCCCTCATGGCGAAGACTTTATACTCAGCAATTTTAACCATGATTGGCTTACCATGATGGGAAAAGTGAAGAATTAGAGTAAACTACTTTTTAACTTTTTAATGTCAATAACATCAAGGTATTGTTCCAATACGGCATCGTCCTTGAGATTTGTACCTGAGAGTTTAAGGATGATTTGACCCACGATAAGTAGTGTAATCTCAGTAGTACTACCATCTTTCTTTTTGATACCTTTAATACGTTTGTAACGATAGGCTTCAGTACTAGGGTCACTTTGTGCAATCATAGGATTATTTATCATCATCGACATCATGGATATCATAGGAGAGTTTGCCAAAATTTGTATATTGATACTCTCGTTGTCTTTGCTATAGTTTGCTTCTATACTTGTCCCTCCTCCACCTAGCATAGACATAGCCGCTTGTGTACCATTGTCACCTATTGTCATACTCCAGCCATCTAAAGCACTAGGCAATAGCTTTTGATTCTCAGCATCATCAAGTTTTTGCATTTGAGCTATAGTGAATTTGAGTTCATCCATAGCCCCTTTGTAGTCTTTGTCTTTATAGGCTTCTATAGCAGTATTCATTTGATCTATAATCTCATCGGCATGAAGTGCAGATGTACTAAGTATAGCTAAAGCCGTAAGGCTTGAAAGTAGTGTTTTTTTCATGGTATTTTCCTTTTTAAAAATTTAGATTATTGGGACATATTTCTTTATATTCATCCATAAAGCTATCCCAAGTTGGTATATCATTTGTTTTGTCTATGTGCTTTTTGATATGAGTAATCTGTAGGCGTACTTTCCATCGCTTCACAAACACTTTTACCTTCTTTTTTAAGTTTAACATGCAATGCTTGTGTATGCAATTTACCATAACAGATATTTTTTGCCTTAGCATAATAATCATATATTTCTTTGGGAGCATCAGGATATGTATATTTTATAAGACGGTTACTAGCAAAAGCACATTTCCTTGGAAATTTTTCTGAGTCACCTTCATCAGCATACTTTTGTACTTTTGATAAACCTTTATCTACACTCAGTTTGGTAGAACTTATTTTTGGATTTACCTCAGTTGTAGCGTTACTTATCCCTCCTAGTATTAAAAAAATAATATGCTAACTATTATCTTCATTTTAGTTTGATGTCGATACATTGACTCCTCCTATATTGACATTTCC
Source organism: Sulfurovum sp. (assembly GCA_030949325.1). Lineage (GTDB taxonomy): Bacteria > Campylobacterota > Campylobacteria > Campylobacterales > Sulfurovaceae > Sulfurovum. The sequence continues at coordinate 39,446 of JAUZSQ010000051.1, forward strand.
CTGTGCCTGTCCTGCTTGGTTAAAGTTGAGTGAGCTTGAACCCTCCGTAAGGTGTACTTCCATTAAGTCCTACATTTGTTGCACATCCTGTAAAAATAAGGGTAAAGATTGTTAAGTAAAATAAGTTCATTGTTTTTCCTTTTTATTTATTGACACGTAGAAGTATAGGTTGTGCGATATTCTTGCCACAACTTACTATCGCCACTCTTTTTAAGGTTATCTTGAATGAGAGAGTCAAAATTCAATACTTTTTTAAAAGAACTACAACTTTTCGCTCCTTCTTTTTTAAGATGATTTATGAGTGCTGTTGTATAAAGTTTTCCTCTGCATAGAATAATAGATTCTTGAGCATAATCTTTCATATATTGTGGAGTATTCGCTTCATTTCCCTGTCCATCATAGTCTAAATAGTTTGCTAACGTACCAAAAGGCATACAATAACTGATAACATTTTTCATGCTTCCACTTTTAGTGATGAGTGATGCTCTTGTTATTCTTTTTCGTAACCCCTAAATAACCCCACCAACCCAATATTAAGCAAACTACTACATAGTTAAAAGCAGTAAAAACATCACATAAAAGTGATTTACTAACCAAGTATAGTAGTAGTTTTAGCTATAATAGCACTATGAAAACAGAGCTTATTAATATAGAAAAATTACAAGAAACCATTATAAATCAAGCCCAAGAGAATAGTAGTCAAGAAAAAAGAATACAAACCCTAGGTAAATCCGATGAGATTTTAAGCTAGGTTAAAAGAAAAGAAGATTTAATATAAATATGAAAAAAAAAGCTATTAAACGAGCTAAAAAACTTAACAGACTTCAGAAAAGATAAGCATAAAATAGAATATCCATTGCATGAGATAATGTTCATGATATTATTTGGATTATTAAAAGGCTATGTAACCTATACAGAGCTTCATTGTTGGATGATTAATCAGTCACAGAATGATTTGTTCAAAGACCTATTTGAAAAAGATAAAATTAAAATACCTTCACGCTCAACTCTGCACCATTTATTAATAAATATAGATAATAATGAACTAGAACTAATATTGTAGAGAGCATTTTGAACCCTATGTAAATTTAGAAAATATTGCAATAGATGGTAAATGGTTAAGAGGTAGTGATGTGACGGGACAATATACACAAGAGAGTCACAAATGTATATTGAATATTTTGGATAAAGATCAAAAGATTGTGATAGGACACAAATTTTTAGAAAAGGGGAAAGTAAGTGAAATCCCTGCTTTTCAAGAGTTATTGGATGAAAAAGTATTTAATAAAGAGGCATCCTCCCAAACAACTACACACTTCCCAATAAATTCAATAAAAATTAGCATAAATGAAAGAAAAGAAGTAAAATAAGAGACTCACTCAACAAAAGCAATGTATTGAGTGAAATAAATACCGTAAGAGGTAAAAAGATGATACTAAAAAAACTTTATAGAACTCTTAAACTACTACGCAATCAAGTATGCAAGAAGAGCTGATTTAACGCCAGAAATAAGATTAGATATTTCCTATCAAGCATATGAAGCACAAAAAGCAAAAGAGTATGGAGCTATCACAGAATTAGCTATAGAGTACAACATTTCTAGGAGATTTGTCTATATGCTCATAGAGAGATTACAACGTTTACTCCCTTTGGTATTTACTACATATCAAACAATGAAGAAACTCAGTAAAAAAGAAATCTTTTCAAAGATATTAAGCTACAGATTTGAAGGAGCTTCTAGTCTTGGAGCTATCTCTACAATGATGAAGCGTGAGAAGTTGGATTATTCTGGTGCTAGTACTATCGGTAGAAGTTTATCAGCGATGGGTGCATTAATCCCAAGTATAGAATCCATACCTATGGATAAAAGCTTTCAAATCACAGCGCTTCTTGATGAGATATTTATAGGTTCAACTCCGATTCTTATAATGGTTGAGCCTAAAAGTACCGCGATACTCAATATACAATTGGCTGAGGATAGAAGTGCTAAGACTTGGTCAAAACATATTAACTATTTGACATCTAACCGAGATATAGAAATCAATAATACAGTAAGTGACCAAGGAACAGGATTACTTACAGGAATCAAAGATAGCTTGATTGGGGTTCACCGACAGCCTGATACATTTCATGCCCTCTCCCATAGATTAGGTGACTTTGTACGGATATTTAGGGCAAAGGCTTATGGCTCTATAGCAAGTGAATACGAGCGTGAAGA
>JAUZSQ010000052.1 GCA_030949325.1 Sulfurovum sp.
ATTATGCTCAACCGAACAATGTTTAATACAAAAGGTTTTTTAGATAAACATGATGCCATGTACTTTAATGGAATATTAGATGAGTTCATAGAATAAAAATGATTAAAAGCTTACTTACACAAGGAGTATTGATGTTAAGTTTAACGGGATGTATAGATGTACATAAGACACTAAAGTAAAGGGGACAAGAATTAATGTAGCCTGTCCCCTTTAGCTTCTATAATATTTGTTTACTTTTTAGGCTACACTTTGAGTGAGAAAGGGGACAGGCTACTTTTATACACAAATTATAACCTTTTTGAAATATATTTGATACATAATAGCGTAAATTAGGCAACGAAAATAGAATTAATCTAGCCTGTCCCCTTTATTTTATTTCTTTTATTACGTTTCACTAAACTCAATACCAATAGGCATCCTATGTTTTTATTCATGTTGTAACCCAATCACCACTCTAAAAAATTTCCCTAAAAATAGAGACCAAAGCATCAAATTCATTGAAAGCTCTTTTCCTAGCAGTATCAATAGGGCCTAATATTAGCATAATTAGTTGCACCATCAAGTGATTTAAATTGCCCTAATACTTTCTGTTTACCTTTATATAAAATGTACCCCAAAGTCAAGACCAATAAAATCCAATTCCTTATTCCACCTCAGGATGCTACATCTAGTAACATTTCCCTACTCTGAAATACCTGATTATTCACCCCTTTAAAATACATTTCATCAGGAGTAGCATAGTCCAAAGTTTGATGAAGTCTTTCTGTGTTGTAAATATTGATATACTTTCCTATCCCTGTTCTAGCTTCTTTGATGGTCGAGTAGCTTTGAGGATAAACATCTTCATATTTAAGTGACCTCCAAAATCGTTCAATTACAATATTGTCAGTCGCTCTTCCTTTTCCATCCATTGAAATAGAAATATTGTTATCAACTAATATTTGAATATGCTCTTTTGCTGTATATTGAGAACCTTGGTCTGTGTTAAATATCTCAGGTTTATCATACTTGCTCCAAAGCTTCTTTCAGTACCCCAGTTGTGAGTGATACATCCATCGTATTTGAGAGCTTCCAAGAGAGTATCTTTTGGTGTTCCAATCAATGACTGCATCCAAATAGACAAAGCCTTTGTCCAATTTGATATAGGTAATATCGGTACTCCAAACTTGATTGGGTTTATCAATAACCACTTGATTTTTATCATTCTTAAATGCCTTCAATAAATATGGATATTTCTGATGCTCTTTATTGGCTATGGTTGTCTTAGGCTTCGGATATAAGGCGATGATACCCATGAGCTTCATTGCAGTCCTAACCTTCTTTCGTCCGATGGTAAAGCCAAATCTACCTAACAGTTTTATGCACTCTTCTATGTCCATAATAGGGATACTTTGTATAGATTTTATCTATCACATTGAGTATCTCTTGACCTGTATCACTACTGAATGGTACTACTGCTTTATAATAGATTGAACTCTTAGGAATACTCAATAGTTTTAGCTGTGTATTTTTGGATATTTCAAGCCCAGTTTCCAGTAGTTCTTTTCTACTTTTAGAGGATACCGAGCTTTTTAGCTTTCCCACGACGAAGTCTCTTTCTACTATCACTTCACCCAGCTTTTTGAAGTTGCATCTTTCTCTCTTTCAAGAGTTTCAATCTGTTCTTTATACTCTTTTGACCACTGCACTTTTATCAAATGCTAGTGAAGCATTTTCTAAAAATTGCTTTTTCCAATTTTGGAGACTCTTAGGTAAAACTTCATAACTACTGGCTATCTCATTGAGGGTCTTTTCTTCTCTCAGAACTTCCACTACTAATTTGGCTTTATACTCTGCACTATATGTTTTTCTTTTTCTACTCATTTTATACCCCTTGCTTTATTATTTATATTTTAGCATTTTATTGCTTTTTGGAATAATGATTTACTTTTTTGGTGCTGGTTATGGGGTACATTATAAATATATGACTCAAGTCACTTCCACGTTTACTCAGTAATTAGTTGCAAGTTAGATTAAAATACGTTTCGTAGATATTCACTCTCTTATGGGTTTCACTTTATTCTCAATGGCTGATAGACAAGTAATCATTCTAGGTTTAGACTCCTTGTCAACTGATTCTTTAGAGAGTAATGCTTTCATGAGTCTTTTATAATAGCTTCTCTTTGGAAGCCAGATTTGTATATCTTTCGATAGTGTTTGAATTATCTAATCACTTAAATTCTATTCGAGTAAACATACCTTTCTACACAACTCAAAGTTCCATGCCCATCATATCCCCGATTTGCTCTTTAAAGGCAAAAAGAGCCTCAACATCGTAAATACTTTAAAACATTCATCATCTTCATAAAAACCCAAAGACCTGATAGTAAAGCAGGTGTTGTAAATTCTTTGTTCTTTTTCAATAAGTCGTCCTGAGAGTTGCACTAAAAACTTTCTAACAGCAGGAGCATTTTCTCTTCCGAACGCTCAATCTTCCAAACAAACAATGTAGCATACGAGACCACGAGAAGTCTTCTAAACAGAGCCATTGGAGTTTCTTGTTGCCAACTTTCAAGATTAAATCCAGAAGATTTTAGAAGTTTAAAATAGCTTTCTATTTTCCATCTATGATAATACCAAGTACCAATAGTTGTGGCTGTTACCTCTTTGGGAACATTGCTCAAAAGCATCCATTGGGCAACAATATTATTGTCTTCATCAACCAATCTCTCCACCACAAACCTTGCCTTAATACTTTTTCCTGCTGTGAAGATAGTTTTCGCTTACCGTCCTCGTCAAGTACTGATTTGGTGGCATCTCTTCGTATATTCACTTCTATTTCATTGACAAATATCTTCACCTTTTGCATCTTTTTATCCACTTTATATTTAATGGTTTTAAGGTAGCTTCCTAGCGTTAATTCTTTTGCCAAATCTCCTTGTTTTACCTCTCTATCCTCGTCAGGCAGGTAAACTTTGTGATTTGATTTAGCTCGAATCAGATAGCACCAACCATTGGCTTCATACTCTCTCATTAAGGCTACACTATCTCCTTCTCGGTCAATAATATCAACCAACTCTTTTTCAAACTTATAATTTTCTCGTATGTATTTAGTTCTTTGAACCAACTCCTCTAAATGCGTTAAGTTTGTATCAATATTGCTATCATAAGTGGAGTATATCTTCTCACTTGTTGCCAAGTTTTGGGCTAAGGCACCCAAAGGATTTCCTTTCTCATCCATTGCCAATGAACCTTGCAAATCATAGCCTATCTGTTTCGCATTCCCTTTCTTATTCTTAGTCACAAGTTCCTGTTTCTTTGTATGCTTTTTATAGTCTAAATGTGACCAATCATAGGCTACCAAGGTATAGTTACCTGCTCTTTTGTTACTTTGCTCTACCACTTCTTCTATGATGGGGTCATTGAGTGAGGGAATTGTTACTTCTTCATTATTATAAAATCGCCATGACGCTTGGACTTGACTCCATCCATCAGTCTCTAATACTAGGTTCATTCCACTTTGGCTTTTATGTTTTGTATTCATCTCACCTCTTACTAACTTCTCATATCTTTTTTAGTCTTTTATTCATGTCTTTTCTTTTACTTGTATAATAGCACTTTTTCTTTTGAGTTAGTTGTGTAGAAAGGTATGCCTAAAAGACTGTTCTTATCTAAATATCTAGGTCTATTGTTTGTTCCTTTTTAGCTTATCACAGATGATATAGCTTATGAAGTATCTTGAAATAAAAGTTGTCTATGATTATCTGACTGAGAGCTATTCTTTCGAGAAGCTTATAGGTAGTATTTCAAATTTGTAATAGTGCATTCGAAAATTGTAATTACTTTCTAAGTTTTCACTTGAATACCTGAGACACAAAATAGACATTTCTTCTCCTTATATTGACTATAAGCTACTTTTCTCTTATACTATTAGAAGTGTAATATTTACCTTAGTAATACGCTAAGTATTATATAGGATACACTATCTAAAAGGAATTAAATAATGAATATTAGCTAATATCGAAAATACCTTAACATGACACTATAAATGTAACGTAATAGCGACTAAGTGTATTGATTGAAAAGTGTATGACATTAGGAGTAAGATCCAATGAGAACTGATTGATATTGAACAAGTCAGCTAATGCAGATGTGATTAAAGCATAAAAGATACAAAGTCTTGGTCTTAATGAGTATTAAAGTATATTGATAACCCTGATCAATACCTTAGCCAAAAACCCCTCTAAGCCACCCTCTCACGAGAGTGAATCGCCCCTAAATTCGCAATCTTAATGGATACCTTCTGAATTAAATACTCGTTAGCTAAATGGGAAGCAATTTAAATACCTCTTTGACGTATTTAAGCCCGTGGTAGTGGGCTTTAAGGTCAAGAATACTCATCTCATTCATATCAGAATTTTGGCGTAATCCATGAGAGAAATTGACCATAAAAGTAGAGAGATTTGCCCAATTATGGATAGGTATTTTCTTAATGTTCATAGAATCCTCCATTCCCCAATACTGCTTGGCATCTCTAAAGACAAATTCAATCTGAAAGCGAAGTGAATAGTAATCAATAACCTTTTCATAATCCAATGTTACATCGGTAGAAAAGAGATTTACATGAGCAGATTTTACCTGTGCTTAAATTTATCTTTTGGATAATCACAACATTGAGCCTATCTAGCAAATTTACGATGTAGACATTTCCATTTGATAAATTCTTGTTTGGATATTCTTATCTTCGTCTATGGTATCTGATTTTAGATAGGGTTCTGGAAGATTATCATAGTCAATAGCATCTCCATATTTCCTAGGAGATCCTCTTCCTGCATACTCTCCACTATAAGGAAATAGCAGTGCAGAATTTTTTGAAGTTTAGAAATGATATGCAATCCACATTGCCTCACCATTTGTACAGCAGGATTATTTCCAAATGCTCCATCAAAGACAAAATAGACAATATCAATATGCTTGTCAATCCGTTTAAGTGCCTTATTTACGGACTCTTGGACAAATTTTAGATAGGGAGAGAGTTCAATATCTTTTTTATCTTGATTCCCACTTCCTTTAGGTCTTCCGACTTTAGCATCCTTTTTTTTCTTACTCTTCTTCACACTTTTATCTTTGATACAACCTTCTTTTTTGTCTCGCACTATCTGTTGTGTACTTAGTGGATAGGCTTTTCTTGTCTCTACGCTTATCAACGAAAGATTGAGAAATGCCAAACTTTTTATCACTTGATTTTGGATAGAAGAATAAAACCTATCTACCCCATAAGTATGCTTCCCACTTTTGCTTACTACTACTTCATCTCCACCCAAAAGATAGATTGAACCCTTCTTTGTTAAATGCGTTTTGATAAACATCCAATTGATTTCTTCCCAATTTATCTTTGAATGAAAGAACCGTGTAATTGTCCGATAACTCCCTCCTTTTTCACTCCATCTGCTCAATCCTAACATTGTGATTCTTCCTCGCATTGAGAGCAAGGCTTGGATGATTATTTCTAGTTGTTTATGCTTGTTTTTTGCAATTATAGGTGCGATACATCTTAAGAGTGTTATAATTTCTGTCATGGGATAACTTTATGTTTTTTTGGTTTAAGATTATAGCAGTTATCTCATGACCTATCTTTATTTTTGGCTTTGCTTTTTGGCTAAGGTATTGTAAATGGGGAAGCAATTTAAATACCTCTTTGACGTATTTAAGCCCGTGGTAGTGGGCTTTAAGGTCAAGAATACTCATCTCATTCATATCAGAATTTTGGCGTAATCCATGAGAGAAATTGACCATAAAAGTAGAGAGATTTGCCCAATTATGGATAGGTATTTTCTTAATGTTCATAGAATCCTCCATTCCCCAATACTGCTTGGCATCTCTAAAGACAAATTCAATCTGAAAGCGAAGTGAATAGTAATCAATAACCTTTTCATAATCCAATGTTACATCGGTAGAAAAGAGATTCACATGAGAGATTTTACCTGTGCTTAAATTTCTCTTTGGATAATCACAACATTGAGAGTATCAGAAAATTTACGATGGGACATTTCCATTTGATAAATTCTTGTTTGGATATTTTTATCTTCGTCTATGCTATCTGATTTTAGATAGGGTTCAGGAAGATTATCATAGTCAATAGCATCTCCATATTTCCTAGAGAGCTCCTCTTCCTGCATACTCTTCCACTATAAGGAAATACCAGTGCAGAATTTTTTGAAGTTTAGAAATGATATGCAATCCACATTGCCTAACCATTTGTACAGCAGGATTATTTCCAAATGCTCCATCAAAGACAAAATAGACAATATCAATATGTCTTGTCAATCCGTTTAAGTGCCTTATTTACGGACTCTTGGACAAATTTTAGATAGGGATGAGAGTTCAATATCTTTTTTATCTTGATTCCCACTTCCTTTAGGTCTTCCGACTTTAGCATCCTTTTTTTTCTTACTCTTCTTCACACTTTTATCGTAACCCCCTAAATAACCCCACCAACCCAATATTAAGCAAACTACTACATAGTTAAAAGCAGTAAAAACATCACATAAAAAAGTGATTTACTAACCAAGTATAGTAGTAGTTTTAGCTATAATAGCACTATGAAAACAGAGCTTATTAATATAGAAAAATTACAAGAAACCATTATAAATCAAGCCCAAGAGAATAGTAGTCAAGAAAAAAGAATACAAACCCAACAAATTGAAATAAATTACCTAAAAGAAAAGATAGATTACCTCATACGCCAACAATTTACCTCCAAAAGTGAAAAACTAAACCCTAACCAACCAAGTCTGTTCGAAGATACTAAAGAGACAATCGAAGTAATAGAAGATGAAGAGATTGAAATAACATTTAAACGAAAGAAAGGTGGAAGAACTTCACCACCTAAAGAGTTACCAAGAGTAAGAGTAGAACACGATATAGGTGATGAAGAGAAAGTGTGTAGTTGTGGTGACACAATGCATAGAGTAAAAGAGATAATATCAGAACAATACGATATCGTACCTGCAAAGTTCCAAGTCATAGAAAATGTTCGGTTCGTATATGGCTGTAGATGTGGAGAAAACCAGTGACCACAGCATTAGCCCCATTCATACTCCCAAAGACACAAGTAACTGCTTCATTCTTAGCAACTATTGCCGTACAAAAATTTGAAGATGCATTGCCACTGTATAGACAAGCCAAAATATTTAAAAATAGATTTGGGGTTCCATTTAGTGATACTACACTCTCCAATTGGATGATAAAAGCTTCTGAGAAACTCAAACCTTTTAAGCAGAGACTTAAAGAGAGACTCTTAGAGAATGAATATATACAAGCAGATGAGACTACACTACAAGTGGTGAATGCACACAAAAGCAAAGCAACGAAGAAATCCTATATATGGCTAGGTGTAGGAATGGATAAATATAAAGTAGTCTATATGCACTATGCCAACAATAGAAGTGCCGTAGTAGCCTCTGAACTCTTTAAAGGTTTTAATGGCTATCTCCAAACAGATGGATATGCTGGATATAATGCTACAGTCCAAACAAATGATATGACACATTTAGCGTGTTGAGCTCACGCGAGGAGAAAGTTTGCAGATATAGTCAAATCAGGAGTCAGTGACCTAGAAAGTAAGCGCGTTATGCACAAGAAGCCATAATACTTATACAAAAACTCTATAAAATAGAAAGAGAAATCAAAGATGACCCTCCTGATAAAAAACTACTCATCAGAAAAGAGAAATCTCAAGCTATCATCAACACCATAAGAGAATGGATTAACACAAAGTTCTATAAAGCACAAGAACTTGCTGGGGCTATTGCTAAAGCATTTGTGTATCTTAATAATCAATTTGCTAAGTTAGAAGTCTATCTCACCGATGGCAGACTCAATATAGATAACAATGGAGCAGAGAACCATATAAGACCTATGGTACTTGGTAGGAAGAATTGGTTATTTGCTACATCTGTTAAAGGTGCTGAGGCTATTGCTACTTGGTATACTATTATTGAAACTGCAAAGGCGAATGGATTGGAACCATATCACTATTTGAAGTATCTTATGACTGAGTTTCCTTATTACCAAAGGGATGGTAGAGATATTGAAGCGTTGTTACCTTGGAATGTAAGTGATGATGGGGTAGTTAGGATTTCTTAGGGGTTGGTGGGGTTATTATGGGGGTTACCTTTTATCTTTGATACAACCTTCTTTTTTGTCTCGCACTATCTGTTGTGTACTTAGTGGATAGGCTTTTCTTGTCTCTACGCTTATCAACGAAAGATTGAGAAATGCCAAACTTTTTATCACTTGATTTTGGATAGAAGAATAAAACCTATCTACCCCATAAGTATGCTTCCCACTTTTGCTTACTACTACTTCATCTCCACCCAAAAGATAGATTGAACCCTTCTTTGTTAAATGCGTTTTGATAAACATCCAATTGATTTCTTCCCAATTTATCTTTGAATGAAAGAACCGTGTAATTGTCCGATAACTCCCTCCTTTTTCACTCCATCTGCTCAATCCTAACATTGTGATTCTTCCTCGCATTGAGAGCAAGGCTTGGATGATTATTTCTAGTTGTTTATGCTTGTTTTTTGCAATTATAGGTGCGATACATCTTAAGAGTGTTATAATTTCTGTCATGGGATAACTTTATGTTTTTTTGGTTTAAGATTATAGCAGTTATCTCATGACCTATCTTTATTTTTGGCTTTGCTTTTTGGCTAAGGTATTGTAACAAGATGTACGTTATAATCATTCTATGAAAAAAGACATTACAACTAAAGACACCATCAAAACCATCACCCAAGATATAGCCAAATATATTTTAGAACTTGAAGTGACTGAGATTGAGTTTGTAGATAAAGAACTTCAACGGATAGAGAAGCGTGAAGCAGACATTGTGGCATTATGTAAAGTCAATGGTACAAAAGCAATACTCCACCTAGAAATTCAAAACGATAACGATAAAACTATGCATCACAGAATGCTAAGATACTACACAGACATTAAACAAAGATTTGATAACTTAGAGATATACCAATATGTAGTCTACATTGGCAAAGCCAAACTTTCTATGAAAAATGAGATTAGAGAACAAAATTTAAACTTTAGCTATAATATAGTAGATATGCATACGATAGACTGTCAAAAGTTTATAGACATGGATAACCCTGATGCTTTGGTACTAGCTATACTTTGTGACTTCAAAGAAAGAAGTGAATTAGATGTATTAAGCTATATACTTATAAGATTAGAAGAACTTACTAAAGATGATTCACATCGTCATGGAAAATATATGCTTATACTTGAAACCCTATCAAGTAACAGAAACTTACAAAAAAGCCTAAAGGAGGCAGAAGAGATGCTAAGAGATATTAAACTAGAAGAGTTACCAAGCTATCAAATTGCTATGGAAAGAGGTAAGGAAAAGTGGCTTTCGCAAGGACTTTCAGAAGGAATTTCACAAGGCATCATCAAAACAGCTATCACCATGATAAAAGAATTTAATTTATCAATAGAAGTAGTTGCTAAAAAACTTAATATCTCACTTGATGAGCTGAAGAAGCATTTGAAATAATCAATTCAAGATAGATATTGAGAGTGTTTGTCCAAAGCAACATACTAGAATTCTCAAATCCACATTTAGCCTATTTTCTCCCTCTTCTGTTGTTGAAGCTCTTTATTTGAGGAGGAAGGAGGTTTATTTGGGGGTGGTTTTTGGGTTTTTGAGGGTGAAGGGTTAGGAGAAAAATAAGAGTGGTAGTTGTTACTAGCCCTCTTTCTTAGTTTTTATCTATTTTATTTAAAAGTTCTTTATAATATTCTTTACGAAAATTAGGAGCATAAGCTAAATTTGCAACTAATTTTAAATCATGGTTAGTAATATACTCTAAAAATATATCAACATTTTTTTGTTCATAATCAAATATCTTTTCATATGAGAAATGAGGATATTGCATTTCTTTAGGAGTCATACTTATAAAATATAGAGCATCTGATGATATTTCTTTATTGTATTCAATATCATCAATTATAAATAACCAATTTTTTTCTATATTACTATCAATAATATAGAAAAACTCACAAGAAAAAAGGCTAGGCATCCCTTCTTCATTTATTAGCCTAAATGCATTACAGCTTATTTCTAATACAACATAAATTTTATTTTTATCAAGTGAGTTATAAAATTTATAATTCTTTTTTAATTTTACTTTAATTTAAAATCCTTATTTTTTTTTCTTTTTAAACCACTTATCAGTAGATAATCGTTTTGTACCATCCACCCATTTATTCCAATCTGGATCAGGTGTTACATCTCCAATTTTTATTTTTTTGCCATAAACTAAATCATCATTTTTATTTTCATACCAATGCCAATCATTACCTTCTTGATCGAATGCTGATACTTTTCTCCAATCAGTTTCCCTTCCACCAAATTTTCCAATAATTTGATCTATCTTATCTATACCTTTTCCTCTTGTAATTTCTCTTGGATCAAATGTAACTTCAATATCAAATATACAATTATGTCCCAAAACTCTGCTCACACCAACATAATAAGTATGAACATTCCCAACCGTAAGATTATAAACTTTCTTCTTTTCTGAATAGAATTTAAGTGATTTAATTGTAACACTATCATCATTAATATCTAGTAAAATAGAACTAATATTAAGCTCATCTGCTTCTAACCATTCGTTCCTATTAATCTCCCAAAATGGATGATTATCTGTAGTTGTAATAACCTCTCCACTCGTTAGAGTTATATCTACAAGCTCTTTATCTCCTTCACCTTTATTAGATGCGTAACCTCTTGAAGTGATTTAGTCTTATTATCTTCATTGTAAGCCCAGACTTTGTCTTCTATTTCTATCTCTTGAATAGGAACTAATCCCTTTTCTGTAGATACTAAAGTTGTACCATCAAAACTATTAGAAATCGGACAATTTTTAAATAGTTTAGGTAAAAATCTTTTCGCTAAACGGACACCAGTTAGCGTACGTAATAGTGCAGGAATATCATCCAAACTAACCCCATCCCAACCACCAGTAATCACATTGGTAAAGTTAGAATAAGCCCCTATTTTCATATTTTGTAAAGTATTTTGTATCCCCATAGCCCCCGAAACACTCATCATAGAAAAATACCCACTAGGGTCAATATTCATCACAGGATTCCCATTCGCATACAGATACTTATGAAGCGTAATAGGGTCTTGTGAGTTACCCATATAACTATCTTGCTGAGTAAATCCTCCTCTTAGTGGGCTAAAATATCTTGAACGGAGATAATAGTTTTGGTAACCCCCTAAATAACCCCACCAACCCAATATTAAGCAAACTACTACATAGTTAAAAGCAGTAAAAACATCACATAAAAAAGTGATTTACTAACCAAGTATAGTAGTAGTTTTAGCTATCATACCACTATGAAAATAGAACTTATTAATATAGAAAAACTACAAGAAACCATTATAAATCAAGCCCAAGAGAATAGTACTCAAGAAAAAAGAATACAAATCCAACAAATTGAAATAAATTACCTAAAAGAAAAGATAGATTACCTCATACGCCAACAATTTACCTCCAAAAGTGAAAAACTAAACTCTACTCAGCCAAGTCTATTTGAAGACAATGCAGAGAGTATCGAAGTAGTAGAAGATGAAGAGATTGAAATAACATTTAAACGCAAGAAAGGTGGAAGAACTTCACCACCTAAGGAGTTACCAAGAGTGCGAGTAGAACACGATATAGGTGATGAAGAGAAAGTGTGTAGTTGTGGTGACACAATGCATAGAGTAAAAGAGATAATATCAGAACAATACGATATCGTACCTGCAAAGTTCCAAGTCATAGAAAATGTTCGGTTCGTATATGGCTGTAGATGTGGAGAAAAACCAGTGACCACAGCATTAGCCCCATTCATACTCC
>JAUZSQ010000053.1 GCA_030949325.1 Sulfurovum sp.
TTTTTGAGATAGGCTACTGCATGAGAGCTTTCAAATGCAGGGATAATACCTTCTTTTTGAGAAAGCCATACGAAGGCTTCCATCGCTTCGTCATCGGTAATATGGTCGTAGGTCACGATATTTTCATCTTTGAGAAATGCGTGTTCTGGTCCAATCCCAGGATAATCTAATCCTGCTGAGATAGAATGGGCTTCTTGTATCTGTCCATCTTCATCTTGCAAGAGGTAGGAGAGCTGACCATGCAAGACCCCAGGGCTTCCTTTGGCCAAAGAACAACCATGTTTACCATCAAGTCCTTCTCCACCTGCTTCTATGCCAATACACTCGACACTTTCATCTTGCAAGAAGTGGTTGAAGATACCCAAAGCATTAGACCCTCCACCGATACAGGCAATGACTTTATCAGGTAGACACCCTTCGACTGCATCTAGCTGTGCTTTGGCTTCCCATCCGATAATAGATTGTATATCACGCACCATCATAGGGTAGGGGTGTGGTCCTGCTACTGTGCCTATAAGATAATAGGTATCTCGTGCATGCGTCACCCAATGACGTATGGCATCATTCATCGCATCTTTGAGTGTACGGCTTCCTGATTCTACTGCATGGACTTTAGCACCTAGGAGTTTCATACGAAAGACATTGAGTTCTTGACGTGCCACATCTTTTGCACCCATAAATATCTCACATTCTAAGCCAAACAAGGCAGCGACGGTAGCTGTAGCTACTCCATGTTGACCTGCACCCGTCTCTGCGATAATCTTCTTTTTGCCTAAGCGTTTTGCCAAAATCGCTTGTGCGACACAATGGTTTATCTTGTGGGCGCCTGTATGATTGAGGTCTTCACGTTTGAGATAAATCTTCGCTCCCAACTCTTTGGAGATATTTTCAGCAAAGTACAAAGCTGAGGGACGACCTACATAGTTTTTGTAATAATAATCTACTTCTTCCCAAAACCCTTGGTCAAAACGTATGTTTTCATAATCAAGACGCAATTGTTCAAGTGTAGGCATCAGCGTCTCAGGTACAAAACGTCCACCAAACCCTATTTGACCTTCTTGGACACTTCCAAAATGTCCATGCTCATCAGGGTCATGTGGGCTAGGCTTTGGGATATAGACTTTTTGATGTAGATTCATTTATACGTCTTCTTTCTTGCGTGTTTGACCCACATACTGGTCATTGAGGCTTTGGATAAACTTTTTACTTTGGTTCATGAGGTATGCTAGTTTGGTATGACTTTTCTTGTGCCAGTTACGTCCACCTACACCCATGAGTAGCTTCCACCATTGGGTATTGTGGACAATGGCTTTAGAGATACTCATATCTTTGTCTTCCCACTGTTTGGCAAGACGCTTGGCAAAGAACTTTCTAGCTTTGATATGCGTAATCAAAAGGAGACACAGTGAAGCGATACTCATATTTAACAGCAGTATAGGAGAATGCATCATGCTATCAAAGAATCCAAACTCAGCCTGTGCAAAACCTAAAGCAGAAGCGATAATCACTAGCATAGCTACATCACTAAAGAGTACTTTTCTCCACCATCCCTGAAGGAGTTCTTGTAGTAAAGGAATCTTTTTTTCTGTTAATTCTTTGGCAAAGGTTTCTAATGATTTGATGATACGGTACGCACGTTCAATACTTACTTTATCCATACGCTCTATAATCTTGGCTAAATCTATATCTTTTTTACGTTTGAGACGTGCCTCTAGTGCTTTATCTTCAATCTTGTTGGAAGCATTTTCATTATAAATAGTATAGAAATTACCAGAGATAAGTCCTTCGTTGGCTAAGGCTCTTTGCCAGGAGCTTATCACATCTTCGAGATTGTCTTCTTTGGCTGATGTATCAATTTGATTGAGGATATACAGCATTTTATTGGCATCTTTATGTCCTATGGTTGCATCTACAAGGTGCTTGAGTGTATCACGCATAGCACCAGGTTCAGGATGACGTGCATCAAAAAATACCAGTACCAAATCTGACATTTCTACAATATGCTTCGTAATGCGTAAAACCCCATCTCGTTGACTATCCGCGTCAAATCCAGGAGAATCTATAAGAATCTTTCCTTTGAGTTGTGGGGATTGTAATGTTTTGAGTTGCAGATACAAATTGACACGCCCACCTTCATCGGGGTCCACTTTATCGACCTCTTCACTGATATTATAAAAGGGGAAACGAGGGTCTGCATCCAAGGCTAATCCTGGTAAGGTTACAGGTTCTTCGGTATTACCATAAGATAAAACAGTAAACTTATCATCTACACGCTTGGTTACCACTTTCTTGTATATTTTTTCCTATATAATGGTTGATAAATGTGGATTTACCTGCTGAGAATGTACCCAACATAGAAATCATTGGCCACCATGAAATATGGCTTGTATAGGTTTCACTAGGGCTAATAAATCCTATTTTATGACCTATTTTATCAAGTGCTTCATATTGGGAAATCACATCTAAGAGAATAGGGTTCTCTTCTGAAAGATACTCTTTAAGTTTTTTATATCGTTCTAAGGGCATCATATTTTATCCTTAATCTAATTAAAATAATTGAACATCAATTGTACCCTAATGTCATTTAATATTCTTTTAAGCAGAGGGGTATTAAGCTTTAATCATAACCTGCTATAATACTGTTTATAATAAATATAAATATAAGGTTTAAAATGATAAAAAAAGTTTATAATATATTACAAAGTTACAAAAAAAAGGTACGTAAGTTTTCTATCCCCATTGCTATGCTCTTTGTCAGTAGTACAGCACAGGCTTCTTGTTTTAAGTTGGCAAAGATTGCTGGGATGAAGCAAGTGAATTTAAAGGTCATTGTAGAAAAGCTTGTCAAAATAGAGACGACGACTGGTGGATATACGGTAAAAAATCCTCGTTCTGGTGCCTATGGACGTTATCAAATCATGCCTAGTACCGCAGCATTTTATGCAAAAAAGCTCAAAATTCCTAAACATTTGTGGAAAGTTCCCTATAACCAAGACAGAATATTTAGAGCCATTATGAAAGACAATATCAAAAGTCTTAAACGTAATGGACATAAAGTTTCTGCATTTTCTTTGTATGCTACGCATCAGCAAGGAGCAGGGGGATTTAATAGGATTATGAAAAATGCAAAGATGAGTAGTTCTTTAGAGCGAAATCTACGTCAAAATCTTCCTAGCAATTTAAGTAAGGTCAAAAAGTCTCAATTGAGACTTACATGGATTAACTATTGGAAAAAGAGATTAGCTTAGGTTACTTTGTGCGTTTGGCATAAAATAGCTTTTTATAGGTCTCAAACTCACCTTCTAAAATAGACTCTCGTATCTCTTTCATGAGATTGAGATAATAATAAAGATTATGAATCGTACCAAGCCTAAAGTAAGTCAGCTCTCTTGCACGGTAGAGATGGCGTAAATAGGCTCGTGAGTAGGTTTGACATACCATACATTGACATTCAGGGTCTATAGGTGCTTCATCTGTAGTAAACATGGCTTTTTTAATATTGATTCTACCAAAACTGGTAAAAAGTGTACCGTTTCGTGCATTGCGTGTAGGCATGACGCAGTCAAACATATCTATACCACGCGATACATTTTCAATCAAATCTTCTGGTGTACCCACACCCATAAGGTAACGTGGTTTATCCTCAGGCATAAACTGTGTCGTCCATTCTACTGTATCATACATATCTTGATTGGCTTCGCCTACACTCAGTCCTCCTATGGCAAATCCATCATAATCCATAGCACAAAGCTCTTTTGCTGATTGTGCTCTAAAGGCATTGTCTGTACCACCTTGAATAATCGCAAATATATTTTGATGTATGCCAATCCCTTGGGTTTGTTTTTCTCTAAAATATTGGATACTTTCTTTTGCCCATCGTGTGGTACGTGCGATACTCGAGGCAATCCTCTCTTGTGTAGCAGGAAGTGCGACGAGGTCATCGAGTATCATCATAATATCAGAACCTAGATTGTGTTGAATATCAATGACTTTTTTGGGAGTAAAATAATGTTTTGAACCATCTAAATGACTAGCAAAGGTAATACCACCTTCATCAATCTTGACATTTTTAGATAAAGAGAAGGCTTGAAATCCTCCTGAGTCGGTGAGGAAGCTTTTAGGATATTTACTAAAGCCATGCAGTTTTCCCATAGTAGCTACCACATCATCACCAGGGCGTATATACATATGATAGGTATTGGCCAGAATGATTTGGGGTGTAATAAAAGTAGCTAAATCTAATGCATCTAAGGTTTTGACTGCTCCTAGTGTACCTACAGGCATAAAAACAGGTGTTTGTATTGTAGAATGTGTGGTTTGTATGGTACAAGCTCTTGCTTTGCCATCGGTTTTATCTATCTGAAATTGCATTGTGCTATAATAACTCCTATAAGTGATTACGTCATTGTATCTAAAATAAATAGAGGATATAGCATCAAAAATATATTAATTGTAGCTAGTGGTAGTATTGCACGGAGTTTCATCGAATTAGTAGGTAAGAATAGGGTGGTAGATAACCATTACTATGTAACTTGTCATACGGTCAATACCACACCTGATAAAGTAGGTAAAAATGTAAAAGTTATTGATATAGACCCTACAAGCTTTACACGGCTCTCTGCTGTGATGAATGAGATTAACTTTTCGAGTATTTTTATAGTGATGGATGTTTTGGATGATGTAGAGTATGTACTCAAGAATATTGCACTCATCAATAATAAAATACGTATTATTGTAGTCAATCAATGGGATATGATAGATATCAAGAGTAGTCAAGACAATATTACAGTGATACATACCGAAGCACTACTTTCTTCTCATTTGTATAATCAGCTTCCTAATGTAGCGTTAATAGCACAGAATATTGGTTTAGGGCAGGGTGAAGTGATGGAAGTCCATGTTCCTATGGGGTCTTCTTATGCGTATAGGCATATAGGGTCTATTGTACAACGTAAATGGAAGATTACAGGATTGTATCGTAATGAGAAATTGATATTACCAACCAATGCTACGATGATAAGACCTAATGATACCTTGCTTATTATTGGTAAACCTATAGTATTAGCAGGAGTTTACAAGACGATTAACCAACGTATAGGATTTTTTCCTGAACCTTTTGGTAAAGATATTTATCTTCTATTAGATTTTAGGTATGATAAAAAACATTTATTGAAGTACTTTAGTGAAGTATTATATTTATTGGAAAAGTTTAAAAATAAGAAGCTTTTTGTGAGGGTTATTTATCCCAATGATTTTAGCTTATTGGAAGAACTCAAGTCTTATGAGAGTCACAATATTACTATTGCTGTTTCTTATGAAAATAGTGACTTGCATCGTGTGGTAGAATTTGATATTGATACCCATGATATAGGGCTAATCATCAATTCCTTGTCTACTTTTAAATCGGGGAATCTCCAAGAAGTACTGTATCATCTGAAGAAGTTAGTCTATATATTTGGTGAACATACTTTAATACAAAGTAGTATTTCTATGCTTCTTATGAGTGCACATGAAAAGATGGAATCTATTTCTTCTACAGCATTTGATATTTCGGAGACCTTAGGACTAGACTTAACCCTATGTGACTTTGACCCTGATGGTGATTTCAAAAGTAAAGAAATGACTATAGAGCATTATGAGACACTCACTGAAATCTTTAATATGGAGATTAAGATACATCAAAAGGTAAGTAATCCTATCAGAGAGCTTTCCAAGATGAAGGGCTTATTGCATATAGCTCCGTTTGAAAAGAACCTCAATACCCATTATCTTAAAACCTTTATCTCTTCACAGCCCAAAGACTTTTTACTGATGGATGCAAAACATCCAAAGCTCCTAGTACCTTTTTCTATTGATGGATGAGGTGTTATTTTACCATAGAGACTATTTGATTAACATAATATAAATTCTATCAAAAATATTTCTACCCTATATAAAGCCTATTATAGCTATACTGTCGATATTATGATAGATACTTTAATTACCATCCTCTTCGTTTATGTATTTATTGTCCTAGGCTATATGGCCAAACGTATCTTTAGGGGTGATATTCATACCAAAACACTGACTTTGATTTCTGTGTATTTCTTGCAACCTTTTGTAGCTATTTGGGGAGTATCAACTGCTAAGCTCAATGTGGAGCATGGCAGTGTGGTATTTATCTATCTTGTGATTATTCATCATATTGCTTATCCCTACCCTACTTTTAGCTCGAATCCTTTTTACGGACATCAAGGAACGTGCCATTTTTTCTATTGCTGGTTTTGTAGGAAACACAGGTAATATTGGTATCCCTCTAGGCATGGCATTGTTTGGAGAAAGTAGTGTCATATATACGACGCTTATCAATATTACCAATGTTTTCATTGTCTATATCGTAGGGGTATATATTTATTCACGAGGGTCATTCTCTGTATGGCATTCTTTGGGTAATATTGTCAAGATTCCTATTATCCCTGCGTCTATTATTGCTATTATGCTCAATATCTATGATGTACCTATTCATACACGGGTACAAGAATTTTTGATGATGGGTGCGTATGCAGGGATTGTGTTACAGCTCTTTTTGTTGGGTACTTTTCTCTATGGGATTAAGATGAACAAACTCAACCCCAAATTACTCATAGGCACCCTCACCCAAAAATTTGTGATTATTCCTATTGCCACTGTCATTTTGTTGAGTTTTACTAATCTTTCATTATTGATTAAAAGTATTATTCTTATGGAGATGCTTGTACCTCTAGCTGTGGCTAATATTAATTTGGCTTCGTTATATAACTGTAAACCTAAAGAAGTTACTTCCCTTATTCTTATTAGTACGATTATTTTTGTACCTATTATTATACTGATGAGTTGGGTAGTGAATTCATTTTCAACTTTAGAGATATTGTCTTTGTTTTTTGATTAGTTTCTTTGTTATTTTAGTAAAAAAACTAGGGATATTACTTAAAAGTGAAAATAATATAAAGGAATTATATGTCTAAGCATTATCAACTTATTGTCATTGGTGCAGGTGCAGCAGGAATGATGTCTGCTATTACAGCTTCGCGTGAAGGTAAGTCTGTACTACTTTTGGAAAAGCTCTCCAAAATAGGTGCCAAACTCAAAGCCACAGGTGGAGGACGTTGTAATCTCACCAATACACTCTCCAATGAAGACTTTATGCAACGTTTTGGGCGTGATGGGCGTTTTATGTCTCCTGCTTTAGAACGCTTAGACCATATAGCATTGAGAGTATTTTTTGAAGGCTTGGGAGTAGAAAGTCATGCTCCTGATGGATACAGAGTCTTCCCTATTACCCACTCTTCTTCTACGATTATTCAAGCGATGTCCCAAGAGATGCTTCATTTGGGTATTAGCGTACTGTGTTCACAAAGGGCTGAGTCTCTATTGCATGAGGAAGGTAAGGTCATAGGAGTAAAGACGAAAAGCGATACGTTTTATGCTGATAGGGTGATTATTGCCTCAGGAGGTATGGGCTACCCTGTCTTAGGAGCAGAAGGTGATGGCTATCCTATGGCAAGTGCTATAGGACACAAGGTTACCGATTTGTTTCCTGCCATGATGCCACTCAAAGTCAAAGAATCTTGGGTCGCAGAGTGTAGAGCTGATACTATTGCCAAAGTTACCATGTATGTAGCCATGAAAAAGTATAAAAAGCTCACAGCCACGGGTGATTTAATCTTTACCAAAAATGGTATCAGAGGTCCTGTCGTACTAGATTTTTCTCGTGAGATTACACCCTTATTGGCAAAATTTGATGAAGTCCCTGTACTAGCGAACCTCACAAAAGGCATGAATGAAGAACAAATACGAAGACATTTTAAACAGACCTTACAAGAAAACCCTCATCAAACGACTTTGGAACTCGTACAAACCCTGCTTCCTCTCTCGGTCGCTACAGCACTATGCCTCATGGCACAAGCCCAAACAGAACAACGCTGGAATAAGCTTGACGGAGAAGTACGAGATGCACTTATACGTCTTTTGGTATGGACACCTTTAACGATTAATGGGCATGATGGATTTAAAATGGCAATGATTACACGAGGAGGCATAAGCCTCAAAGAAATAGACCCCTACACCATGCAAAGTAAGAAGCTCAAAGGATTGTATTTTTGTGGGGAAGTGATGAACCTAGATGGTCCATGTGGAGGATACAACCTCCAATGGTCGTTTGCTTCAGGCTTCCTAGCAGGTCACCTCAAGACTTCGCACTAGCGTTTTTTGGTCATATATACCATCGTGTACCACACCGTACCAACCACAGAAAAAAGAATCAAAGGGGCTATCCAAGGCTTTTCTTTGATGACAGAAAACATCGAAATAATCGCTTCACTCGAATAATAAGCACTCAAACCAATCGTCAATACAAAAAGTATAGAAGCAAAGACATTATAAATACCAAACTTCTTAAAATCATACTTAGACAGTGCCATCGTCAAAGGCACAAGTGTTTTGATACCATACAAAAATTTTTGTATAAAGATTGCCCACACACCATACTTACGCAGGAGCAAAGTAGCAAGGGCTATCTTACGCTTATGCTTGGCAAAATACGGTTGTATCTCTTTCTTTTGGTATTTACCCAAATAAAACAAAAACATATCTCCCAAATAGTTAGAGACAATAGCTATACTCAAAGCCGTGGTTAAATCCATCTTCCCCATAAAAGAAAAGACCCCAGCAGCTGCAACAATAAACAAAGACCCACCAAAAGCAAAAAATGCCACTGCCAAATATCCCCACGCTTCTAAAGAACCAAAATCCATAAAACATCCTCAATTAAAATTAAATGATGATAGCTAAAGTATGTTAATACAAAAATTTCATATTCTTTTGTTATACTACAAATATATTATACTATTAGGAAAAATAATGTATTTTTATTTAAAAATTTATTTACTTTTGATGCTCTTGCCTTTGTCTCTTTGGGCATCACCATCAAGTAAATATGAAATAGAACCCAATGACTTAGCTGTCAATGCTACTGTATTTCGAGGAAGTACCACACTTCTAGGCACACTTCATCCCAATGAAGAAGACCACTTTTTGTGGAAAGTCAGCAAAAAAGATGCAAAGAGTACTTGGGATTTGGTCTTAGCTCCACTAAGCAATGCAAACATAAGCATAGAAGTCTCTAAAGTGCTTTTTCAAAAAGCAGGACTCTCTACGGTGAGTTTTTCTAAAAAAGCCAAAGAATTAAAAGAAAAGACCACACTTTTTCATTTTGCAAACGAAAGCAAGAGCCAAAAACGTACCCTTACGAAATTACTTGTAGAAAAAGGTGAGTACCTCATCAGCATTACATCTACTGAACTCAACATTTCACAGCCTTATAGCTTTGCACTTCTAAAACAAAAAAATATCCTCTATAAATCTGGAGAGAGTAAGAAAAAAGCAAAGCGTATTTCTCTACAAAAGAATACTACGCTCTATGAATCCATCGCAAATGATGCATGGTTTACTTTTGAAATCAAAGAAAAAGAGAGTAATAAATTATGGCAGATAGATACGTCTAGTCTTATGGGTAAAAACATAACCTTGGAACTTTTTTCCTCATCGGACAAGATACAAACCCTTAGCTTTGATAGCTATGGAAAAGCTTCTTTAGATGAGTTAGAGTTAGACAGTGGGGTCTATACTGTGCATTTTAAAACACAGTCAAAAAAGAGTGACAAAAAAAATACAAACAAATATATGCTCCAAATCCATAGCATAGGATTACAAAGCATTGATAAGGATGAGCAAGAACCCAATAACGAGTTTAAGAAAGCCAATAAGATTAAAATAACCAAGACTATCCATGCGACTATTTCTTACAAGGAAGATAACTATGATTATTTTGTATTTACCTTACCTTCAACACTTAAAGACACAACGCTTAACATACAACTTCAAACCCAAAGTCCCGATATAACGTTTACCTTATATGACAGCAATAGAAAACAACTACAAGTAAAAAATTCTGACAGTAACTATACGATGAATGCCTTACACCTTGTAGCTAAGAAGTATTATTATCTTAAAGTGTCTCCAACCTATAGTCTCAAAGGCACACAAGCATATACACTAGACTTTACTATAGGAAAAGAAAGCAATTCCAGCAGTGAAAAAGAACCCAATGATAAACATGTACAAGCACCTATCATAGACCCTACACAGACTATAAATGGTACTTTTACAGGGGCTGAGTATGACTGCTTTGGTTTTGACATCACAAGAAATAATCTCTTTTGGAGCATGAAAGCAGAAGGTACATCATTGGAATACCTCTATCTTTACCAAGGAGATAAAGAAATACTACGAAGTTCTAATCTTCTTGATAAGAAACTTGTTTTTAACAATCTTTATCTCTCTTCTGGGCATTATGTGCTTTGTGTTTATGGAAAATCAGATAGATACAGTATAGACATAGACCACAAAAACTATGATGAGTTAAATCTTAGTAAAGAAAATCTCTTTGAGCATGAACCCAACCAATCTTCTACACAAGCAAACCATTTGCCATGGGAACGTACGACACAAGGTGTTTTAGACAATCCTGACCATTTTTATTTTACACTTAAAAATGATGCACATCTACGTCTAAGTGCCTCACGCCCTACAACAGAAGATATATATATGAAATTGATAGGTCCTCAAAACATAAATCAGCGTGTCTCCCCTAATAAAGGCAGACCTAGCATCATTGAAGGTACTTATCCTGCTGGACGCTACACCGTTACTCTTTCTACAAATACCAGAGCGTATGACTATTATAGTTTAAAACTAGAACGTCTCAACCCCTTTGAAACCAAAGAAAAAGACGCTAACACTACAGCCAGTAATGACATCTCTATAGAACTACACAGCATACAACAAGATGTGGCTTCGTATGTAGAAGAAGCACAGCGTATGGACTTTGAACTGATTGTGAGTAATGAAGGTAATGTCTCTCAAACATTTGACATACAAAAGCACAGTTCAGACCAAACATGGCAACTCACCTTTAAAGAACCCTATACAGAAGAATCATCTATCACCCTTGACAAAGGTACTACAAAAACCATACATACCACCGTAAGCATACCCAAAAATGTAGCCATGCTGAGCAAGTGGTACTAAGCTTTAAGGTTGCCAATAGCTCTACCTCTTTTAGCATCACCCCAAAAGAAGACTCCCCTGCTCTTGGGTCTCATAGACATTGGAATATACCTACAGCATTTTTAGGCACTATTAAATGTATCCAATACAAACCTCGGTGCAAAACGTATTTTAGAACACAATGAAAGTAACTTAGGCTATGTGCCAAAAGTGTATAAATATATGCACTACCTTTTTGATGATATGGTCTATGGAGGCAAGAGGTTTTTATCTCTATAGTGGGCGTTCTAAGAAAGATGCAAATATCACCATACAACTTCTAGGTACAAAAGCTCATGCACTTGTAGGTATCTCTTTGAACCTCAAAGGCTATGCTAGAACAGACAAAATGTTAAGAAGTTTTAGTATACACCTCTCTATGGATGGGAAAACCTATACAAAAGTAATCTCTGGTACATTGAACGTAGAAGACAAAGAACAGTTTTTTAGCTTTAGCAAAAGCCATCATGCACGTTATGCCAGACTCACCCTACATGACAACCAAGCACAAGAGCCTTTAGGCGAAATCACTTTAGGGCAATGGAAGGTACTGGCAAAACAGGAAAGTATGGCACTAGAAAAAGCACTCAATATAGCCAACCCTTTACTGGGTGGTCATGTCGTAAAGTCTTCATATTATTTAAGCCCTTACTGGGATAGAAATATCTTAACAGCAAAAGAAGAAAACCCTTACATACGTACCTATAAAGGGGATAAAGAAGAACTCTCTTTTGTATTAGGGTTTAATCATCAAAGAAGTGCAAAAATTACTGCTATAGAATGGGTTGAATCAGTCAAAAACAGCTAGCTATACACGTCTAGGAGATACCCTGATAGAAATCTCTACACAAACACCTAATGGTCCATGGGAAGAGATGGGTATGTGGGACAGAAACCAAAGTGGGGAAAACAATACAAGTACTTACACCTTAGATAAACCTACATGGGTACGTTATCTTAAGTTTACTAGCAAAGTAAAAGAAAGAAGCGTATATACACTTCCTGAGACACTCAAAGTCTTTGAAGAAAAGCCATCAGATACCTACCAATCCATACAAGGTGAATGGGGCATGGATAGCCATGACGCTTTTTATGAAACACTTATGGAGAAAAATAAAAAGCATCTTCTCAGTTCTGGTAGGAAATGAGAGTAAAGACAATGCTTATCGCATTAGAGAAAAATACAAGTGTAAAAGGTGAGGTTTCTATTGCTTCACATCAAGATGATTGGTATAAGATAGTCATTCCCAAAGGACAAAACAGACTCACCCTAAGCCTGTCTCAAATGATGAGAGTGTAGATGTCACACACATACTCTATGATGCGAATCATACACGTAGTAACTCCTAGTCATAGTGTGAAACATCCTTTAGAACATACACTCGTCTTTGAGGTCTTAGAAGAGGTGTATCATCTAAAAATTCATCAACCTCCTATCAGTGTTGTGTTTGCATGGGACAACAGTGGGTCGGTATCTCCATATAGGGAACAAATCAAGATGGCTGTACATCAATATGTCTCTAAAATAGAAGAAGGGATAGACCATGTAAACCTACTCTGTTTTAGCAACCCACCTAGGTTTATACTCTCAGATTTTTCATCAAATGCACAAGAGACACAGAGCATCTTTAATAACTATGATTGGAACTGTAATAGTAGTCAGGCAGAAGATGCTTTACAAAAAGCCACGATGGCATTGGACAAAGAAGAAGGTATTAAAGCTGTGATACTCATAGCTGATGCAGATGGAGGTCGTAAAGAGACTTTATGGGAAAGCCTACAAAAGGTCAATCCAAAAGTCTTTTCTATACGTGTGGCTTCTAGCTATGACAGTAAAGTCTTTGCAAACCTGATGCACTCGTGGAGTCGTGTAAACAATGGCACCTACTCTGTAGTAGAAAACAGTACCCAAATGACTCAAGCTATAGACCATGCTATGCATGTATTGAAACGTCCTGTACACTATACGCTCAAAATGCAAAGTGCCTATGTGCGTCCACTAGATGATGGCTTGTTAAAAATAATCACAAGTAAAAGAAGTGAGACAAAGAGTAAAGAAGTAAACAAAAATTTAGCCATAGAACTTATACTTGATGCTTCGGGGAGTATGCTTAAACGTATTCAAGGTAAAAGACGTATAGACATCGCCAAAGAGGTACTTATAAAAGCCGTACAAGAGACTATTCCTGCTCAAACACTCGTAGCTCTTCGTGTCTTTGGGCATAGAAAAGCAGACGCTTGTCGTACAGACTTGAAGTGGAGGCTACAAGCTTTAAATGTAAAGAAAATGACAAAAATACTCAAAAAATAAAAGCCAAAACCTAGCCAACAAAACGCCTATCGCTGCCTCTTCTTGGCAAAAGTAGCCCAAGACCTCTCTTCTGCTAAAGGGAAAAAAGTCATTATATTGGCTCACCGATGGAAAAGAAACGTGAGGGAAATGCTAGTAAAGAGAGATAGAAAATCTCAAAGCCTTAGGTATAGATGTACGACTCAACATCGTGGTTTTGCCATAGAGGATAAAGCACTCAAAAAGAGTTTGAAACATGGGCAAAACTAGGCAATGGTGCGTACTTTGGGCTCCAATGATAAAAAATCCTTGGAAGATGCTGTGAAAAAAGATTGCAAAGTACCCTTATGCAGTGTATGATTTAGATGAATGAGCTGAGCAT
>JAUZSQ010000054.1 GCA_030949325.1 Sulfurovum sp.
CACCAAAGAGATAGAAGCCCCAATGGTCAGTATTGATTATCAAGATTAACCCTACACCACCAAAAATCAAAGTAAAACACCAATAAGAATAGTGCATCTTCTCCTATCTGTCCAAAAAGGTTATATGCCAAAAAAGCAAAGATAGGCAAGAGTGTCCAAAGACTTTTTTTCAAAAATAGTTTGCGTAAGCCTTGAGGATTTTCAGCCATATTTCCACTTGCTCACCGACCATTTATATAAGAAGATATTGATAGCAGAAAAAGCACTTTGAAGTGCATTGGTTTTCTCTGCTTCTCCAGAAGAAAGTACAAAATGCTTAGAATCTACAAAGAGCATATCTTCTAACAAATAGCGTTGTTCTTCCGTGAGGTTTTCTATCTCTTTATCTGTGCGTATGAGTAATGGCTTTGTCTCTTTTGTGGCTTGTTCTATCTTGATATATCCCATATAGCCTAGTTCTAATATTGCTTCTGAGTAATCTGAATTGTCTGTTACTGAATCCAAGAGTAACCCCGATTGTAACAAGCTCAATCCTTCGGGAGGATCATACTGTACAGCTACAGCACGTCTATCTTTAAAGCCACTATAGCGTCTAAAGAGTATGCCAAAATAAGACAATGCTCCAAACAACGCACCCCAATGCATACCTTTCTACACAACTAACTCAAAAGAAAAAGTGCTATTATTCAAGTAAAAGAAAAGACATGAATCAAAGACTAAAAAAAGATATCAGAAGTTAGTAAGAGGTGAGATGAATACAAAACATAAAAGCCAAAGTGGAATGAACCTAGTATTGGAGACAGATGGATGGAGTCAAGTCCAAGCGTCATGGCGATTTTATAATAATGAAGAAGTAACAATTCCCTCACTCAATGACCCAATCATAGAAGAAGTGGTAGAGCAAAGTAACAAAAGAGTAGGTAACTATACCTTGGTAGCCTATGATTGGTCACATTTGGACTATAAAAAGCATACAAAGAAACAGGAACTTGTGACTAAGAATAAGAAAGGGAATGCGAAACAAATAGGCTATGATTTGCAAGGTTCATTGGCAATGGATGAGAAAGGAAATCCTTTGGGTGCCTTAGCCCAAAACTTAGCAACAAGTGAGAAGATATACTCAACTTATGATAGCAATATTGATACAAACTTAACGCATTTAGAGGAGTTGGTTCAAAGAACTAAATACATACGAGAAAATTATAAGTTTGAAAAAGAGTTGGTTGATATTATTGACAGAGAAGGAGATAGTGTAGCCTTAATGAGAGAGTATGAAGCTAATGGTTGGTGCTATCTGATTCGAGCTAAATCAAATCACAAAGTTTACCTGCCTGACGAGGATAGAGAGGTAAAACAAGGAGATTTGGCAAAAGAATTAACGCTAGGAAGCTACCTTAAAACCATTAAATATAAAGTGGATAAAAAGATGCAAAAGGTGAAGATATTTGTCAATGAAATAGAGGTAAATATAAAAAGAGATGCCACCAAATCAGTACTTGACGAGGACGGTAAGCGAAAAACTATCTTCACAGCAGGAAAAAGTATTAAGGCAAGGTTTGTGGTGGAGAGATTGGTTGATGAAGACAATAATACTGTTGCCCAATGGATGCTTTTGAGCAATGTTCCCAAAGAGGTAACAGCCACAACTATTGGTACTTGGTATTATCATAGATGGAAAATAGAAAGCTATTTCAAACTTCTAAAATCTTCTGGATTTAATCTTGAAAGTTGGCAACAAGAAACTCCAATGGCTCTGTTTAGAAGACTTCTCGTGGTCTCGTATGCTACATTGTTTGTTTGGAAGATTGAGCGTTCGGAAGAGAAAAATGCTCCTGCTGTTAGAAAGTTTTTAGTGCAACTCTCAGGACGACTTATTGAAAAGAACAAAGAATTTACAACACCTGCTTTACTATCAGGTCTTTGGGTTTTTATGAAGATGATGAATGTTTTAAAGATCTACGATGTTGAGGCTCTTTTTGCCTTTAAAGAGCAAATCGGGGATATGATGGGCATGGAACTTTGAGTTGTGTAGAAAGGTATGACCCCAATGCCAATAAGCAAAGAATCTATCAATAGGACGCTCTTCTACATTGAGACTGCCATCTTGCCCCAAGGTATTACGAGGATATGCCAACTCTACCGTAGCCCCTTCATGGGCTTTAAGAGAAGCAATTTTAACAATAAAGTCTCCCTTATCTGTCCAATAGTTTTGTGCATCGCTAGTGGTAGAACCATACAGACCTGTATAGGTAGCTGTTGTCATTGAAGCAGGAGAAAGTAGCGTGGGAAGCATAAACCTAGCTGTAATATTTTCTATAGGTATTGTCCAAGCAGTCCCTATGATGTTCCATCGTATGGCATCTTTGAGGCTGTCTTGTGCTGAGAGTAAAAGCCCAATATTGACATGATAACGTATCTCATAGTGCTGTATATCTGTCACATAACTAGCAGGGTCACCAATCTTTAGATGTACCATCTCACCCATACTACTAGAGCGTATAATTGATTGCTTCCACGCTATGTCTTGACCATTCATCTTGACAGCATAACTGTCTAATCCCAAATCAATAATACGAGTCCCTACTTTGATAGTAAAAGGAATGTCACGAAATATACCGTGTTTACTTTCACCCTCAAAATCATAAGCTATACGCTCCACAATAGACAGTCCACCACTACTTTCAATCTCAATATCTATATCATACTGTGTAATCTTATCGGCAAAACTACTCGCAGTAAAAAGAAGCAATAAAATACAACTATAAAATAGCTTTTTCATCTAAGATAAGTCAATCTTAGGCATCTCATTGGCTTTTTCTGCCTCATGTACTGCCAACTCAAAATAATCACAAGGATGATAATTAAAACGTTTAGCAATCAACATATCAGGAAAAGACTCCAAACGATAATTATAATCTCTCACAATAGCATTGTAATAGCGTCTTGCACTATGTAAGGCATTTTCAAGCGAAGAGAGTTCATCTTGAAGTTTCAAAAAATTCGTATTGGCTTTAAGATCAGGATAGGCTTCTGCTAGTGCAAATATACTTCCCAATGCTCCTGCTACCTTAGCTGCGGATTCAGATTTCTCACCCACCGTTCCTGCACCCAAAGCCTCTTGACGTACCCGTACAATGTCTTCAAGCGTTTGTGCTTCATACGCCTTATAAGACTTCACCACCTCAATCAAAGCAGGAATAAGGTCATAACGTCTCTTCAACTGCACCTCAATATCTGCCCAAGAAGCATCAATCCCTGCTCGCAGGGAAGCAAACCTATTATAAATAACAATCAAATATCCCATCGCTGCCATGATGACTAACAATACTATTACACTACCACTCATATCTTATCCTTTTGTTTTTCTTATCATAGCATTTGTATCTAAAAAGGAGGGTTTGGAAGATTTTATACTAATTTTATTTCTAAGTTCCTTTGATTCGTGTAAGTATAGAAAATTGATGTTTTGTATTTTATTTCTTAGATGTGTTAGTCTTGAATGTCTTTGATTTCATCCAAGTACGGCTCAACTGTTTCCAACCAAGACACTTCCGTCTTGCCAATTTTTTCAAACAACTCTTTTGCTTGTGTATAGTTTTTAAGATTGTAATGCCCTTTAGCTAAGTAGCATAACGCATATGTATGATTTGGTCTTTCTTAGAGGTATTCTTTGGCATATTCAATTAATTCTTCATTACAGTCTTTATCTAACATTTCTTGACCTTGAAAATTAAAATGTTCGTGTTTTTTATATTTTGCCATTTTTAAGGCAACATTAACTGCGACAAAAGTTCCTAAAATAGTTCCTATTGACAGGATGGCTAAAATTATATACATTAGAATTTTTATTTCATTAAGTGATTGTAATATTTGGTTTTCCATATTGTCCTCTAACGACTAAGCAGCGCAATATTTCATCCAATCTTGGGTCAAATATTGGCTCCTGCATTTTGTTATATATATTTACTCAACAAAAGGTCAAATTGTTCTGTTGGTGTTTTCCAACCAAGTTTATTATCCAGTAAGTCTAGAAAGTTAAATCTAGCTATTTTCCAAACACTTTCTTCAAACTTGTTTATAAAGTCTTGTCCTTTGGAACTTTCCTGATTAATGAAAGCTTCCTCCAGAGTTATTTTTTATAGTTTACCCGTTAGAGGAAACTATTGGCTCCTCGTGCTTGTTATATCTTTACTCATCAAGCATACTTAAATGTTTTCTATCATGATAAGTCAATGATAATAATATACAATACTTTAAAGCTTCTAAATCAATAACAGAATCTTTTTGAAAAGTCATTTCTCTATTACCTTCAAATGTAAATCTATCACTAAAAATTTCTTTAAAAGTTTCAACTAATTTAGTTTTACAATTAAAGTACATTGAGTACTGATTTGGTTTTGTTTTTTTCCAATCTATTCTTAGAGTACTTCCATTTTTTGTTATATAGCTTGGTTCATTCCACTTTAATGTTTCTTCTATATTTTGTATACTAGTTTCATCCTTCGCTACATCGTATATTATTTCTCGCAATTCTAAAAGTTTTTGCCTAATATCAGCAGGATAGTCGTCAAACTTATTTTTTACATCATCATTTTTGAATGCTGTCATCTAATTTCCTTTATGATATATGCTGCCGTCCGCGTGTAAGCAATTGTTATACACTTTACTTACGATTAACTTTAACAAGTTTAGCTCCATGAAAATGAACTATTTTACCTGATAAAATTGCACTCCCATAAAGAAGATTGTTATTGAAATTTATTAATAAGGTTACATAATCTCCGTACCCTTTTTCAAACCATGAGGTAAAATAGACATTATTTTCTATTTTAAAAGCTTGGTAAGGAAAAGGCCCCCACCACTTTTCTGGCTTTGAACCAGTAAGGTAACGGTAACTAACTCCTTTTTCTTCAAACTTAACGTTATATGAACGGCCACTCGTATAGTTATAAGTAATATTAGTGCTATTAAGGTCTCGAGTAGGCAATGAAAGCTCTGAAGCTTCTAATGCAATGCTAGAAATAAACAATAGCAACATAGTAACGAATAGTTTCATATATTTCCTTTTATTATGTTAAATATTCTGACGCATAACGGCTGTCGTGAGCAAGAATTTTCCCTCTAGGGTAAATTATTGGTCTCCTCGTACTTGTTATATCTGAACTTATAGATATCTTTCTATCGCTAATGCTCCATGAAATACACCTAATATATCTATAGTTTTTGTATCTTTGATAAAATATGCAATGCGATAATGTCCATAAAGTAAAATTCTAATTTCATTATTTGTGTCATTTTGATATGGATAGCCAACTTTTGGGAATGTAGATAAAATTTGAGTTTTAGTGAAAATTTCATTTACAACTTTGTTAGCTATTTTTGGATTGTCTTGTGCAATGTAGTCATGAATATCTTTAAGCCAGTAAGTAGCTTCATCTGTCCAGTTGATATTTACCATTGTTTGATTTGAAGTTCCATCTCTTTACTTGAGATAGTTTTACCATTTTTAGAATCTTCTAAACCCTTTTTTATCATTCTATCAAATGCGAGTTCTTTTATAATCTCATCGTAAGAAGTGTCTATTGGTAGCGAGTTTATAATATTTTTTGCCATAGTTGTTGGTGCAGTCATAGTTAACTCCAGTATTTAATATATACATCATTCTAACAAAATGATGTATATATTTTGTTTAATAAGTTTAATTCCACTCTGTAATATTATATCTTTCTCTTGCAATATCGCGATAGTCTCTATTACTTGAAAACATTTTTTATTCTGAAATATGACCTATTCTATCTGCACCAATAAAATATTTATAATTTGTTTCAGGCTCTTCTCCTGCATTTACCATTGTATAATGTGTCATTAAATCACCTGCTTGTCTATAATCTGATCTAGAGTCTCTATATGTAATTTCATAAATATCCATTCCTCTTCCCATTTCTTACTCCTAATTTTGTATTTGTCATTTAATTTAATAAATAGACATATTCAAAACTAGAGATTTTGTCTAATCTTGGATATAACGGTTATCATGAGCCATACTTTTCCGTTAGGGAAAATTATTGGTCTCCCCGTATTTGTTATCTTTCTGATGTAGGTCTTTGTTTTTCTTCTATAAGTTGACCTGTAATGTATTTATGTAAAACACTTTTAATGAAAGTTTGGTATTTTAAACCTTCCTGCAGGGCTATTGCTTTTATCTTTTCAAGTTCACTTGATGAAATTCTAATATTCATTTTTGTTTCTTCTTTTTTAACAAATGCTTTTGCAGATTTTTTTAATAGTTTACTATTTTCTTTATCATGCTTGATTTGTGATAAATTAATTTCATCTAAAGAATCCATTAACTCTTTTTCTTCATTATCAATATACTTAGTTTTCATCGTTATCCTCCAATAGATATTTAAATCTTCTATCTTTAAAAATTGTTTTTAAAACAAATTTTCCACCATCCATAACATAAGGAATGCAATACGGATAGTCATTTATAGAAATAACCATTATTCTTTGATTTGGATATTGCTCAAAATTTGGATGTTGAAAATCTAAGAGAACACCTTCTTCTGAAATTATTTCAATGGCTTGTTCAAATGTTAAGCCTCTTTTATCAAATAATATTTGGTTTTTCTTTTTATCGTAAATAAAGTCCATTTTTAATTATAATACAAAGTACGCACAAAGTCAATAGGAGAGATAACGATTGTCTTGAGAAATAATTTTCACGCAGTGGAAATTATTTCTCTCCAAGTACTTGTTATGCAATAAAGTACTTTAGCTTTCAAAAATTCTTGCGTAAATAGGTTCTTCTAATGTTGTTACTTTAGTAGAAGTTTACTTCTAACTTGCTGTAACAATTTAAAAAGTATTTTAGCTTTCAAAAGTTCTTTTGTGAATGGTTTCTTTTAATCTTTTTACTTCAGTAAAAGTTTGCTTCTGATTTGTTTTAACAATTCAAATACCATATAAAAGTTGCTTCTCAAAAAAATGCGTAAATCTGTGTATAACGGTCGAAGATAGCCAATAAATTGCCGCTAGGTAATTTATTGGCTACTCTGATTTGTTAAACTTCTTTTTTGCAATTTCTTTCATGAATGGAAATGCTAATTCGCTAAAGCTATTATTTAATGTTTGAGTAAAAGTAAATGAGAAATATTCTAGTGTCATTAAGTCATTTAAATCAATAGTGAATTTTTCATCTTCAACAAATTGGAAACTTATACTTTGGAAAGTTTTACAAAAATTCCCTAATTCTTTTGGAACAATTGCCATACCGTGTATGAAACAATTTCTTATTAAAGATATTCCACCAATGGTTGTAGCAACATCTTTCCAAACTATCAATACCTTGGCCAAAAACCCCCTCTAAGCCACCCTCTCACGAGGTGAATCGCCCCCAAATTCGCAATCTTAATGGATACCTTCTGAATTAAATACTCGTTAACGCTAAAATGCAACCACCTTAGCCAAAAGCTACTCCCTAAGACACCCTCTCACGAGAGTGAATCGCCCCTAAATTCCGCAATCTTAATGGATACCTTCTGAATTAAATGCTCGTTAGCTAAAT
>JAUZSQ010000055.1 GCA_030949325.1 Sulfurovum sp.
TTTCACCCCTGCATATTTTGCAGTATGCACCAACAATGAAACGGCTAAATCTCCATTGGGAATCTCTTTGTGACAGCTTAAACACGCACCACTTCTATCTAATTTATCTCGTGTTTCTGAGTCCAAGGCTTGGGAGAGTCTCCAGTGGTTTCCTACGGTTTGTACTTGTGTGCCGTTTTCGTCTATCATGACTGAGAAATCGTGTTTTAGGTTGGGTATGGCAGGGATTTGTTCGTCTGTGCCTTTAACGAGTAGGCGTTTTTGTGCGTCCATGAGGTCAACGATGGTGGTCTTGCTTTGGTCTGCGAAGTATTTACCTCCGTTGATGCCTTTTCCTTGGGCTTTGAGTGTGGTGTGACAGCTTTCACAACTCCGTGACTCTTTGCTGATAGTGTGGGGTTGTACGGGGGACATTACGATGGAGTTAATGCCCTCTTTGGGTACAGGTATTGTGCCGTTGTTTTCTACGCCTTGGAGTTTGAAGATATGGTTTTGTAGAAGCACATTCCCTTCTTTACCAATCACCGTCAAAGACACTTGACAGCCTGGGATGGTCGGAGAAATACGCCCTTCTCCATTTTGGCTAAGGGCTGGGTCTTCCCATCGTAGATAGCTTCGTGTTTCTGTGACTTTTCCATCTACCAAAAAGTCTTTTAAGCTATCTACTTCGCCTGTTTTTCCATTGACATGGTGCTTGGATGCAGCCAAGTAGTCAGGGTTTTGTTTCCCTTTGGAATAGTCAATCTTCACATGACAGCCATAACATTGAGGAGCCCAAGTCGCATGACAAGTATAGCATTCTAGCTTATCGGTGTGGGCTTGGATTTGATCCATTGCCACCAAGCCTTCTTTGGAGATTTTGTTCTCTTTTTTGAGGAGTTTGAGGGGTTTGAGTTCTAGGTCTTTGCCTGAAGAGAGGTGCATCATGATTTTGTTTCCGTGACGCACTACTTTGGTCATAGGATTGCCACGAGCAGAGAGCAAAAAGCCATCACCTTTGTCTGAGGGAATTGCCCCTTGTTTGAGATATTCAGCCAAGGTATAGGTTGTCCCTCTGCCTTTGCCCGTCTTGGGAGTGGTGGAAAATTCATCTGAATATCCTAATGGCAATTCCCACGGATACTTTTTTGTCGTACCGTGACAATCTTGACACTCAATCTCTACAGCCCCCAAATTTGCCCCACGAAAGAAGCCGTCACCATGCATATCATTGGAAGTATGGCAATCTTGACACAGCATTCCTTTACTATAATGTATGTCTTCGGTGAGGTGTAAATAGCGTTTGGTGTGAAGTTTGGGTTGTCCGTTTCCTTGGTCGTCAAAAGTGGCTTGATAATTGGTTTCCATCAGTCCTTGGTAGCTCACTCCAATTCGTTTTCCTCTGTTGTGACAAGTGGTACACGTCTCTACAGGAATACCAGAATAATTGATGTCGTGGACAGATACTTTGACCTTGCGTGAGGATTGGATAGCGTGGACGAGCATGTGTCCGTCTTCTATTTTGGAGATACTCTTGTCTTTGCCCTCATAAAGTCCTGCGTTGGAATACGGCACATGACAAGAGGCACAACCAATCCCTCTATAATCTCCTCGTCTTTTACGTCCTTGTCCTCCTGTGTGACAGCGTAAACATTCTTGACGTAAATAGGTATAGACTGATAAAGTAGGGTCAAGTTCCACTTCTTCGGCTGTGGGTGCTTGGGGTAATTCTATGGTCTCATCCAAAAACCCTTGGGGTTCTAGCTTTTGTAGTGCGTCCATATAATTTTGATAACTTTGTGTCCCTAAACGTTTGTGTGGGTCAGGGTTTTTGCCTCCAAAGTTGGTATAGGTATGCTTATATCCTTCTTTGGCTCCAAAGCCCCACAATGCTCCGTGAATCTTACCTTGTTCAGTTGCCATTAAACTATTTTCTTGGGCTGAAACTTGGTTTTGATGACACATTCCACAGGTATTTTTGTTTATCCACGGACTCGCAGGATAGGGATAAAATGCCTTGGGTCCTTCATGGTCTTTGAAGTAAGGAAGTGTGCCTTGGTGGGCTTTTTCTTTGGTTTTTTCTTCGGGAGAACCACCATGACAGATGATACAATCATTGCCTTTTGCCCCTGCTTCTTCGGCTTTGTACAAAATGGCTTTCATCATCTCAGAGTCTTTGTCACGAATATCTTGGATGCCTTCGTGACAGACGATACATTGATTGGCTAATTGGGCATGAAGAAAGCCCCATGATAAGAATAAAAAGATAAGAATTTTTTGCATTTTGAACGCTCCTAGACGAAAGTTTTGTATTATAACAAATATTCATAGTAGATTTACACGAATATGTTATAATTTTCTTTACTTTAAAGATAAATGGAGAACCACATGAAAAAATTTGTTTTATTTATACTTATCGCCTTTTTATCATTGGCAGAGGCTAGAGTCATTGATGGCATTGCACTTATCGTAGAGGGTGAGCCTATCACCACAGCCGAAATCCGTGCCATACAAACACAGATGCGCGTCTCTAAGAGCAAAGCTACGAGTCTTCTTATCCAAGATAGGCTACAAAAGTCGGCTATGAATGATATTCAAATTGATGAAAAGGTTATTGATGCTAAAGTTGCTGATATTGCTTCTCAAAATAATATCACCGTGTCCAAGATGCAAAAAGTCCTCAAAAAACAAGGGACATCGTGGAATAAATATCGCTCAAATATTCGAGATGCTTTGAAGAAAAAGAAGTTTTTTCAAACCAATATCAGACAGTCTATCCCTGAGCCTACCCAAGATGAACTCAAAATCTATTATAGAAACCATAAAAAAGAGTTTGTCCTGCCCAAAAGTATTAGCCTTATTGAATATTCTACACCCACAATGAAAGCCATGAAAGCCTTTTTGCAAACGAAGAACAAAAAAGGGGTCAAACATCAACGTATGAAGAAAAATACCAAAGATTTAGATGCTACACTTCTACAAAGTATGCTTCAGACGCAAAACAACTCCTTTACCCAACCTCTCAATGCAGGTGACCGTTTTATCAGCTATAAAGTCCTCTCCAAAAATGGCAAAACTACCATGCCCTTTGACACAGCACAATCAGCAGTGACTAACAAGTGGAAACAACAGCAACAAAGTAAAGCACTCAAAGATTATTTTGAAAAGCTTAAAACCAACGCAGATATAGAATATATTAGAAGATAAAGGAAATGACATGGGCTTAAAATCAGACAATTGGATAAAAGACAAATCCCTCAACGAAGAGATGATTTCACCTTTTTGTGAAGGCTTAGTAGGCGAAGGTGTCGTCTCTTATGGACTGAGTTCCTATGGCTATGATATTCGTGTGACGGATGAGTTTAAAATCTTTACCAATATCAATGCAGAAGTAGTGGACCCCAAAAACTTTAGTGAAAATAATGTGGTGGATTTCAAAGGAGCTGTGTGTATCGTACCTCCCAATTCATTTGCCTTGGCACGTACCGTAGAATACTTCAAAATGCCCTCAGATACCTTGGCTATTTGTCTAGGCAAAAGTACCTATGCAAGATGTGGCATCATCGTCAATGTTACCCCCTTTGAACCAGGGTTTGAAGGACATATCACCATAGAAATCTCCAATACCACCCCACTTCCTGCCAAGATATACGCCAACGAAGGCATCGCACAAGTACTCTTTTTCCAAGGAGATGAACCTTGTCAAATCACTTACGCAGACAGAAAAGGCAAATACCAAAGCCAAACGGGCATTACCTTACCTCGTATTTTGAAGCAGACGTAAACAAAGGATTGTCATGTTACTCGCTAGTTTCATATTTATACTCACACTTATTTTTGTTATTTGGCAACCAAGAGGTTTACAAATAGGAACAACAGCCATTATTGGAGCGATTGTCGCTTTGTCTTTGGGTGTGGTTAGTTTTGCTGATGTGGGTACGGTTACCAACATTGTTTGGGATGCAACTTTAGCGT
>JAUZSQ010000056.1 GCA_030949325.1 Sulfurovum sp.
GAGGGGGTTTTTGGCTAAGGTATTGCATTTAGCTAACGAGTATTTAATTCAGAAGGTATCCATTAAGATTGCGAATTTAGGGGCGATTCACTCTCGTGAGAGGGTGGCTTAGAGGGGGTTTTTGGCTAAGGTATTGTGGTGTGGTAGATGCTAGAAATATTTGGAAAAATAATATTTCTAAAACAGCCCACTCTACTAGAAACACTAGCAAACACTGTAAATAAAGAAAATATCATTGTCTCAACATCTTGCTCACTTTTGCATACGCCATTTACCCTTAAATATGAAGAAAAAATGGATAAAGAGCTCAAAAACTGGCTCTCTTATGCAGTAGAAAAATTAGATGAAGTTTCACTAGTATCTAAAATATTTTTTGATGGTGTAGATACTCTCAATGAAAAAGAAACACTTAGATATCAAAACAATGTAGAAGCCAATACATCTAGAAAAACTCTACACGTATTCACAATCATGAAGGTTCACAAACAAAAGTAGCAAACTTTACAAAAACAGAAAGAAAAGGTAGATATGAAGAGCGTATCAAAATCCAAAAAGCACTTTTAGGCTACAAAGATTTGGCAACTACCACCATAGGTTCTTTCCCTCAAACCCCTGAAGTACGTAAGGCAAGATCAGACTTTAAAAAAGGTCTTATCTCAAAAGATGTCTATGAACGTGAAATGAAAAATTATATTGATGAGTGTATTACTTTTCAAGAAGAATGTGGCTTAGAAATACTTGTACATGGCGAACCTGAACGCAATGACATGGTAGAGTACTTTGGAGAACAGTTAGAGGGTTA
The DNA here is from genome assembly GCA_030949325.1 of Sulfurovum sp. GTDB lineage: Bacteria > Campylobacterota > Campylobacteria > Campylobacterales > Sulfurovaceae > Sulfurovum. The sequence continues at coordinate 803 of JAUZSQ010000056.1, forward strand.
TGGCTTTAGTCAAAATGGCTGGGTGCAGAGTTATGGTAGCCGTTGTGTAAAACCACCCTTTATCTACGGTGACATTTCACGTCCCAAACCTATGACGGTAGCGTGGACAAGCTATGCACAATCCAAAACAGACAAAATAATGAAAGGTATGCTCACAGGACCAGTCACCATACTCAACTGGTCATTTGTACGTGATGATATGGCTAGAGGAGATGTTTCCAAACAAATTGCAGTGGCCCTAAGTGATGAAGTAGATGACTTACAAAAAGCAGGTATACGCATGATACAAGTAGATGAAGCCGCTTTCAAAGAAGGCTATCCATTACGAAAAGAAAACATTTTAGCCTATGAAAAATGGGCAGTGAGAGACTTTAAAATTTCAGTCTCAACAGCCCATAAAGAAACACAGATTCATACCCACATGTGTTACTCAGAGTTTAACGACATCATCCAAACCATTGAAGCGATGGATGCTGATGTCATTTCCATAGAAACAGCACGTTCAGGCAATGAGTTACTCAAGATTTTCAAAGACGTAGGCTACAAACAAGAAGTGGTACCAGGTGTGTATGATATTCACTCACCACGTGTTCCAAGCATAGAAGAGATGGTAAAACAAATCAAGCTTCTACTAGAAGTACTACCAAAAGAACAGTTATGGATAAATCCTGATTGTGGATTAAAAACACGTAAGTGGGAGGAACTAAAAGCAAGTTTGGTCAATATGGTCAAAGCCGTAGAAATAGTTAGAGAAGGGTTATAAAATTTGATGAAAAATATAAACAACTAAAATAATTATCCAAGTCCTAGCTCTCAATGCGAGGATTGGATAATTATTGTATCATCAGGATCTAAAGAGCATAATGTACCCCCAAGGGCATTTCATTACTTCGTTCACGGCACCATTATCACTTAAAATTTCTCATTTTTTTCAAAAGCATTAACTTTTTTTGGCTATAGTTTCATAAACAATTTTCTTATTTGGAGCGTATCACTATATGATTAAAAAAAATAAAAATATAATAATGGCAGGGATAATCAGCACAGTGTTCTGTGCCTATCTATTTGGTTCATTTGCACAGGCAAAAGACAGTACAGACAAGTATGTGCCTTCAACTCCTAAAGAAAAATTAGAAGCCTATGTGAAGTTTACACAAATCCTTTCTGTGATAGAGAGTCAATATGTTGATGATGTCAATACCACGTCTCTTATTGATAAGGCACTCAAAGGACTTTTATCTAACCTTGATGCACATTCTAGTTTTATGGATACTAAAGCCTTTAAAGACCTCTCCGTCCAAACCAAGGGTGAGTTTGGTGGATTGGGTATTTCTATAGGTATGAAAGAAGGGGCATTAACGGTTATTGCTCCTATCAATGGGACTCCTGCGTTTAAAGCTGGGGTCAAATCTGGGGATATTATCCTCAAAATCAATGATGAATCTACTATTGGTATGCATATAGATGAGTCTATCAAACGTATGAGAGGGAAGCCTGATACGAGTCTTGTCCTCACCATTATTAGAAAAAAAGAACCCAAACCTTTGCTTATCAAGATTACTAGGGCTATTATCAAGATTCAATCGGTGTATGCTAAAAGCATCGAAGATACCTTACTGTATTTACATGTGACTTCGTTTGACCAAAAAGTAGTCTCGGGTGTACAAGAGGCGATGAAAGAACATAACCATACCAAAGGGATTGTCTTAGATTTACGGAATAACCCAGGAGGATTACTTGACCAAGCTGTAGGATTGGTAGATTTATTTGTCGATGAAGGGGTTATTGTCAGTCAAAAAGGGAAACTCAATAGTGAAAATGAATCTTTTATGGCACACAAAGAAGGCAGTGATACCTATACGCCTATGGTCATACTCGTCAATGGTGGTTCGGCTTCTGCTTCGGAGATTGTAGCAGGTGCATTACAAGACTTCAACCGTAGTATTGTCATAGGTGAGAAAACCTTTGGTAAAGGCTCAGTACAAGTCGTTATGCCTATAGGAGATGACGAAGCACTCAAACTCACTGTTGCACGGTATTATCTCCCTAGTGGACGTACGATTCAAGCACTAGGAGTCACACCTGATATTATTGTACATTTGGGTAAAATAGAGTATCAAGAAGACCCTGTGCTGATTAAAGAAAAAGACCTCAAAAAGCATTTAGAAGGTGAACTAGAAAAAATAGAGATTGATACTAAGCTCTCTAGTGAGTCTAATAGCAGTAGTGAAAACAACAGCTCTATGGTTGATGAGACGATTATAACTGAAGCACAGCTTCATAACGATGCCCAACTTAAGTCTGCAGTGGATATACTAAAGGCACTTATTATTACAAACAAAGGAAATAGATAATGGAAAAAACAGTACTACTTTACGAGGGTAAAGCAAAGAAGATTTGGAAAACAGCAGATGCAGACTTACTTATTTCGGAATTTAAAGATGATTTAACGGCGTTTAATGGAGCCAAGAAATCAAGTGAAGCAGGAAAAGGAGCATTGAACAACCAAATTTCTACAGAACTGTTCAAATACCTCAATGAAAAAGGGATTCCTACGCATTATGTCTCTACTATTGATGACAACAATATGCTACACAAAGCAGCTGAAGTGATTTATATCGAAGTCATTGTAAGAAATATCGCTACAGGTTCTTTGAGCAAAAATCTTGGGATTGCTGATAAAACCGTACTGCCTTTTACCCTTGTAGAATTTGACTATAAAAATGATGAACTGGGTGACCCTAAGCTCAATGACCAACATTGTCTGCTTCTAAACCTTGTTAATAATACCGATGAGCTAGATTATATTCGGTTTATGGCAAGACGTATCAATACCTTACTCAGAGACTTTTATGCTACACTTGATATTAAAGTCGTGGATTTCAAATTGGAATTTGGTAGAGACAAAAATGGAAATATCATTCTCATTGATGAGCTTAGTCCAGATAACTTTAGATTGTGGGATGCCCATACGGATGAAAAGCTTGACAAAGATAGGTTTAGACAAGGCTTAGGTGGACTCACTGAGGCATATAAACAAGTACTCGATAGAATTAGAAACAGAAAATAAGGAATACGCATGACAGCCATAATCAATATATTTTTAAAAGAAGGTGTACTTGACCCACAAGGTAAAGCTACCCATCATGCACTTGATTCTTTGGGGTTTTCAGGGGTTGATGATGTTCGTATTGGTAAACAAATCATCATTAAGCTTGAAAGCGAAGATAAAATCGAAGCAGAAAAAGAAGTACACAAAATGTGTGATACCCTTCTTGCCAACACGGTGATAGAAGATTATACCATAGAGATACGCTAAGATGCAAAAGTCATTACACGTAGCTGTACTAAGGTTTCCTGGTACCAATTGTGAATTTGATACACAATATGCCTTTGAAAAGCTAGGACATACTACAGCACTTATTTGGCACGAAGAAGAAACACTGCCTCAAAACATTGACCTTATTGTAGTCCCTGGAGGATTCTCTTATGGAGACTACTTACGTTCGGGTTCTATCGCACGTTTCTCTCCTATTATGAAAGCTGTCATAGCATATGCCAACAATGGTGGTAAGGTCTTGGGTATTTGTAATGGGTTTCAAATCCTTACAGAAGCAGGATTACTCCCTGGGGCATTGAAACGTAATCATAATTTACATTTTATTTCCAAGCATCAAAACCTTTCTGTCATCAACAATAATAATGCCTTTTTTGAACCAATGTAAGCTAGGTGAAGTACTCAATATCCCTATTGCCCATGCTGATGGTAATTATTATATAGATGATGAAGGTCTTGCGTCTTTAGAAGCACATGGACAAATACTACTGCGTTATTCTGATGCCTCAGGTAAGCCTATTGTTGTCAATGGTTCCGTCACTTCCATTGCAGGTATTTGTAATAAAGACAAAAATATCTTTGGTCTCATGCCTCACCCAGAACGTGCCTTAGAAGCTATCTTGGGTAGTGAAGATGGTATTGCCATGCTTCAAGGTTTTGCAGTCTAATGAAAACACTCTCTGTGCTAAAAGTCTTGCTAGGAGCTATCATCCTCTTTACTGCTATGATTCAAGCACAGACAGAATATAAATACTCCTACATTCCCAAAAAAAGTCTATGAGCAACAACTATTTCCTATCACTATTATAGGAATAGGTACCCATACCAATATCAAACCTAAGTTTCTTTTTGATGCCTCTAGTCCTATCAAACCTCTCCTTGATACCCCTTTGGTAGTACGTAATGGCAATGATAGTTTTTATACCTTTTATTTCAAAGCAGAAAATAATAATATCCGTATCCCTCAACTTCATATTGTCTCCAGCTTTTCTAAGCAGGTATTAAAGCCCCAAGAGATTAAAATACAAGCCTTAAAAAAGCGAAAAGACTTTTGTGGTGTACTTGCAGCTGATATCAAAATAAAAAACTCACAAGTCTCCAATTATGATGGAAACAATAGTATGGTCACACTCTCTATTGATGCATTTGAAGCCAATATAGAAGATATAGTCTTTCCTAATGTTGTGGAATACGGCATAGACAGTCTCTCACGAAAGTTTGCTAAAGTCAGTACGGAGTTTTATATTGTTGTAGATTCTAGCAGTAAAGAGCTGAAGTTTACCTATTTTAATACTATCAAAAAACAATACGTTTTTATTACGATTCCCACTATTCTCAAAGATACTTCGGTCACAACGCAATCTGATTTGAATCCCAAAGAAGATAATTTTATGAAACTCAAAAAATACATGATGATGATTTTGTCTGTGTTTTTTACTATCATGTTTTTACTTAAGCGTGATTTCTTTTATCTCATTTTTTCTGCTATTTCTATCATTACATTTTTGACCCTTTTTATCCCTCATAAAGAAATATGTGTCTCACAAGGAAGCCCTCTGTATCTCCTTCCTACCCAAAGTAGCAGTATTAGTACCTATGTAGATAAGACATTTCAAACTTCTTTATTGGCAGAACGTGAACCTTATACCAAAATAGAATACAAAAAAGGGATTATCGGATGGATAAAAAATGAAAATATTTGCAAAGATTAGGTTTTATTGGGGTGCGTTTATTATCTCTTTTAATACTGCCCTTTTGATGATTCCTGCCCTAATGCTCTTTGGTAAATACAAGAGTACTATAGTCCATCATATCAATCGTATCACACTCTTTCTGATGGGTGGTAAGATTGAACAAGTAGGAGAGATGGACAAGACAGCCGATATGTATATTATGAACCATCAAGGGATTGTAGATATTATCGCACTTGAAGCACTACAAAACAATCATCTACGATGGGTAGCCAAAAAAGAACTTTTTGATGTATTCTGGTTTGGCAATCTTTTGCGTCATGGGGAAATGATTTCACTCAATCGTGGCAATAAAACAGGGTTGCGTAAGCTCATCAAAGATGTAGAAGAGTCCAAAAATATCTTACATCGTCCTGTAGCTATCTTCCCAGAGGGGACAAGGACAGACAAACAAGCCTTATTGTCTTTCAAACAAGGCACAAAGATGATTGCACAAAAGCTCAACTTACGCGTACAACCCATTGTGATTACAGGGAGTAAATGGTTACTCAATGAGCATAATTATACAGCACATTCAGGGACAGTGAACTATACTTTCTTGGATAGTATAGAGGTCAAGGGATAGTAACGAGGCATGGTTTGATACCGTAAGAGATACCATGCAAAAGGTTATAGATGATGAATTTAAACACCATCATCGCAGTCGCTAGTGGTGGTGCTTTGGGTGCCTCGCTTCGTCTCTTGATGCATACATCTATTAGTAAATACACGGCACATACAACCCTACCTCTAGCAACACTGTTCATCAATCTTCTAGGCTCATTACTCATAGGTATATTATTTGCGTACTTTCATAGCAACACTAGCTTTCCCCCTTATGTCAAGACTTTTTTGATTACAGGACTCTTAGGTGCATTTACGACGTATTCAACTTTTGCTATAGAAAGCTTTTTTTTACTAGAATCGGGACATTATACAGAAGCTTTTGCTACAATGGCACTCAATCTTTTTGGTACTATCTTTTTTGCAGGGATAGGATACATACTTATGATGCAATTATATAAATAATGAGGACATATATTGTTAACACTTAGCACAGAAATCAAAAAACACATCAAGACACTGGTACACCCACTCAAATCAGAAGAAGCACTCCTAGCATTACTCAAAATAAAACTCACCAAAAAAGAGTTAAAACTACTCAAAGCATGGTCACAAAACCAAGATGCAAACACCGTACAAGCCCTCTTACACCTCGATGAAGCACAATACGCCCTACTCTCCACCAAGCTCATCAAAAAGCTCAATCAAGAGAAGCTCAAACAAGTGCTGTGTATCTAATTAGAACGTCAAATCATCCATGGAGAACTCTGATACTTTGGTTTTGCCCATGACAGCCATCAAAGCACGTATGCCTTGTAGTAAACCTTCGTGATAATTGGTTACGTGTTTGGCTTTTTCGAGTATGAGATATTTACTTCTTTTGGATTCATCCATCGTTGCCAATCCTACAGGACAATTATGCCCTCCTGCTCCTGAACATTCTCTAGCACGAATACAACCAGCAGAAATCATAAATCCTCTAGCAATATTAATAAAGTCTGCACCATAACAAAGTAATTCTACAATATCGTCAGGAGTCAATACTTTTTCTGCTGCTATAATCTTGATATCGTCTCTAAGTCCATACTCTTCGAGTACTTCTATCACAATACTTAACGATTCTCGTAAAGGTAAGCCTATTTTGGACATCATTTCTAAAGGGGCTGTGGCTGAACCACCATCTCCACCATCAATCGTAATAAAATCAGCAATACTTTTCCCTGCTTCTTTTCTCTGTTTGAGTGCTTTGGCATAGATAACAAAATTCTCTTGTGTAGAAATAACTATCTTAAAGCCTACAGGTTTAGAAGAAAGCTCTTGGAGTTGGGAGATAAAATCCAAAAAGGTATCCATATCTGTAGCAAAAGGAAAACGGTTAGGGCTAATGAGGTCTTGATGTGCGGGGATTCCTCGATAGTAGGCTATTTCCTCACTCACTTTAGAAGCCAAAAGTTTGCCTCCTGTTTGTTTGGCACCTTGGGCTATTTTGATTTCGGTCATACACGCAAAGTGCATGACTTTTTGATAACGTTCTTTGTCAAACTTACCTTTATCATCACGCACACCATACAGTCCAGAACCCATCTGAAAGACAATATCAGGTACACCTTTGGGGACTTGGGGAGGAAAGGCTTCTAATCCTTTATCCCAATTGATACGAAAGTAAAGCAATTGATGATTATCAAAGATAAATGACCCTTTGTCATTTTGACGTACCACCATATTTCTATAAATCCCTTGTGCCACTTCTCTATTGGTAAAAAATCGAAAGAGTTTATAAATAGAAATAGCAAACCATGTACCCTTTTTGATATCCAAGTATTGAGTAGAATCAAAGTCTTCAATATTGAGTGTGGCTAAAAAATTGGAAGTTAATCCTCCTTCACCTGTATTGATAGGAAAACCTCCTGCATAAGCACCCCTAGCAAAGGCTCGTGTCCCTTCTGGAGAAATCGCTCCATCACTCATAGCAGAACGCCCTACAATACTACGACTCCGAAAAGGAATCTTTCGGTCTTTGCCAAAAGTGACAGAAAAGTCTTTTTCTACTTCATCTACTTCTTTGACGAAGTTGGCATGTTTAAAGAGTATCTTTTGATTGGCATACGGTTTACTAGGAGAAAAAGAGAGATAAGGGTTCTTGCCTGAGGCTACTTTATTGACCCATTCGAGTTTCTCAAAAGAATTATAAAAGGTTTCATCTCCAAAATACTGACGCATAGGACCACGCAACATATAAAAGAGATAACGCATACGCCCTACAACAGGATAATTGATAAGCAATTGATTCTTACGCTGAATAAATCTATCATAAATAAACATCGCGATAACATCAAAGCAATCAGTATCAAGACCACCTTCAATAAAACACCCCAATCTGAAGCAAAAAGTGTAAAATTGGTAAAAAACTTTTCATTATTCATGGAAAGACCCCTTAAAAATAATACTATCTAAGGCATATTTACCTGCCCCAAAAGTGCTAAATATAAACAAAAAAAGCATATAGTATAGAGGAATTTCTATACCATTGTTACTCGCCAAAAAGCCATTGGTAAAATGCACAAAAAAGATAGCTCCCATCATAATAATCATGAGTAACACCGAGATAGTACGCGTAAATAACCCTAAGACGAGCAAGACAATACCTGTAGCCTCTATCCCTACTACAAGATAAGAAAACAATTGAGGTAAGGGAATATGTATCGTATCAAACCAGTTGGCAGTCGCAGGAAGGTCATGTAACTTCAATAATGTGGGTTGTACAAAACCATAAGCAATCATCACCCTAGCAAACAACAAAATAAGATGCTGTGGATACGCAAACAATACAGCAATCTCCCCAAAAATATTTTTCATTTGATTTTCCTTTACACATATTTTGCACGATATATAGTATACAATATCTTATGTGTAACTTATATGCATAAATCCCTTTATTGGATAATACCTTGAAACATTACTTCATTTTGATTTTATTTACCCCTATCATGCTCTTGGCTCAGCCTACACTCTTCTTGCAAGTACTAGGCTCTGGTGGACCAGAAAGTACGGATAAACGTGCCTCTTCTGCTTATCTGATATGGATTGATGGTAAAAGTCGTATCCTTGTCGATTTTGGAGGAGGTGCTTCTTTACGTTTTGAAGAAGTGGGTGCAGAGATAGAAGACTTAGAAGTTATTTTATTGACACACTTACATGTAGACCATACAGCATGATATGCACTCACCTTGCTTAAATCAAGCTTTACAGCATAGGCTTCGGGAAGCTGCCTATTGTAACTGGACCCAAATCCAATGCTTTTATGCCTAGTACCAAAAGCTTCATAGAAAGACTCTTTGAAGATGATGAAGGTGCATGGCAGTATTTAGGTGACCATTTGGATGGAGGTGCTAGAGTACAACTCAAAGCACATAATATTAGCTGAGAGAAGGCTCTGCAGTGCAAAACGCATCTATCACCAAGGCTCTGTCTCTATCTCAGCTATTTCTGTACATCATGGACCTATTCCTGCCCTTGCCTATAGGGTCACAGTAGGAGAGCAAAGCATTACTTTTTCAGGTGATATGAATGGAGATTATCATACTTTAGAGAAACTTGCCCAAAATACCAACATACTCGTAGCCCACAATGCTGTACCCAAAGATGCTAGAGGTATAGCTACACGATTACACATGACACCCTTTATTATAGGTCAAATTGCCCAAAGTGCTAAGGTCAAATCTCTTGTACTCTCACATAGGATGCTTAGAACCCCTAGGTAAAGAAGATGAAACCCAAAAAGAAATAGCCAAAAGCTATAGAGGTTCTATACATTTTGCCAATGATAAAAGCCGTTATCAAGTACGATAAATATATTACTTAAAAGTGATTTTAGATAAATGCGTGTATCCTAGCAAAATGACGTGATATATCATCAAAAGCATGGCTACCACCCTCTTCTACAATGCTTTGTCCTTGAGGTATTTTGTCTAATACCTCTGTGTAGTCCAAGACCTCATCTCCTTTTTGTACCAAGATGAGATACTCTGCTGTGCTACTTGATACTTCATAGGCTTTGAGCATGTCTATATGTGAAGTATTCCACTCAAAGAAACTCTCATCATAATAATTTTTGGCATGACCATTGAGTGCGATGACACGATTGAGTGTTCGAGCTGATTGCACAGCAGGGTTAATCAGCACTGCTTTGAGTCCATACTTTTCAGCCAAATAGATACTATAATATCCACCTAAAGAAGACCCCATAAGGGTAATCTCACCTTCATAAGTCTCAATCAGTTCTTCTAAGGTACTCATAGCCAAAAAGGGTACATACGAAAGTGAAGGAGCAATAAAAGCAATGTTGTGTTGCTTGAAATACTCACGAAACAAAGAAGACTTCCCTCCTTGCCCTGAGCTACCAAAACCATGTATATACAATATCATAGACTTACTCTGCTAACATATCAAGCGTATCATAAAACTCCGTAGGTGCTTGATAGCCATAAAATTGTGCCTCTTTTATTATTTCACCTTCGGCATCAATAAAGACAAAAGAAGGAGGTCCAAAGACTTGAAACTTCTCCTTGATTTGCGTAATATACTTATCGGATTTGTCACTCATATTGACAGCTACGGCAATATAATTATTGTTGAGTTCTTGACGGACTCTACTATCTTTAAAGGTAATGGCTTTGAGGCGTTTACATACAGGACAGGTATCGGTATAAAAAAAGACAATCATCATCTTTTTCTTTTCTATGGCTTCTTCTCTTTTGGTCTCATACTCTAGCATATTGGCAATATTGCTAAAAGGAAATTTATGGCTTACAACCGTTGCTGTCTCTATTGTCGTTTGAGGCAAAGGTTTCCATAGGTTATGCTCTCCATATCCTGCACCAATGAGCAAGAGTGTACCCCATATCAAAACAATAGTAGCAAAGGCTTTTTGCAATCTTTGCCAACCTGTACTCTGTGCTATCAGTGCCTCAGTTGCCCCTAGATAAATGGCAATACCCACAGCATACCCACCCCAAAGAAAGAGACTATTGACCCATTCTAAGGTAGCAAATATCTCTATAGCCACACCCAATAGTAGTACCCCAAAGAAATATTTGACTTGTCCATCCACATCCCTGCTTTGGGTACAGGTCCTGCCCCAAAGCCTAAAAGTATCAACGGTACACCCATACCCAACGCCAAAAGCAAACATCGTCAACGCTCCAAGGACTGCATCACTAGTAAGAAATAGCCACAGATAAAAAAAGAGATAAGGACAGGAGAGACACACGCAATTCAAGATAAGTGCCGAAATCATTCCAAGCAAGAATACCATACCGATATTCCCTCCCTTAATCCCTCAGTGAATGCCGCTTGAGCTTTGATTGAATAAACGAAGGCAGGGCAATACTAAGGAAGTCCAAACATAGACAATGCCATCACCACAAAGACAATAGTCATCGCTCCAATAGCCCAAATATTTTTTGGAAATAAGACTGTAGCTGTTCTCCTGTAGCCTCCTGCTAATGCACCCATAAGTGCATAAGTAACAGCTGTACCCATCACATAAGATACAGATAACAACACAGCTTTTTTCTGTGTCACAGTCTCTACCCTTGACCTGCAACAATACTTGATACCATCGGTACCATAGGCGACTTACACAAGGCGTAA
>JAUZSQ010000057.1 GCA_030949325.1 Sulfurovum sp.
CATTTAGCTAACGAGTATTTAATTCAGAAGGTATCCATTAAGATTGCGAATTTAGGGGCAATTCACTCTCGTGAGAGGGTGGCTTAGAGGGGGTTTTTTGGCTAAGGTATTGTATAGTAATAGAAGATAAATTATCCCCATACACATGATTCAATCGAGCATGTAAATTTGTAAAAGAAGCAATATGTGGTAATATACCTATTAACTCCCCTCTTTTATTATAATCAGGCAGAGGTAAAAAATATGTATAGGCATCCCTCATATTTTCGTTATTTCGTGATTCTTTTTTCATTATTTCATAATCATCAATAGACTCTTTTAGATGTCCTAACATTCCAGTTGACATTTCATTATCTGTTTTTTCTATTATTTTTAATAAATCTTGAAATAATTTATCTAATCCTTCCTTTGATGGAGTTCTTGATATATTTGAAAAATTGATAAAAAACTCATTTGGCACAAATTTATATACCCATTGAGCTAAAATTAAATGTAAGTGTTTCTTATCTTCAATACTTTGTTCAGATTGATAATAAGGTGGATTGATTAAACAATTAACAATATTAGTGGAAATACTATATTTTTTATCTACAATTTCTATTAAAATTTTACTATCTTCTTCTATCAATTTCAATAGTTCTAAAACAAATCCTATTTTTTTACCAAAAATATGTTTAGTTTTTCCAAATTTCAATTCTTTATTTTGAATTTTATATTTTTTCTTAAGCTCATTAATTTTACTTTCTAAGTCATCTAATTTCTCATCTTCTATACCTATACAAGCTAATGTGAAATATTCTTGTGAACTAAAGTTTAGATTCTCCTCTGTCATAATTAAATCTCCAGTGTTTCCACTTTCATCTATGTAATATTTCATATTTTTACTATATCCTTCTTACATTTAATAAAAAACTCTTCCGTAATAAACTGACCTAAAACCAAGCGTACCAAACTATTGAAAGAAACCCCTACTCACAGAGATTCTTGATAGAATTTTAGGCTTCAAAGGTTACAAAGGGTACAAAGTCATCTATCCTTTCTCACTTTCCAAAAAGCATATAACCTTTATATTCAATCGTATTAGCCATTAAAAGATTATTCCCCCTAATCATCATCCAAAGCATTAAATTCAGCTGTTTTTTCGCTAAACCATAATTGCATGGTCGTAGGGTCTTGCATGACGGCTTTCATGATGTTAATCGCTTTGATATGTGCTTCGTCATTTTCTGCCAACATTTCCATACCGTGTTGGATGCTTACCTCTGTCATCTCAGCAAAAGTTCGGGCTTGTAACTTAATATCACAAGCACCTCCTAGTTGTTTACATGTCATTGTTTTCATTGTGTTTCCTTATAAATTTGATGTCAAAGTATAGCCAAATCTTCTAAGGATTTCTCTATCGTAGGATGATTAAAAGTATATCCACAGGCTAATAATCTCTTGGGATACACCCCCCTAAGCCAAGCCTAAAAGGCAAGAGCATCTTCTGTAATACGCCACTTGCGATAAAATACTTAAATATATACTGCCCTACAACAATACCTTAGCCAATTTGTATTTTTACTAAAAAATAGCTATTTTCTTCTTCTCTAGCCCTCCTATTTACGGGGTTTGAACTTTTCAAAATATGCTCATTTTCATTTTGGCGAAGGTATTGCTACAAATCCACTAGCTCCTGAGATTACTATGGTTTTTCTTTGCATCTTTAGCCCTTTTATGTCTTATTTGTCAAATACACTCTTGACAGCATAACAGATATATGTTAAACTTTATCAAAACTAAAGGCTCACAATGCAAAACCTCTTTACCCAAGCGATGGCATTTAGACACGCCTGTAAACTATTTGATGAAAACAAAAAAATATCAGACGAAGAAATTCGCTACATCTTAAAAGCAGGACAAACCTCTCCCTCTTCATTTGGTATGGAAGCATGGAAGTTTCTAGTCATCACAAACGAAGAGTTAAAAGCCAAGCTAAGACCTGCTTGTTGGAATCAAGTACAAATCACCTCTTGCTCCCATTTGGTCATCATACTAGCAGGAATAAACAGCGTAAAACCAAGTTCCCAAAAACCCCAAAAACGCTTCGCAAGACGACCTCTGAGCAAAGAACAGATAGACGGCTACATAGACCTCTATTCTAAGCATTTGGAAGAGACACTAAGCAGCGATACCAACATCTATCACTGGACAGCCAAACAAAGCTACATCGCAGGAGCAAATATGATGACAGCAGGGGCATACATCGGTATAGATTCCTGCCCCATAGAAGGCTTTGAGAAAGAAAAAGTAGAAGAGCTATTGGGATTAGACAGTACACAATACCAAGTAGCCATGGTCTTACCCTTTGGCTACAGACTCAATGCACAATCGACACAACTGAGACTGGATTTTGATGAGGTGGTGGAGTTTATTGAGTAGGGAATTGTTATACTAATGCTATTTCTTTAAAAGTTTTGTGTATTTTTTCCTAAAAAATAATATATTAGACCTTGAGGTTATTGATTAACTATTCCTAAAAAATATCTCTTTAGTATTACAGTCACTACAAACCTTATAAAAATGCTCTTTTTCTTTTTTTAATCTGGGCTTACAAGAAGGTTGATTACATCTTAAACTAATCTTACTGTTGCCTTGACAAGATTGACACTTATAGTAATATCCATATTTACCATAAGCAATTTGGACATCTACACTTTTACATTGATTACATTGATGAGAGGCAATAGAGACTTTTTCATTTTTCACATATTCTCGTGATTGATAAACCGATGCTTTTTCAACCTTTTCCTTGGGTGTAATTATCTCTTTTGGACTTCTTTACCTTTGTGTATCGGTGGAGCGAGAGGAGACAAGAAGATGTTGACTCTTCGCTTCATGCGTCATCCTCGATGAGGAGGTACGTCTTGGATGCATATTCAAATAGTTTAGAGGAATCGCTTTTCCATCATTGCCGCTCTCTCAAGTTTTCAAGTACGCTCTAGTAAATACATATCTGCCTTGCATGGCTCAACTGCAGTTCAAGCTCATTCCA
>JAUZSQ010000058.1 GCA_030949325.1 Sulfurovum sp.
ATATCTTAAGGATGTAGTGCATCCGATACAGATTTTCAAGAATATGCAATCAAACTCAATGACTTCAAAGAGCTTACAGGTATTAATTCCAAAAATGTAGATACCTATGTGGATAGAATGACTACGGATTTACTATCAAATCCGTTTATGATAGATGAATACAATAAAGTGAATTGGGTCACTATTGCCGAATATGAAAAGGGTTCAAACATTGTAAAATTTGAAATTCATAGGAAGTTGAAACCTTATTTATTGGATTTAAAGAGTAACTTTCTCACATATAATATAGCTAATATATTGGTTTTAAAAAGTGCTTACGTCATAAGGCTCTATGAATTATGCAAAGATCACTACGCAGAGGGAACACGCTATAAACCCAAGACTTCTGTAGTGTTTGACATGAAGATTGATAGGCTCAGGGAATTGTTTAATATACCTGATAGTTACAAGTATAACGATATTCGTAGGCATATCATAGACAAATCTGTGAAGCAATTCAAGGAAAAAACAGACATACAAATATCATATACAGAGATAAAGTTAGGTAGAAAAGTTGATACTCTTCATATCACAGTCAAAGAAAACAACAAAGGCTCTAACGATTACTTGAGTAGTAAAAAAGTATTTGTTGCATGGGTTCGTGAGAAGTATAAACCAAATGTAGAAAAGGAAATATACCCCATTATCCTTGTGACGAATAAAGGTAAGATAAGGGTTGATATCAATGGTAAACTTTACCTATCTGACAATTCCAAAAATGGAAATGCCACCGAATATGACCATAGCCAAGCCAACAAAGTGTGGACATGGCTCTATGATGGGGTGAAAGATGAGACTCTTAAATTGAATACGCTATGATACCATCATGTTCAGTGTGACCTCCTTTATAAAATCTGCCTAACTAACAGATTTTTATCGGACAGAAAAGGCAATTAACTTAGGTTGATTGCCTTTTTTTTTGCCTTTTTTAGGTGTGGGTGGTGGTGTGGGAATCCAAGAAGAGGAGAAGCATTAACTGCTGTTATTTGGTCGCCCTTTGTTCTTGCTCTTTATCGTTCCTTTGGCGATATGACTTACTCTAAATAAAAATGATATAGGCACGTCTGTCAATGTATTACTTTTTTAGCTACGCAAAAAAAATAATAAATCGACACGTGCTTCAAGGCTATCGCCTTAAAAAACCCAAAGAGCAATCCATAGCGTATCCACGCGAATAATTTAAACAATAAACAATACTAACAAATAGGGTAGCCCACGGCAGTGACCCTCGGTAGGAGCAAGGCAAGAAATGAAGGTGCAACCGAAATGCCCTATGACTCATTTTCGTAGAAAATGGGACTTAGGTCGCCTTGCTAAAAAGATTGGTTTTATCATTTATCTTTTTGATACCTACTACTTTATCACCCCTCTCCAACACTTCCAACTTACCAACGGCTCTTTGGTACTGACCTTGCACCTCTGCCAACGTAACCCTACCATAGCCACTTCTGCATCTCTTACGGCTAACTGCTCACATCAGCCTAGCTATTTCGGCATCTTTAGCCTTACCCTCAATCTCTGCCTTGAATATTGATCGAGTAGCCAACGTAGTTCACCCTAGTCGTGGTCAATTTATCTGATAGGCTCTGAACCTCTGCCTTATGAGTATCGGCTATTGCTGACATAGAAGCTCTAAGCTCTTTGTTCTCCGTGCTAATGAACTCAACTTGGTTAGCAACTTGGCTCACTACATCAAGCTCTTTAGCAACCTCTGCAACTTTTACATCGAGTTTAGCTTTGGCTTCATTAACCAAAACTGCATCAGATTGAGCTGTGGCGATGAGTTCAACACTCTTGGCATTGGCTACCTCAATTAGGTTCTTCGCATCGGCTGTGACCTTAGCCAACTTTACATCAAAGGCTTTTTCTTTGGCAATAAGTGCTTTTTTCTCCATACCAACATAAACTGCATCTTGCTTGGTCGCTGAAAAATTAGCGTCAATGGTGGTAAGGATATGTTTAAACGCTTGATGTAACGCTGTCTTTGTGCTGTTGTTGACTGCTTCGTACTTGCTAAGGTCTATATCCGTGTCAATCGCATTGGCTTGGTGCAACGTGAGTGCTTGAACCATCTTCTCCAAAAACTGTGGCTTGTTCTCTGCCCCACTCATTACCTGTGCCTTGTCCATCTCTGCCTTTAGCTC
Source organism: Sulfurovum sp. (assembly GCA_030949325.1). Taxonomy (GTDB): domain Bacteria; phylum Campylobacterota; class Campylobacteria; order Campylobacterales; family Sulfurovaceae; genus Sulfurovum. The sequence continues at coordinate 2,184 of JAUZSQ010000058.1, forward strand.
GTCTGATACTGTAAAATTAATCTGTGCCATATCATGTCCTTTATGTTTATATATATATTATATTGCAATAACCCTATTATATACCTTATATATACTATATATAGACTATATAACCCTATAATTAGTATATATTTTATAGGCTTACGGAGTAAGGGGCTGTTTTTGTCACAAAAGCCAATATAAGCACTTTTTTAGAGATTCTACTTCAAATCCCCTATTTACCCTATTTCAGACTCATATCTGAGAGATGTTCATTTTTTTGTCACAGGAGCCAATATAAGCACTTTTTCATACCAAGACATACCAAGTATGGGGGTAATGGCTAGTAAGCTGGAAATAGGCTTTATGGGATAGAACAAAATGCTCTTCTTTGGATTGCTCTTATCTCTTGCGCTTATTTATTTAAGATAAACAGCTATTTACTCTCTAAAGGCGATTTTCCTAAAGTGCTTATATACCACCAAAATAAATGCTCTTTTCTGGAGGCTCTTTGCTCTTGATTTACCTCTCTAAAAATCTCTTTCTAGTCTTTGTATTCTTTCCTTTGTTCTTTGTAGGGTGCTGAAATGACGCTCTCATGGGGGTTCAATCCAATCTATTGCGAAGAAAGTGGGGGATATTGCGAAGAAAGTGGGGGATATTGCGAAGAAAGTGGGGGATATTACGAATATATTAAATTAAGGTTCGTAATAGTATAATACGAATATAAAATATAAAGGTTCGTATTATGGAAATAGTTAGTGTCCAAGAGAATAAAAATAACATCATCAAGAAGCATCAGGAACTGATACATAACGCAAGATATGGGT
>JAUZSQ010000059.1 GCA_030949325.1 Sulfurovum sp.
ACTTACGCTTACGGCACAATGGGAGAACTCAAAGAAGTAACAACAGCGACTAAAACTATCACTTACAAACACAACGCCAATAAGCAAAGAGTAGCCAAACTCATAAACGGAGAAATCACAGAAAAATACCTATGGGAAAACCTCACCACACTCTTAGCCATACCTTTCTACACAACTAACCTAAAAGAAAAGTGCTATTATTCAAGTAAAAGAAAAGACATGAATCAAAGACTAAAAAAAGATATCGAGAAGTTAGTAAGAGGTGAGATGAATACAAAACATAGAAGCCAAAGTGGAATGAACCTAGTATTAGAGACTGATGGATGGAGTCAAGTTCAAGCGTCATGGCGATTTTATAATAATGAAGAAGTAACAATTCCCTCACTCAATGACCCCATCATAGAAGAAGTGGTAGAGCAAAGTAACAAAAGAGCAGGTAACTATACCTTGGTAGCCTATGATTGGTCACATTTAGACTATAAAAAGCATACAAAGAAACAGGAACTTGTGACTAAGAATAAGAAAGGGAATGCGAAACAGATAGGATATGATTTGCAAGGTTCATTGGCAATGGATGAGAAAGGAAATCCTTTGGGAACCTTAGCCCAAAACTTGGCAACAAGTGAGAAGATATACTCCACTTATGATAGCAATATTGATACAAACTTAACGCATTTAGAGGAGTTGGTTCAAAGAACTAAATACATACGAGAAAATTATAAGTTTGAAAAAGAGTTGGTTGATATTATTGACCGAGAAGGAGATAGTGTAGCCTTAATGAGAGAGTATGAAGCCAATGGTTGGTGCTATCTGATTCGAGCTAAATCAAATCACAAAGTTTACCTGCCTGACGAGGATAGAGAGGTAAAACAAGGAGATTTGGCAAAAGAATTAACGCTAGGAAGCTACCTTAAAACCATTAAATATAAAGTGGATAAAAAGATGCAAAAAGTGAAGATATTTGTCAATGAAATAGAGGTAACTATAAAAAGAGATGCCACCAAATCAGTACTTGACGAGGACGGTAAGCGAAAAACTATCTTCACAGAAGGAAAAAGTATTAAGGCAAGGTTTGTGGTGGAGAGATTTCCTCGTTACAACGGTCTCCGTTGTAATGCATACTTCACGAACAATCCAAAATAAAAGCCAAAACCCAAGACTCACAGTAAAAACCCAAAGCATCACAAGCCCTATAAAGAAAGTAAAAAGCTACACTTACAATAAAAGTAAAAACCGCACCCAATCTAGTACTTACGCAAGACAAACAGAAGCCTACACTTACGATAATGATGGATTACTCATCAGTTCAGGAGCATACACCTAGATGATAATCTACTTGTTTACGGAGACAATACTTATAGATATGATGAAGATGGATATTTAGCAGAAAAGACCACAGAAGAAGGCAGAACAACTTACGCTTACGGCACAATGGGAGAACTCCTATCGGTTCAAACCCCAAACAAAAATATTAGCTACAAACACAACGCCAACAAGCAAAGAGTAGCCAAACTCATAAACGGAGAAATCACAGAAAAATACCTTTGGGCAAATCTTACCACACTCTTGGCCATTTATGACAAAGATGATAATTTAATCCAAAGATTTGAATACGCAGACCAAAGAATGCCAAACTCAATGACTATGGGAAGTGAAAAATATTACCTCCATTATGACCAAATAGGAAGCCTAAGGGCTATTTCGGATACGTTCTCATAATATCGTGAAAGTTGTTGTTTATGATACTTTTGGTAATATTCTTACGTGATACTAACGAAGACGTTTAAAGTTCCGTTTGGCTTTGCAGGTGGGCTTTATGATTCTGATACTAAGCTGACTAGATTTGGGTATAGGGATTATGATGCCTTTACTGGGAAGTGGACTGCTAAGGATCCTATTGGGTTTGATGGTGGGGATAGTAATTTGTATGGGTATGTTTTGGGGGGTCCTGTGAATTTTGTGGATCCGAATGGTTTGGAAGTTTTTCCACATATGGATCCTAATAGTACTAATGAGGAGATTATTAATGAAGAAGATAGATCAGAGAAACATATAGATAATTATGAACCATGGACTGATTTTATGTCAGATAAGAGGGAAGAAACAAAAAGTGAAGAGGAGTGGTGCAATGCATACTAGAAAAATCATAATGACCCAATTCATCATATTGAGTTTAATTACAAGCTTTTTAAGTGGATATAATAATATTGATAAAATTCTTATTATGGAAAAATGTAAGAATACTGAATATACTGAGTGCATGGATGCTACTTATGACTACCGTTTAAATAATAATAATGAGGATATTGATTGGGAATATATAGAAACAATATATGTTAATTTATGTAATTTATCTCATAGTGAGGCATGTCAAGCCTTAGGGAGTTTATATGCTGTAGATAATAATGCACTACTTAATCATAGTTGGGAAGAGAGTGCACGGTATCATATTAAAGGGTGTCAATTAAATAACATGATCTCATGTAAGGCTTTAGGGGGTATGCATATGCTTGGTATTTTTTATAAAAAAAGTTATATAAAGGCTTTACCGTTTCTTACAAAAGCATGTAATGGGAAAAATATATCCTCATGTAAGTATAAAGAAGAAGTAGAAGAATTAATTGAAAATCATTAGTTTAGCTTTCAGAAAACCTTCCCTCGTTACAACGGTCTCCGTTGTAATGCTTATTCATTCCCACGCAGGAGCGATGAGGAACGAGAGTAACACAAAAATTGTGTTTTGTAAAAAAGTTTTGTGAGAGTAAAGGATATAAACTGGTGGAGAATAACTCCACATAACTATGGCTATGAGTAACACATATAAGGGCTATAGTATTTATCACTTACATAAATGACTACTTAAATGACTACTATTGTTTTTAAAGGCTATTTAAAAAGTTGGCTATGTGTGCCTATTCTTTGTAGATATAG
>JAUZSQ010000060.1 GCA_030949325.1 Sulfurovum sp.
TTGTTTAACTGTTTTCGGGGCATCGTGAAAACGCTTTCGCGTTTTCTTCATTTTATAGTTCAATCACCCTATTATATACCTTATATATACTATATATAGACTATATAACCCTATAATTAGTATATATTTTATAGGCTCACGGAGTTTGATAAATAAGCTAGGGTATGCCATATTTCAGAAAAAGCCCTCAAATAAGCCATTTTAAGCCCTAAAAACACTCAATCCGTACATTTCCACCTAAAATCGCTTAACATGGCGAGAAATCTCCCTCAACCACATTTAAACCCATAGAATGCTCTACATCGTTATCAAACTTATCATGCTAATTGAAAAACTAAATTTGAATGTTTGGAAGTTGGGCATAGCGAGGTGAGTTTGAATAAAAACTCACCTGCTCTACCCTCGTTGATACCGACCCTAGGAGGTATCAATTTAACGCGATTGAAAATCGCCCTATCCTAGCGTCGCAGACATCCATTTGAATAGAAGAAATTGAGCTGTGCGAAATTCTTCATTAGAGAGTGCTTTTTTCTACAGACCTTTATGTAAAGAGTTGTAAAGAGTTGTGGAGCGTTTTTGCAATCCTCGCAAAGCACGTCCCAGTGGGGGTTTATGAGGGGTTGAAAAAACTGAACTACTACTTTTCATGTCTGAACTACTACTTTTCATGTCTGAACTACTACTTTTCATGTCTGAACTACTACTATATTAATTAAGGTAGTATATGGTATATTACGGTAATAATTTAAAGGATGAGTATGAGTACAGGACTAACAAACAAAAGCAAGTTTAAACAGTCTCCAGAGTTATTAAATGGTAACTATTCTCTGAGTAAAAGTGAGGGCGATTTATTCTATGTACTGCTTACTGAAATAAGAGAAGATGATGAGGAATTTAAGAACTACACCTTTACCAAGGCTCAATTAGAGGTCAAGCTAGGTATTAAGATGGATACTGCCCAATTACGGACTACTGCTAGAGGATTGATGACCAAGGTCTTTGAAATTTACAGAAGTGACGAAGATTGGGAAATGATGGGATTTTCATACTTCTCTTATAAAAATGCTGTCGTGAAGTGTAGGTTCGATAAGCGAATGAAACCTTATTTGTTGGAATTATCTCAATATATTAGTGCTGATATTCGCCATCTAGTTCAGATGAAAGGGCAATACTCACAAAGAATCTATCTACTGCTTAAAGAAAGGTTTAAATTTGGAGTACGTAAATTTAATATAGCAGAACTCATGGAACAGTTAGAAGTACCGAAGAGCTACAACAGGTATGACAATTTTAAAAAGAAAGTACTACTACAAGCCGTCAAGGACATAAACAAGCATACAGACATAGAGATAAAAAACCTAGGCACTACCGAAAAACCTATCTATTTTGAAGAGCATAAATTTGTACGGAAGATAGAATCAGTTACATTCCACTTCAAGAAAAACCTAATTGACCTAAACAGCTTCATCCAATGGATTCGAGAACTCTATACAGGTGTACCTCTATTCAAAAACAAAGAGGGTCGCGTATTAATGTGTAGCCAAAAAGGACATCTATACTATAGTGATGGCAAAATGGAAACGATAACCAAAGAGAAAGCCATGATAGCGTGGGCATGGTTGCATACCAACAGAGAGAGACTAGTCTGTTTTCAGCAAGTGGTTGAAACAGAAGAGGAGATTAGGAAGAAAATCGAGGATATGAATAAAGAGTCCCTCTTTTAGATATGAAAAGGATATAATCTAAACTAAAAAAGGAAAACAAAATGAAAACAACAATTTTAGCGAGTGTATTAGTAGCGAGTGCCTTATTAGTAGGCTGTGGTGGTGGGGATAGTGACACTCCATCGGTAGAAACACACCCTTATGATGCACCTCCAATCAGTGAAGCAGAAAAGAACTCATATCTAAATGCCGTAAATGGTGCTAGAAGTGTCGGTCGTACCTGTGGTCAACATGGATATTTTGACCCTGCACCTGCTCTATCGTGGAACGATGCACTATATAAATCTTCCTATGAACATAGTGAAGATATGGAAATGAGCAATAATTATTCGCACACAGGTAGTGGTACTGCAAGTGATTGGACGGCTGTTATTATGGAATTAGGGAGAGGTAGTAATAGTCAAGAGAGAGCTGCAAATAATGGTTTTAGTGGTGGTGGTGCTGAAAATATAGCTAAAGGTAGACCAAGCACGGCTAACGTGATGGGTGCATGGTTGGCGAGTGATGGTCACTGTTCTGCCATTATGAACAGTAGCCACACTCAATTTGGTATGGCTAAAGTAGGTGCATATCACACGCAAAGTTTTGGGTTTTAAGGGGTCCACGTACCTGCAGGAATATAAAAAACAGCTAGGGTAGTAGTTCCTGATTTTACGATAACTGTAACCCCACAAACGACAAAACTTCCTATCGAATGATTTTGCTTTAAATTAATGCTACCTGTTTGTCCACAAGGGGAACTTGTAACACTAAAAGTGGCTGCAGAAAAGAACTCATATCTAAATGCCGTAAATGGTGCTAGAAGTGTCGGTCGTACCTGTGGTCAACATGGATACTATCCTGCTGTTACACCTCTACAATGGAGTGATGAGTTATACAGAGCATCGTATGAGCATAATGTAGATATGGTTGAGTCAAACTTCTTTTCTCATGATGGTAGTGGGTCTGATACAGATTGGACTGCTCAAATTATGGAATTAGGTAGAGGGTCTAGTGCAAACGAAAGAATTAAAAACAATGGTGTTCCCACTAAATATTCAATTTCTGAAAATTTAGCATCAGTTTCTTCATCCTTACCTGCTGTAATGAATGGATTATTGGCGAGTGATGGACACTGTGTTAATATTATGGATAGTACAAAACAATTCATGGGTATGGCTAGATTAGGAAACAAGTGGGGGCAAACTTTTTATAGTGTGAATTAAATAACTAGGGATAGAGTCTATATTTTAGAGGACTGTGCTATAATTTTGCATGGAGCAAAGAGAGTTACATGCTCTCTCTACTCCCTATTGGGACTACCAACACTTAGAAGTGAAGATAATAACCAACAGTATGACTATGATTAGAACTCGCATAATGCTGTCCTTTCTCTTGGGCTGTCCCAAGCCCCACCCACCGAGTACCTAAGTACCCTTGTAAACATAATCAATCCATGCAATAATATTATATCTAATTAAGGGTTATATCCCCTATGACTAGGCACTGATGCTAGGCTCTATACTAGGCTTCTGTTTCACTTTAGCCTTGGGTTTATCAACAACCACATTTTGAGCCACAACCAACTCACTAGCCCATTTTAGCTCTCCTATGCCATCTCCACCAATGACTAAGGCTACACCCTCCCTAAGCTCCCCAGCATAAAAAAATTCACTATCCAAAAGTCCTTATTACCTAGATTTGTTACTATAATATCTTCGTTCATAATCGTATTTGACCACTCATCACGATTGCCATCATTGATGATAAGGATAGTAGGTTCTGTTTCGATAGGCTCTATTTTGATAGCCTTAACCTCCTCTATGGCGACACTATCCTCTCGTGCATTTAGTATCTCCCCAAACTTTTTATAACAATTTCATTCCGTTTAATAAGTTCTCGTTTGCTTCCTTGTAAGAAGTAGTTAACGTTTTTTCTAATGGCGTTAAAAACTCTCTTTCAATAGTGGAATCAAGACTTTCTTCAATACTTTTCTAACGGCTCTGATTCTTCTTGGATGGCTCTTTTTTAATAATTTGATAATCTTCCTTGTTGGGATGATAGTATTGCTACTGATTCCATTAACTCTAATGCGTTCTTTCTCCAAAGCTCTTGCTCTATGGCTCCTTCTGATTTCCT
>JAUZSQ010000061.1 GCA_030949325.1 Sulfurovum sp.
AGTATGACACCTACCACACAAGTAAGTGTTTGTCTATCTCGCTTACTGCTGGTTTTGAGACCTCTTTGCGTCCACTTGGTGCTTGTTCGCTTTCTATTGAAAAAAATTTACTCTGGCTGTAAAAGCATGAGGAGTTGAAGCTGGCATCTTTTGCACCAGCACGCAGCATGCTATTGCAGAGCCAGAGAGGAGCTACCAGCACCCATAGAAGAATAACGTTGAGGATACTCAATGCCCTCGTCGTTTAATAGTAATGCTCATACGAGCGTCTTCATCTATAATTTCTGTTTCAAACTGTTCAAATTTTTTCACAACTTAAACTTGCACCCATGTTATGCTCAAATACTTTTGGTTTTTTTACAGTCTTTGTTTGCTATGGAGTATAGGCACTTTCATTTGCAAGTACAAACGATAAAGAAGAAGAGTATACAAGAGGAACCTTTTTCATTATTTTTACTGATATAAAATGACCATAGAAAATATCTACATCTTCTAAATATAATCCTTCTTTTTCTTCATCATTTGTAAATTCTAATCTCCAATTAGTGGCAGGTAAGTCTCCATTCCCCTCACGTGTACCATTACTTTTAACGACAACACACTCTATGTCTTGTGTTTTACCTTTTTGTATAGTATAGCTTAGCTCTTCAAAGGGGTACAGCACGTTCTTTATGAACTTTTGATAAGGGATAAGACCATGTTCCATACTTACATTCGTTATCCTGCCCGAGGGTGTATGATTTTATTTAAAGTTTTTTCATCCATGACGATGAGTGCTTTCATAAAATCTTTACTAAGTTGTATTGTATCTGTAGGGACTTTTTCACCACAAGCGAGCATAAAAAATGATGCCATTATTAAAGTTATTTTTTTCCATATTATTTTCCTATATATTAAATGGAGCCAATTGCATCGGCCGTACATGTACCACTACCACCAAACATTGCGGCCATTTGAGGTGGGAACTCTCATATACACTTTTGAGTGTACATTCATTTTGGTCTGAGAAATGACGATTGAGGTTTCCATCGTACACTCATACTCATGGCCTCCAACCTTCATTATTGACGATAGATGCTTCCCATTTGTTGCTACCAAGCTTTTTCCATTTGAGGTGTTGTGCATCATCAAACAAGGATGAAGGGTGAAAAGGTTTTGAAAATGTCATATTTTTCGACTTTGTAGGCATTTTTTGCTTGTCTAACATAGAGGTCATCACAGAAGGACAGCCTGATGTTTTGTTGGAAGTTATCTTTGGTTTCCATATACCATTTTTAGGGTTTATATCTGCAAATGCTATCTGTTGTAGAAAGTGCCAAATGCTATTGTTAGTTTTAGTATCTTGTGTTTCATGTTATTTTCCTTTTTTTTAGTTTAGCTTTTAAAGGTGTGATGAATGGTGAAATCATTTATTCTTTACTTGGGAACATCGGACCCTCCCAGAACAGGAAACTTTGTGGCATCAGGTAGGGTAGCAGCACTTAAGTCACCAGCAACTCCTATAACAACTAATGCGATAATAGAAGGTATGAAGATAGCAGCTAGAAATCCAATAGTGAGTCCTGCAACAAGTAGATTTCCGTTGACTCCTACACAACAAGCAGTATCTGCGGTAGTACCATGAGCACAAGCTAGAGTCCCAATAACAGTAAAAGCCACGCTAATACTAACGCCTATATATTCTGCAAATTCAGCACCAGCATTGCCCTGTTCTAAAGACATCATCCCTATAGTACTACCTGTATTGACATCAATACTCCACCAAGTATCTGAAGTAGCATGGAGATTTATAGAAGTATTATTGATACTATGATTAGTATAATTTGATACTTTTTGTAGTTCTTCATAGGCAGATTTAGAATACGAAATGTTTTTGTGTTTACTTACTTTTGATTTTTCTGTTAGTGTTTCCCAAATGCCATGCTGTATGCTTAGCTTTTGTGAAATCTCTAAGCTATTGTCAGGCACTTTTAGAAATGAATTACGTTGATTTGACATAATATCACTTATCTGATAAATACGAAAATCTTTTTTTGCTTTTGATATACCTTGTCGGATTGCTAGAAGATTAATCTCACTTATATAACTAATATGTTGTTTTTCAGTTTTAAAGGAGTCAAAAGAGTTACGTATTTGCTGTAAGCGTACAACATTTGGATTTACTAAAAGATGAAGTGATTGATTGAATATACCTTCTTTGCTTTGTTTATTGTTTTGTAGATAACTATGCATTTTCTTCAGCCCAGTAATTGTTGAGATGAGTTGCTGTGACCTATGTGATTGATAGTACGATTCCATGTTCTTTGTCGTACCCACATGAATATCCCAACGTTGTAAAAGTTTCATAGCTGTATCTGAAGGTTTTTTTAGTGCATCGCCCTCAAAAATTGTACGCGTTATTTTTTTATTAGGTGTATTTGGTTTTTCAATTATAAAGTCTACCCACACTTTTTTTATATGTTTGGAGGTCTTTTTTACATCTTTTTTGAAACTTATAGATTTACTAAATATATCTGTAACTTCTCCCATTTTTTTGCCAACAGTAGCAAACACAGAGTTTAATCCTTCGATACTATCTGCTGAATATATGTTTCCTCTTAAATCAAATACTTTCCCTTCTTTAGGTAATGTATCATTTATCTTTATGAAAAAATAGTCACTAGCATCTAAAAAAGCTTTATTCTTACCTAGTAATTTAGGTTTAAACATCGCATTTGAGGCTATTTCAATAGATAAAGGTTTTCCTGTCAAGTTTGCGGCAGGGGCTTCCCATTTACCTGTGATAGATTTTTTCTTTCCATCAGATGTTTCTATCCATACTTCCATACTAAGCTTCTGTAAGTCTTTTTGATTCACTGCACCTACTTCTGTACTATGTATACTTAAGTTCCAGTTTTTTGCTTGTTTATAGGCTGGGTGTATTTCTGTCCAAGGGCTATCTATAGATGTTCGGTATTGAACCCAACGATAGCTTTTTGTGCTATCATGTAGCTCTTTTGCAAAAGCTATAGCACCTTCTTTCAGTGTTTCTTTAGGTATATGCGTATAAATATTTTTAGCGATGCGTTCATTCTCTTTATAGACTTCTGCTAATTTCTTTTGAGCATCTTCTTTTACAGTTTTAATCTTAGCTACCATTTGTTTCATGCTACTTGGTAGTTTACTTTCATCTATAGGTTCTAATTTTTGGTAAATTTGCTGAAGCTATCTGCATATTCAGCTCTTCTATTTGAGCATTATTAAGTTCCCCCACAAGTATCTGTGCTTCTATATCGGCATCGTTAAGCATACTTGCTAAGGTAATGGCTTGGTCATGTGCATTACCTGCACGACCTATGAGCGTACCCTCAACACCACGCAGTACACCATCATAGGCTTGGTAGACTATCTTATGACTTACAAAATTTATGATTTTATCTACATCATAATCTAGTTCTTCTAAAAGCATTTCTTTGTCAAAGTGTTTTTTATATACTTCTTGTTGGTTCTCTAAGTAACTTATGAACTCTGCTTGTGCATCCTCTTTGTTTTGTGGCACACTTGCTGTAACACTTTGTGAAAGTAACATGAGCGACATGACTATACTTAGGGTTTGTTTTATACTTATGATTTTCATTTATTTTAGCTCCTTATGCTTTGCTGTATCTAAAAGGGTTTCTTCTTCACCGTTGACACGTACACGCTCATAAACGCTTTGTGGACTACTTTCTACTATGACATTATTAATAGCCACCTTTAAGCTTTAGTCCGTTATCTCCTACTATCCCTCTAGCTAATAGCTCATTATCTAAATCATACACTGCATAAGGTACTTGCAATGCTTTTTTCACAGCATCTTCCAAGGATTTTTTATCATTGGCTTCAAAGTACGCACCATTGCCTAGTTTCGCCCATGTTTCAAACTCTTTTTTGAGTGCTTTATCCTCTATGGCAAAACCCACGATGTTGAGTCGTACATCTATACCTAAGGCTTTGAGATTTTCTATCTCTTTACTAGCATTTCCCTCACACGTTTCTTTTCCATCGGTGACCAATATAATGACTTTTTTCCCTTTAGCAGAAGAGAGGTCTTGGGCTACTTTTGCCAAAGAGGCAGCGATAGGCGTTTTGGCTAGGTTTTTGGCTTTTATTTTTTTGAGTATTTTTGTCATTTTCTTTACATTTAAAGCTTGTAGCCTCACTTCCAAGTCTGTACGACAAGCGTCTGCTTTTTTATGCCCAAAGACACGAAGAGCTACGAGTGTTTGAGCAGGAATAGTCTCTTCGCATGCTTTGATAAGTACCTCTTTGGCGATGTCTATACGTCTTTTTACCTTGAATGCGTTTGAGCATACTACCACGAGGCATCAAGTATGAGTTCTATGGCTGAATTTTTGATTTACATTTTTACTCTTTTGCCTCAGATGTTTTTACTTGTGATTATTTAACAAGCCATCATCCAGTAGGACGCTACATACGCACTTTGCATCTTTGAGCGTATAGTGTACAGGACGTTTCAATACATGCATAGCATGGTCTATGTTTGAGTCATTTGGGTACTGTTTTCT
>JAUZSQ010000062.1 GCA_030949325.1 Sulfurovum sp.
CCATATAAATTTTATGTAGCTTAATAAGTTTTTAATCATAATTTTCCTTTTATCTTAATCTGAAAGAGGTTCTAAAATAATATCTTTCGTTACAAAAATATTAAATTGATACCCTGAGCGTATTTCTATCACTGGAGCAATGTCCATCTGTTTTTCTATCACAGCTGATGCCTGCTTTTCTATGGATGTTTCTTTTCTTTCTGTATTTGTGTCTTGTTGGAGTATTACTAACTCACCATTTTTAACCGTCATGTCTCCATTGAATAAAGTAAGTAAAAATGCTGAACCAAATACTTGAAAATAATGATTGTTGACTTGGTCTGCAAAACCTCCTGCACCTGTACCATCTGTACCATTCATAGAACCTATGTTAAGTGTTTGTCCATCTGGAAATACTAATCTGTTCCATGCTACAAGTAAACGCTCTTGACCATAAACCACATCTGCACTATAAACGCCTATCATCTTAGTTCCTTGAGGGATTAATAAATGTTCTCCTGTGGCAGTATCATAAACATTTTCAGAAACTTGTCCTAAAACTTGACCAGGTAGTTCACTATTAAGTGCTGTGATTAATACACCAGGAATAATAGAACCTGTTTTGAGTTCATACGGTGAGATTTGCTTTGTTTTTGTAGAATCAATATATTTAAATGATTTCTTTGATTTTTTCATAAAAGATGCATTTTTCAAAACTCTATCTTCTACAGCTCCACTATGTAAGTTTCCTAATTGTGCTGCTAAATCCATACCAGGAGTAGAAGAAGCTAACTTGGAGAGGGATGCTAAGTCCCCTAGAATTGATGTAGTAGGAGAAGAGGATGAAACTTTTGATTTTAATTGCGTTGGGGCATTCATGGCATCAAATAAAAGCTTTGCTCTTAAAAGTCTCAATTTTTCTGCGTTCTCATCTAGGATAGGTAATATCTCTTATACTTGGAAGTAACTCTTTTTCTTTATCTTCTTCTACTGAAAAATAAAAGGTAAAGAATAATTATTATCTTTTGGTTTAGCTTCTTTATTTAATAAATCTTCTAAAAGCCCCCAATCAATCCATCTGGATTACTCTTCTTTGTTTGCTTACTTCTTTCTCTTGGGCATCATGCTTATTCATTTGTCCACGCTGATACATGGCATATCCTAGTGATAAAGATATCACCAAAAATGTAAAAATGACAATATATAAGGGTTTTCCATTTAACTTTTTAACACCTGTATTGGTATTAGGTTTTTTATTTAAGTCCTCTTCTCTTTCAGGCGAATAGTTTGCATCTAAAAGTTCATCTTCTGCATCAGTATTATTTGCCATTGGTTTTTCCTAATCCCTCTACAGTAAAAGCGTTATATGCCTTATATGATTTTGAGGTTCTCATATATATTCTACTGATAACAGAATTTTCAATATGATAAGTAACGCGTACCAATTGTCCGATGTGGTCAATCTTCCATGCCAAAGGAATAGCATTTATTTTTGCGTTATTTGTGATGGCATATCCTACACTCCTAAAAGACTTCTGAAAGCTAGAGCTAAATTGATTATTAGCAATAGAATATTCCGTATCGATATAAAATGTTGTTTTTGCAGGTGGGTAGTGTTTTAGTAATAATTTCAATATATCATTGACGATAACGCTATCAGCTCTTACTGTATTATTCACTTTTTTTACAGAATAATAATAGGCATTTGTAGCACAGCCGTTCAAGAGTAGAATAAAGAGTAAACTAATAAAGGTTTTCATTACTGACCCCATGATAAGGTTTCTTCATTTTTGAGTAAATCCAGAAATGCGTTAGAACTTGTACTTGTTCCTCTTGAAATAACGATTTTCTCTTGATTTTGTCCTACACCTTTAATAAGTACAGCTTGAGAGAAAATCTTATCAACGATAAATCTATCTTTGAGCATACGATAGTTCACTAATTTTTGCTTACCATTTGATAGGACCATCAATATAGGAGATTCCCCATGTTTCATCGTCTTTGGCATTTGTATATAAGTCTTTCGTCCATCGTTATAAATTCTAATCGGTTTCCATCTATAATTTGATTTACTGAGCGTATATTTAAAATCCAAATTATCAATACTTTGATTTGTACCATGTAGTTTTTTAGAATTACGCTTTTTTTTCTCATTTTGATTAATATGATTTTGATAGGCAATCCATTTTTTATTCACTTCATCGGTATAATGAAAATTTACAATAGGTGTAAACTCTTTTTCGGTAGATTGTACATTCAGATTGTATGTTCTTCTGTCCGTAAAAATAACTAAACTAGTAGAGAGATTAACATCTGTAGGTTTTAGTATCACATGGCTTATCTCACGAGGAGCAGTGCCAGAGATAGAGGGCGAAACTTGCCATCTTACCGTATCTCCTAATTGCATTTCTCTAATAATTTCACCTTCCTGTAGTCGTATATCTGTAATTTTTAGAGGTGTTGTTAAAATTGAAGGTAAAGTAGCACCAAAAATAAATGTGACTGACCCATTTTTGCCTTTTATAGATTTTACATCTTTGTCTATCCATTTCTTAGCAATTTTCAATGAATGTATTTCTTTGTTTGATAAGTCTGCCGATAGGTTGACACTAGAGAAGAGGACGATAGGTATTAATAAAAGTTTCATACTTTTCCTTTATTTGAGTAGTTTTGACCAAGTAAATTCTTTTGATATAAAGACCTACTGATTTTTTAAAATATCTGCTTCTGAAGAGGGAGGGATAATCTCTACAGTAGCCAAGGCTCTATAGCTATCATTTCTTTTGAACATTCCTCTTTCATTTGACAACTCTTCATCCCAATCAATCTGCCAAGATGTTTTAGACATCTTTAAAATTGATTTAATACTTACAGAAATTCGTTCTTTTTCACTTCTTTCAAAAGGAGAATGCTCTTTTATAAAATTGACTCACTTTCATATAGGCAGGATAATTACTCGCCAAATATCTATAAGTCTTAAAAACATAATCTTTTTGAATATTTCTATCTGAATACACTGTTCTCAAATTGATTACAAAGTCTGATAAGCCAAATTTAATAACATTGGGATTGACAATAGAAGTTTCATACGCAGGTTTACTTGCTAGAGACTTTCCAAGCTTATCTACTTGTATGAGATAAGGTACATATTTACTTTGACTACCTATATAGCTTACCCCTCCGACTGCAACCATGGCAAGAGATGTTGTCATGATGGCAATCACTCTCCATGTTGAAGCTTGTTTGATATAGCTTCCATATCTAGCATTCCATTCTCGTTCTTCCCTCTAAATAGGGATTTGGGTCTATTTTTTGCACTATTATACTCCTTTAGTTGTTATATATGATAATATAATTATCCTTATGATAAACTAATTATTAGTTTATATTTTTGTATTTTATTGGAAATAGGGGAATATTTATGTTCTGTGGTTTTACCAAGTATATAGAGCTTTGATTTCTCCTTGAATAAGATGAAGAGCGATAACACCAAAATATCTACTGTCAAAGCTTTTATCATTGAAATCTGATAATAAAAAGACTTCATCGTGTTTGACTAAATAGCTTTTGTGTGTTTTTATTAATGAATGCCCTTGGGAGTCAAAAAAGCATAGACTTTACTATTTTTTTGTTTGATGTCATTAATATAAACATATTTGTCAATGACTACGCCATTCCAGAGAGTGCAACCACCTTTTGATAAGAGCTTGATACCCACTAGGGCAAGAACCCTTAGCTACATAGCCTTTGAATATTGGCTTTTTAAATGCAATGGTATCAGGAGGGCAAACTAAGACGAGTTTACCTTTTGCAATAGATTGGCTATTTTGGGTTGTATCAAGCTTATATATCCCTATAGGATAGCTAGGTGTGGCGTTATATCTGTATCCTTCTGAATGAAGCATATACAAGCTAGAGCTAAATGTTACAACGAATAGACTCACTAAAAGTAACTTTCTTTTCACCGTCATATTATTTTCCTCTCTCCTTACAAAATGTTAGCAGCTTCTCCTAAATCTTCAAAGTCACCAAGCCTAGTGCTTCTATCCCATGCTCCACCATCAAGACATCGCACCATATAATACACACCCATGGGATGATTTTTACACCAGTTCTTAAAATCTAATTGTTTTCTCGTATTAAACTCTTCTTCACTTTCTATATCAAAATCACCCATTCTTGTAATATACTACAAATACGAATCACCTTGATATTGTTGTGTAACAATATACGGAACATCAAACCAATCATAACATTCTTTTTTATCTCGTTCATCATTTGCTGTCATATCAAATAAATAACGCTGTATAGGGTCTATGACTACAACTCTGTACTATATTCATTTGATTCTCAATCCAATGTATTTCTGAATATGTTTCTTCTTCTGTCTCTTCCATATTATATATCTACATGAATATTAAGAGGGTGATTAGAAAGATACACAATGCTATCTAAACGGCTCTGTACTCTTCTCCAATGCAAACTCCAAAGCATTCTTTTCATTCTTCATAATGAAATTTTTCATTAAATACTCTGTCAGTTTTAATCTTTTACAATTATCATCATTGTAATCACTTGATGTAATCAGATTTTTCATCCCTTTGTACTTTCTAAAGCCAAAATACTTTTGAATACTATTTTATTTGGAAAACAAAACTCTTTGTAAAATTTTTTAAATTGGTTCATGGTAATTTCCTTTTATTGTTTATTGGTATGTTTCTCTGTGTACGCGTTTAATCTCTTCTATTCTAAAATATTCTTTGCGAAGTTCATTAAATGCCATAGGGTTTAGGTTTAATTCTTTTTCAAGAAGCAATGCTTTTTCATTGGTCAATCCAGTTGAACCATTCTTATATTTGACAGCTTGACTTCTACAACAAGATAAACTCTTGACTATAGTTGCTAATTCTTGTCTTTTTGATGTCTAACATATCAGCTTTCAATCTCATACTAATATGGTCTTGTTCAGACAAAAATTTCTCATATATTGCAACTTGCCATCTTTCCTCTTCCTCAACCAATGATTTTTGATACTCTTTCTCTTTCTCTTCCTCTTCCTTACTCAATAAAAGAAGTGTAGGTTTAGGTTTGGCTTTGGCTTTGGCTGGGAGTTTAGCCTTTGGGTTTAGGCTGGAATGGGTGCTACTACTATATTTCTCGTAGCTTTCATATCTTGTATCAAGTCCAAAATAATATTTGTTTGCTTACCTTGCTGTACTAAGCTTTCTTGTTGTGTTTTGATTAATCCTTCCATAAGTGTATTTTGTGCTGTCATAAGTGCTAGAATGCTTGATATATCACTACCATGCATCTCTACATTGGTACTCACCTCTTTTCTCTTCTCATTCATAGCTTTTTCCACAGCAATAAAGTAAGCTCTCACTTCTTTACCCTTAGCCGTTCTACTTGCCATAGAGATGTGTTTTGCTGTGTCTGTTGTGATGATGTAATCTTTCTTTGGACGACCACCTTTTAGGTTTTCCCCTTTTGGGGGAAAAGTATAAAATCAATATTTTCATCTAATCCTAAACTTTCAATTTGTTTCTTAATCCAAGTAGAAAAGTCTTTTTTGATTTCTAAGGCAGAGTATAGTTCTCTAGCATCTACAGAGTTTACTTCACTCGTACCTATTACATTTGCTGTTATTTTGATTATCTGACTCATTTCATATACTCCCATCTTGTAAATCTATCGGATATCTTTGTAATATCTGATGTAGTTTTAACTCTCAATGTATGAGAAGTACCTTTTTGTTGTAAATTTTTATGTGCATATTTATTACTCCTTTGATGTTTTATTTTTATATTATATACTCTTTTGATGAATATGTCAAGATAATACTTACTCTTTTAGTAAAATATGGTATAATTTTTCATCAAAGGAGTAATAAACATGAAAAGAAAGAGTTTGATAGAATTTTAAAAAAGTATAAATTTATCAAGACAAGCATTTG
>JAUZSQ010000063.1 GCA_030949325.1 Sulfurovum sp.
TTTGCCTTGCTCCTACCGAGAGAGTCACTGCCGTGGGCTACCCTATTTGTTAGTATTGTTTAAATTATTCGCGTGGATACGCTATGGATTGCTCTTTGGGTTTTTAAGGCGATAGCCTTGAAGCACGTGTCGATTTATTATTTTTTTGCGTAGCTAAAAAGTAATACATTGACAGACGTGCCTATATCATTTTTATTTAGAGTAAGTCATATCGCCAAAGGAACGATAAAGAGCAAGAACAAAGGGCGACCAAATAACAGCAGTTAATGCTTCTCCTCTTCTTGGATTCCCACACCACCACCCACACCTAAAAGGCAAAAAAGGCAATCAACCTAAGTTAATTGCCTTTTCTGTCCGATAAAAATCTGTTAGTTAGGCAGATTTTATAAAGGAGGTCACACTGAACATGATGGTATCATAGCGTATTCAATTTAAGAGTCTCATCTTTCACCCCATCATAGAGCCATGTCCACACTTTGTTGGCTTGGCTATGGTCATATTCGGTGGCATTTCCATTTTTGGAATTGTCAGATAGGTAAAGTTTACCATTGATATCAACCCTTATCTTACCTTTATTCGTCACAAGGATAATGGGGTATATTTCCTTTTCTACATTTGGTTTATACTTCTCACGAACCCATGCAACAAATACTTTTTTACTGCTCAAGTAATCGTTAGACCCCTTGTTATTTTCCTTGACTGTGATGTGTAGGCTATGCACTTTTCTACCTAACTTTATCTCTGTATATGATATTTGTATGTCTGTTTTTTCCTTGAATTGCTTTACGGATTTGTCTATGATATGCCTACGAATATCGTTATACTTGTAACTATCAGGTATATTAAACAGCTCCCTAAGCCTATCAATCTTCATGTCAAATAGTACAGAAGTCTTGGGTTTATAGCGTGTTCCCTCTGCGTAATAGTCTTTGCATAATTCATAGAGCCTTATGACGTAAGCACTTTTTAAAGGAAGTATGTTCACTATGTTGTATTTCAAGAAGTTATTACTTAATGCTAAAAGGTATGGCTTTAGCTCCGGTGCTATTTTTAGTACAACATAGTTATCTCCTTTGTGATACTTGGCATAATAAATCCAATTAAATTTTTCATCACCGACCTTAAAAGGCTTTTCATCAGCTCATCGGTCATAGCATCTACGTATTCATAGGTTTTATGGCTTGTAGAGCCTATGAGTTCTTTAAAATCATTGAGTTTGATTGCATATTCTTGAAAATCAATGTCAGATACTTTTATCATTGATATTAGAACAGATACCACCTTGATGCCCAATTCAGAGAGCCTGTATCTTGCCACATGCACCAACTCTTGGTGCTTAACTACTAAATTGTTTTTATTCTCTTCAATGCTTACTATTTCCATATTGCGAACCCTTTACTTAGTGTATTCGTATTATACCACTACGAACCTTAATATATACAGTATTCGCAATATCCCCCCTTTTCTTCGCAATATCCCCCCTTTTCTTCGCAATATCCCCCCTTTTCTTCGCAATAGATTGGATTGAACCCCCATGAGAGCGTCATTTCAGCACCCTACAAAGAACAAAGGAAAGAATACAAAGACTAGAAAGAGATTTTTAGAGAGGTAAATCAAGAGCAAAGAGCCTCCAGAAAAGAGCATTTATTTTGGTGGTATATAAGCACTTTAGGAAAATCGCCTTTAGAGAGTAAATAGCTGTTTATCTTAAATAAATAAGCGCAAGAGATAAGAGCAATCCAAAGAAGAGCATTTTGTTCTATCCCATAAAGCCTATTTCCAGCTTACTAGCCATTACCCCCATACTTGGTATGTCTTGGTATGAAAAAGTGCTTATATTGGCTCCTGTGACAAAAAAATGAACATCTCTCAGATATGAGTCTGAAATAGGGTAAATAGGGGATTTGAAGTAGAATCTCTAAAAGTGCTTATATTGGCTTTTGTGACAAAACAGCCCTTACTCCGTAAGCCTATAAAAATATATACTAATTATAGGGTTATATAGTCTATATATAGTATATATAAGGTATATAATAGGGTTATTGCAATATAATATATATATAAACATAAAGGACATGATATGGCACAGATTAATTTTACAGTATCAGACGAGCTAAAGGCAGAGATGGACAAGGCACAGGTAATGAGTGGGGCAGATGGTACAGGCACTCACTTTAGCCCAAGCCAATGCGATTGATACAGATATAGACCTTAGCAAGTACGAAGCAGTCAACAGCAGCACTAAGACAGCGTTGCATGAGGCATTCAAGCATATCCTTACCACGATTGACGCTAATTTTTCAGCGACCAAGCAAGATGCAGTTTATGTCACGTTGGAGAAAAAAGCACTTATTGCCAAAGAAAAAGCCTTTGATGTACAGTTGGCTAAGGTCACAGCCGATGCCAAGAACCTAATTGAGGTAGCCAATGCCAAGAGTGTTGAACTCATCGCCACAGCTCAAGGTGAACTCACGTTGGCTACTCAATCAATATTCAAGGCAGAGATTGAGGGTAAGGCTAAAGATGCCGAAATAGCTAGGCTGATGGAGCAGTTAGCCGTAAGAGATGCAGAAGTGGCTAGTGGTAGGGTTACGTTGGCAGAGGTGCAAGGTCAGTACCAAAGAGCCGTTTATAATTTGAGCAGTTGATAGTACATGCTCTTCTTTGGTTCGCTCTTTTTTTTTTAAGTAGTACCCATATCAATTTGAGTAGCTTTTAATATTATTCACAAAATCCCTCGGAGAGCAAGGCTACCCAAGTCCCACCTCCTACGGAGATGGTTCTTGGGAACGTTTCGGTTGCACCTATACTTTTGCCTTGCTCCTACCGAGGGTCACTGCCGTGGGCTTTTCCCCCATTGTATAATTAAATTTAAAGGATAAATACTATGCGATTAAAACAAATCAAAGTCAATTTCCATGACGATGTTCACGAGAAAATATCAGCCCTTGCCGAAGATGAAAACTTGACCATAGCTCAATGGATACGGAAATCCATTGACCCTAAATTATCCGATGATATGACTATTCCGTCACGACCAAAGCCGAAAAATAACCAATCATTCGACCCTAGGTTACTCTATGAAATTCATAAGATTGGAATTAATATCAACCAAATAGCATTCCATCTCAACAGCAAAAAAGAACTAGACAGGATGGTTATTTCCAAACTTTTTGAGATAGAAAAAACCATGAAGAGCTTCTTGTGATAGTTGATATTGGAAGTGGTAGCAGTGGGTGGGGCGAGTATGTCCTAGGTAAGGATAATGAGCGTAATCACGCGACTCTCATTATGGGAGATACCGAACTAGGCGACAAGATATGCGACTCTGTTGACTATGCAGGAGGTAACTATGTACGGATGGTTGTTTCTTTTGCAAAAGAGGATAATGTGGGTCAAGAGCAGGGGAGAGCGTTATCTAAAGAGTTTGTAAAGAAATTAATGTATGGGTATCGTGAGGACGAGTATCATGCAGATATAGTGGAGCATACAGACACCGACCATCTACACTATCACATTAGGATACCCAAGGTCAATCTCCTTACGCAAACTCAGCTAAAGGTATATTGGCATAGGTCAGACCTAAATCGAAAAATAGCAATCATTGACCAGATGGCGTTGGAGCATCGGCTAACCGTGGGCAATGACTTCAAAAGCTTAATCCTAATCCTACTAATGAGGTCAATCAAATAGAGAGCTGAGGAAAGAACATGGTCAGGCGATTATTGATATGTCCTCTCAAGACTTATCCACTAAAAAAGGTAGAGGGGTAGCAATCGAGGGAATATCTGATTACATCATGAGCATGAATGCGTCAGGACTTATAAATAGTTTAGACGGAGTCAAAGCAGAGCTAGAGTCTATAGGGCTTCAAGTAATCAATGAAGGTCACGATTGGGGTAAGAATTTCGATTATCTTACTATACAGAGTGGCGAAACAAAAATGAGATTAGGAGGAGATATATATGGAAACAAATTTTATGAGCATAACCGAGAAGATAGAAGCAAGGCGATTGATATTAATAGTAGCATTGAAAAAAAGAAGCCGATTGGATGGAAGAAGAACTACCGAAATTAATCAGCGGCTTGAACGTGAAAATCAAAAAAGACTTAAATTCATTGAAGCTAGATATGGCAATTCAAGAGAACGAGCTCTTAAAAGAATTCAAGAAAGATCTCAAGGAATACGAAGAACTCTCTATTGGTGGAGTACAAGAAAGAGATGCAGAGTACACAGAAAAAAAGTAACCACATTGAAAAAGAAGAGAAATATCTCCTACTAGCAATATCAGCGATACTGATATTCATGTTCGGCATGATATTCCAATCATGGTTATAGCAGAGTACTCTACTCCAACAAATAATATAAAAAGGATAGAAGTTCCTATAATATAACAAGTTTCTCTATATAACTGTTGTTGTGTGCATTGTGCTGTATTCATTCATTGTTATTGTTATTATGTTGTATTTCAATATTATTTTATATTATATCATATATGTAACATATATTATTGTTCTTATTGTATTTTATTATGATCTCA
>JAUZSQ010000064.1 GCA_030949325.1 Sulfurovum sp.
CAGGATCGGAAGTTGTAGAAGAAATAAAAAAGAATACAGATATAAAAATTATTATTGTTTCCATTACTAATGACCCCAAAGCGATAGAAGAGATAAAACATTTATATGACTATAGTCTTAGTAAGCCTTTTCTAAAGTTGAGGTAAGTACTGTTCTCACAAAAATAAAAGAACACTATAGACTATCGTTAAATAAACTATAAGGATATGTATTGCCCTACAGACTTAAAAATACGATGTCATAGCAGGTGAAAAGGTAGAAGACTTTTTTAGTAGATGTGGTCAAACTCTCCCAATCATTGGCTCATACACTTTTGCAAAAGTGTAGAATTGTTGACCATCAGAAGAAGCGTTTACAAAAAGGGCAAATACTGAAGGCTGGGTATATAGAAGTCCTAATCTTTGAGGCTATTAGCCAAGGCTTAACGCCACTCTTTCAAACAGAACATTTTGCTATCTTTGATAAACCATCGGGGTTGCTAGTTCATCCTACGGTGCGTTCTACAGCGTACACACTCTTGGATGAAATACGCTATGCGTTTGGAGAAGAAGCCCATTTTGGTACACCGAATAGATGCAGAGACATCAGGGACTGATACTGTATCAGAAAATGGCTATGCACAATATTTATTGAAAGAAATGTTTGTGCAAAAGCGTTTGTTAAAAAATATAAAGCCCTTGTAGAAGATGAGCTAAAAGAAGCAGTGTTAATTGACAAAAAAATCAACAATGCAGAGGGTCTCATCCAATTAAAAATGCAGACATCCTTAGATGGCAAAGTATCAAGTACGCTTATCCATCCTTTATCATACGATAACATCAACAATCAAACTTTAGTCGAAGCCATACCTTATACAGGGAGACAGCATCAAATACGGGTGACATTTAGAGGCTATATCACATAGAATTGTAGGTGACCCTATTTATGGACTTGATGAGGGCTTTGTGGATGCCTTTTAAAGGGTAATATAGATAAGAGTGAACGCATTGAAATAACGGGGCATCTAGGTTGATGCTTCATGCGTATTATTTGGCGTTTACTTTTTAGGTACGAGGTATATATTTTGCTCAAAGCAAAAATTTGTGACGAAGTACTCAGCAACCTAAAGCTAGGTTAACTATCTATTAAATATATTTAGAGATAATTTGTATATAAAGGATTTATTATCATAAAAATATTGATTATAGAAGATGACCCAGAATTGGCGTTTATCTTAACAAAGTATCTGATGAAGTTTGAAATGGACGTGATGGGTGCAGAAGACCCTTATTTGGGTCTTTCTCTCTTGACTCAACATACATTTGATTTAATCATTTTAGATTTGACTCTCCCAGGGATGGATGGGCTTGAAGTGATTCCCAAAATACGAGAGATTTCCAATATCCCTATTATTATTTCTTCTGCTAGAGATGATATTACGGACAAAGTGATTGGTATGGAAAGAGGGGCTGATGATTATATGCCCAAGCCTTATGACCCTCGTGAGCTTGTGACGCGTATCAAGACGATTTTACGACGTACAAGTAATACTGAAGAAAAAGTCAATAAAAATAAAGCCCTATTTGTAGCCAATGCCAAAGCAAGAGAAATACGCTTCAAGGAGAAGCCTTTGGAACTTACTGCTGCTGAATATGACATACTTTTTATGCTCATACAGCATAAAAATGCTTCAGTATCTCGTGAACAGCTTTTGTATGAGAGTGCACATATTGATGATGATTCGTCTATCAAAAATATTGATGTCATTATCTCTCGTGTGCGTCAAAAGATAGGGAGAATAGATGCCAATAATATTTATATCAAACCTATTCGTGGCATAGGGTATCTTCTTTCCGACCGTCAATGAGAAACTTATCTGTAACCACCTTTATACACATCCTTTTTTCTGTGGCTATTATTATTTTGATAGCTACTTTTTTACTGTTTCTCTCTTGGGATAAAGACCGACAGAAAATTGAAAAGTATAAGCGTTATCAACTTATCTCTATTACTTTTTTGTCCAATTTACAACAAAACAGTACACAAAAAAACCTCGAAAAACTCTATAAAGAACTCTATGTCAAGGCAGTACCCCTTAAACACCTACCCAAGATAAAAGAGCAAATACAAAGCAGTGGCGAGACAGTATTCTCAGGAGGTTCTTCTTTAGGTAGGGTGCGTGTGTTTGATATACAAGGCAATCATTATATTTATGTCCAACGCATGGCCCACAATATCATGCTCCAAGACAATCGTCCTGAGAATTACTACTTTGAGATTGCTGTATCTTTGGGTATCTTTTTGATTACGCTGTTACTCTTACTTTATTTAGCAGTACTCAAAAAACTCTATCCTCTCAAACGCCTACACAAGCAGATACAAAAATTTGCCCAAGGAGATATTCAGACACGTATTAGCTATGAATATGATGATGAAATAGGCAAAATTGCCAAAAGTTTCGATGATGCCATTGTCCATATTCACAAGCTTAGTACCTCGAAAAATTTATTTATGAGAAACCTGATGCATGAGCTTAAAACGCCTATTACTAAGGGGCGTATTATTGTAGAGATGATAGATGATGATGCGACCAAAGAGATACTTGTACGCGCTTTTGAGCGTATGAATGAGCTTATTTCAGAACTTGCAGAATTGGAACGTGTGACAGAGCAGAGTTTTGAACCGTATTTTGAATATACTTTGTTGAGTGATATTATTAGCCAAAGTACAGAGTTGTTGATGACTAGCAATGAAAGTGTGTCTATTGAGATACGCGATATTTCGCTCAATACCGACAAAAAGCTTATGAGTCTTGTACTGAAGAATCTTATTGATAATGGGATTAAATACAGTAGCAATCAAACCGTGATACTCCAAACACGCTTCAATACGATTGAGATTATCTCACGAGGTAAAGTGTTGGAACATCAGCTTTCTTACTATACAGAACCTTTTTCACAAGGTGAAAAACGAAGTGCAGGATTTGGATTGGGATTGTATATCGTACATAGTATCTTGCAAAGATTAGGCTACCGATTGGGTTACAAACACCGACAGGGTCAACAATGTCTTTATGCTTATTCCCAAAGAGAAATAAGCCGAGGCTTATTGAAGTGCTTGTTTGACAAAGGCTTCTATCTCTTGTTGGTCAAGAAAACCTACACTTCTTTTGATAATCTTATTTTTCTTAAAAAGAATCATCGTAGGCAGACTTTCTATGGCATAGACAGCAGAGACTTGTGTTTGGGTATCCACATTGACCTCAGCAAATGTTACTTTACCTACAAAGGCTTTGGAGGCATTCTTATATTCAGGTTCCATCTTTCTACAAGGTCTGCACCATGTCTGCCCAAAACTTCACGAGTACAGGCTTGTCACTTTTGAGTAGTGTGCTAAGATAGTTATTATCAGTGATAGCCAAGAGTGTATTATCCTTGGCAGTTGCAAAAGGTGTACTAAGTACCATAGCGCCCAAAAGGAGTAATTTGATTAAAGTTTTCATGCTTATATTGTACCTTGTTTAAGCTTACTTTGTTAAACCGTTGAGTACTTCAATAATCTTCGCATAATTGGGTTCATTGGTGATTTCTGCTACGATTTCTTTATAAGCAATTTTACCCTGCGTATCTACTATATAAACGACTCTTCCAAAAAGTCTTCTAGGAATACAGGTGCAGAGATAGTCGTACCGTATTGTAATGCACCTTCAGCGTCTTTATAATCAGAGAGTGTCAGTACATTACTAATATTGTTGTCTTGACAAAATCGTGCTATAGCAAAAGGTAAATCTTTGGATACGACTTTGACTGTTACATTCTTCATCTTGGAGATATTTTTGTTAAAGTTGATGGTTTCGAGTTTACAGACACCTGTGTCCAAAGAAGGTACAAAAGCAATCACTTGTACTTTGTCTTCTTTGCCACCAATAGAGACTTCTACCAAATCTTTACTCACAGCCATAAATTGAGGTGCATCAGCTCCAACGGCTAAACCCTTGGAGTTTAGTGTGACTTCTTTGCCTTGAAACGTGACCGTAGTTGCTAATAGAGATGAGCTTAATACAAGCAATAATAATAGTGATTTTT
Organism: Sulfurovum sp.; assembly: GCA_030949325.1. Taxonomy (GTDB): domain Bacteria; phylum Campylobacterota; class Campylobacteria; order Campylobacterales; family Sulfurovaceae; genus Sulfurovum. The sequence goes on from JAUZSQ010000064.1 coordinate 4,065, forward strand.
TCATGTGAATCCTTTGTGTAAATGAGATATATTAATTCAAAGGGATTATAGACTAATATTTCTTGATTATAGCCCCAAATTACGCATAAAATTCCCTGCGATGATGATGGCACGTTCTTCAAACTTCTCAGCAATAGGAGAGATATAAACTTCATCGAGTGATATCCTAAATAGATTGAGCCATTGTTCAAAGGTTTCACGTTTGACATTGCCTAATTTGGTATGAGGGACAAAGAGACTGCCTGTATATCGGGGTTTGCCCAAGGCTAGAGAAATCCAAAAGCCTACAATGACTTCCAAATGTGTTTTCCACTGTTCACTGTGTATATCCTCACCCAATTTGGCAATAAAAAATGGACCTACAATCTCATCTTGGAGAAGCTTGGCATAAAATGACATCACGAATACTCGGATGTTTTCTTTGCTTATTTTGTCTGCTTTCATGGCTGTTTTCCTTCTGTGTCTTTTCTATTTTTGTTCTTGCGATGTCGAGGTTTTTTACTTCGGTTCTTGGGAGTATGCTCTGTCTCTTTGGGCTTTTGTGAATCATGAAAACCTTCCAAGACTTTCTCTGTTATTTCGTTTTTCATATTGAATTCTATCTCTGAGAGCAAGACTTCATCTGCTTGGTTTACCAGTGTGATAGCCACACCCAATTCTTTCATCTTTGCCAAGCGATTATAATATTCTTGGGTCATTTCTGGCAAATCATAACTCACAAGAAGTTTGATATGGTCTAAATCTAAGGTTTTGAAAATCATATCTGTAGTCAGTATGACCTGTAAAGAAGCCAAATTAAATTGCTTTGCCGATGCTTGTTGTTGTGCTTGTCTATGGTTGCCATGTACAGCTATAGCCTTGAAGTCCTTGTCTGTCAAAAATGTAGCCAATACATCGGCTTTTTTCTTGCTTTTTACCACGATAACAATTTGTGTCTCTTTGAAGTCTTGTAGAAGTAAGCCAAGCATAGACATCTTGTTGTGTTCTTGCACAAAATACAGACTCTGAGTCGTTCGCAAAGCCACACTTCTTTGGTCATAATATATCGCTTCTTCAGGGACAGTATCGTCAGGTGTATCAGTCTGTTCAGGCATAGGATTTTCCTTGGAGTATTTTGGGTATTATAGCTGATTAATTAGGTTATCACGATACTCTCTTCTTAAGTATACATCAGTGAATAAATGCTAAAATAAAACTTATACTTTAAGGAATAAATCTTATGACTAATGAAAGAAAAATTGCTTTTGATAATATCAGTAGAGTTCTTGCCATTAGAAGATATGATATCGAACATCATCAATTAGTGAATGACCAATCATTAAATATTCATGGTGAGGATTGGTTTCGTGATATTTTTAATTTTGTGTATCAAAAAAACTTTATTAATGCTAATTTAGATACAAAGACAGGAAATAGTGCGGCTGTTGACTTGATAGATAAAGAAAAAAAATTAGCGTATCAGATAACCACAACACGAAGCAAAGAAAAAGTTGATGATACTTTAAAAAAAATTCAAAAAACACCATATAAAGATTATGAATTAAAGATATTTTTTCTTTTAGAGAAATCAAAGTTTAATAAAAACACAAAAAAATATTTTAAAGATGAATATAGCATTGAGAATATAGAAGAATATCTTTTTGATTACACTGACTTACTCAAAGATATAGAAGCATTAGAGACAAATAACTTAATAGAGTTAAATCAAAAACTATTTTTAAAAACAGCTGAAAAATACACAGATAATATAGTCTTGAATTTAATTTTTAAACATTTACTCAAAGAGAAGAAAAATATAAAAATTGATTTTGATGATGATTTTGGGACAATTGATACCAATAAGAAATTGGAACTTAATAATATTAAACCTCGTATAGCTTTGGAGATAAATAAAGGACTAGATTATCGAGTAATTATCGATAGATACAAAGAGGAAGATAACTTATTAACTGACTTAAAAGATTATATTATTGATGATTTATATAAGAATATTTTAATAGAGGTTTTAGAAAAAAAAGTGTCAAAAAAAGAACTCTTAGATAAAAAAACTTTTGAATTACAAGATATTGCTTCAACCCATGAAATAGTTTTTAATAAACTTATCAATAAACTACATGAAAAGATAGAAAGTAATATAGAAATTAATGATTGGAATTCAATGGGAATAGCGATGGATTATTATTGCCTATTTCTTTGAACTCTGTGATGTAGGAGTAGATGAAATATGTTAATGCCTACAAAAATTATTCAACCTGCTGATTCACTTTTTAGTATTTCTGCTTTTATATTGAAAGTACTTCACACTCAAAATTTCAATATAGACAAAATACACAATGAAGTGAATAAAATATATTATAAAAAAGTTTCACTTGAAAAAATCATTTTGAGTTTAAACTTTTTGTATATTACAGATAAAGTGAGGATTGAAAATGAAATTATTACAATTAACCTCAAATAATCAAAACTTTAAAACACTAACTTTTACTTCTAGTTTAAACATCGTTGCTGGATTACAACTTAGCGATGAAGAAAAAAAAACAATTAATAGTATTGGTAAAAGTTTAACTTTAACACTTGTAAAACTAATGTTTGGTGGAGCATTTGACATGAAAAATCCAAAAGAGAAAAAGTTAAAAGATTTTTTAACCACCTATGGAATGTTTTATCTTTCTTTTACACATAAAAACAAAGAGTATGAAATTAAAAAGGATTTTTCTACTCCCAAATATTATATTAATGCTGTAGAAATTGCACAAATGAATTATTCTAAAGCATTAAATAAAATTTTTATAGATGAAGAGAGTAATTTATCTTTTAGGCAAGTATTTAATGCTTTTGCAAGAAGGTTTGGAGGAGATTATTATAGTAGTCCTATTCAGCAACAAGGTATGCCTTTAACTGACTATGAACAGCGACTTAATAATTTAAAACTTTTAGGTATAGATACTGATTTAGTGAAAGAAAACTTTATTATTAAAGAGAAAGTATCCAATCTTGAAAAGACAGAGAAAACGATAAAAGAGTACTCTTATGCTCTTGATAAAGTGAATTTAAAAGATTTAAAAGATGAATATAACGAGCTAATCAAGGATAAAAAGAACTTTATTATTGCCCAAAACTATGATGTAATTCAAGTAGAGGCTGATAAATTAACAGAAGATTTAAACGCATTAAGAAATAGTATACACAAAATTAAGAATGCATTACAAAGAAAAGAAAAAAACCTTTTGGCTTCGGATAATATAGACATTGATGCCAATGAAATTGAAAGACTTTATAATGAAGCTGCGTTTTTCTTTGATAAAAAGGTGAAAAAAAGATTAGAAGATGCACAAAACTTTCATAATACATTAATTTTTAATCGTAAAAATAGAATTACAATAGAAATAGAAGAACTTACGATAGAAAAAGAAATTTTAGATAAAAAACTAGATACTACTTCTTTGGCACGAGATAAAAAGTTAATGTTGTTAGATAGTAGTGGAGCATTAGAAGAATATCATGCGATAGAAGAAAAAATAAAGATTTTATATCAAGAAATTGAAAGTCTTACACAGTATGAAAAGTTATTATCAGAGTTTACAGTAGAAAAAAGTGCTTTGGCTGTTGATAGTAGTTTGATAAAACAAAAAAGGTAACCCCCATAATAACCCCACCAACCCCTAAGAAATCCTAACTACCCCATCATCACTTACATTCCAAGGTAACAACGCTTCAATATCTCTACCATCCCTTTGATAATAAGGAAACTCAGTCATAAGATACTTCAAATAGTGATATGGTTCCAATCCATTAGCCTTAGCAGTCTCTATAATAGTGTACCAAGTAGCGATAGCCTCAGCACCTTTAACAGATGTAGCAAATAACCAATTCTTCCTACCTAGTACCATAGGTCTTATATGGTTTTCTGCTCCATTGTTATCTATATTGAGTCTGCCATCGGTGAGATAGACTTCTAACTTAGCAAATTGATTATTAAGATACACAAATGCTTTAGCAATAGCACCAGCAAGTTCTTGTGCTTTATAGAACTTTGTGTTAATCCATTCTCTTATGGTGTTGATGATAGCTTGAGATTTCTCTTTTCTGATAAGTAGCTTTTGTTCAGGAGGGTCATCTTTGATTTCTCTTTCTATTTTGTAGAGTTTTTGTATAAGTATTATGGCTTCTTGTGCATAACGCTTACTTTCTAGGTCACTGACTCCTGATTTGACTATATCTGCAAACTTTCTCCTCGCGTGAGCCCAACACGCTAAATGTGTCATATCATTTGTTTGGACTGTAGCATTATATCCAGCATATCCATCTGTTTGGAGATAGCCATTAAAACCTTTAAAGAGTTCAGAGGCTACTACGGCACTTCTATTGTTGGCATAGTGCATATAGACTACTTTATATTTATCCATTCCTACACCTAGCCATATATAGGATTTCTTCGTTGCTTTGCTTTTGTGTGCATTCACCACTTGTAGTGTAGTCTCATCTGCTTGTATATATTGTAACCCCCATAATAACCCCACCAACCCCTAAGAAATCCTAACTACCCCATCATCACTTACATTCCAAGGTAACAACGCTTCAATATCTCTACCATCCCTTTGGTAATAAGGAAACTCAGTCATAAGATACTTCAAATAGTGATATGGTTCCAATCCATTCGCCTTTGCAGTTTCAATAATAGTATACCAAGTAGCAATAGCCTCAGCACCTTTAACAGATGTAGCAAATAACCAATTCTTCCTACCAAGTACCATAGGTCTTATATGGTTCTCTGCTCCATTGTTATCTATATTGAGTCTGCCATCGGTGAGATAGACTTCTAACTTAGCAAATTGATTATTAAGATACACAAATGCTTTAGCAATAGCCCCAGCAAGTTCTTGTGCTTTATAGAACTTTGTGTTAATCCATTCTCTTATGGTGTTGATGATAGCTTGAGATTTCCTCTTTTCTGATGAGTAGTTTTTTATCAGGAGGGTCATCTTTGATTTCTCTTTCTATTTTATAGAGTTTTTGTATAAGTATTATGGCTTCTTGTGCATAACGCTTACTTTCTAGGTCACTGACTCCTGATTTGACTATATCTGCAAACTTTCTCCTCGCGTGAGTCCCAACACGCTAAATGTGTCATATCATTTGTTTGGACTGTAGCATTATATCCAGCATATCCATCTGTTTGGAGATAGCCATTAAAACCTTTAAAGAGTTCAGAGGCTACTACGGCACTTCTATTGTTGGCATAGTGCATATAGACTACTTTATATTTATCCATTCCTACACCTAGCCATATATAGGATTTCTTCGTTGCTTTGCTTTTGTGTGCATTCACCACTTGTAGTGTAGTCTCATCTGCTTGTATATATTCATTCTCTAAGAGTCTCTCTTTAAGTCTCTGCTTAAAAGGTTTGAGTTTCTCAGAAGCTTTTATCATCCAATTGGAGAGTGTAGTATCACTAAATGGAACCCCAAATCTATTTTTAAATATTTTGGCTTGTCTATACAGTGGCAATGCATCTTCAAATTTTTGTACGGCAATAGTTGCTAAGAATGAAGCAGTTACTTGTGTCTTTGGGAGTATGAATGGGGCTAATGCTGTGGTCACTGGTTTTTCTCCACATCTACAGCCATATACGAACCGAACATTTTCTATGACTTGGAACTTTGCAGGTACGATATCGTATTGTTCTGATATTATCTCTTTTACTCTATGCATTGTGTCACCACAACTACACACTTTCTCTTCATCACCTATATCGTGTTCTACTCTTACTCTTGGTAACTCTTTAGGTGGTGAAGTTCTTCCACCTTTCTTTCGTTTAAATGTTATTTCAATCTCTTCATCTTCTATTACTTCGATTGTCTCTTTAGTATCTTCGAACAGACTTGGTTGGTTAGGGTTTAGTTTTTCACTTTTGGAGGTAAATTGTTGGCGTATGAGGTAATCTATCTTTTCTTTTAGGTAATTTATTTCAATTTGTTGGGTTTGTATTCTTTTTTCTTGACTACTATTCTCTTGGGCTTGATTTATAATGGTTTCTTGTAATTTTTCTATATTAATAAGCTCTGTTTTCATAGTGCTATTATAGCTAAAACTACTACTATACTTGGTTAGTAAATCACTTTTTTTATGTGATGTTTTTACTGCTTTTAACTATGTAGTAGTTTGCTTAATATTGGGTTGGTGGGGTTATTTAGGGGGTTACTATATATTCATTCTCTAAGAGTCTCTCTCTTTAAGTCTCTGCTTAAAAGGTTTGAGTTTCTCAGAAGCTTTTATCATCCAATTGGAGAGTGTAGTATCACTAAATGGAACCCCAAATCTATTTTTAAATATTTTGGCTTGTCTGTACAGTGGCAATGCATCTTCAAACTTTTGTACGGCAATAGTTGCTAAGAATGAAGCAGTTACTTGTGTCTTTGGGAGTATGAATGGGGCTAATGCTGTGGTCACTGGTTTTTCTCCACATCTACAGCCATATACGAACCGAACATTTTCTATGACTTGGAACTTTGCAGGTACGATATCGTATTGTTCTGATATTATCTCTTTTACTCTATGCATTGTGTCACCACAACTACACACTTTCTCTATAATGTACCCCATAACCAGCACCAAAAAAAGTAAATCATTATTCCAAAAGCAATAAAATGCTAAAATATAAATAATAAAGCAAGGGGTATAAAATGAGTAGAAAAAGAAAAACATATAGTGCAGAGTATAAAGCCAAATTAGTAGTGGAAGTTCTGAGAGAAGAAAGGACCCTCAATGAGATAGCCAGTAGTTATGAAGTTTTACCTAAGAGTCTCCAAAATTGGAAAAAGCAATTTTTAGAAAATGCTTCACTAGCATTTGATAAAAGTGCAGTGGTCAAAGAGTATAAAGAACAGATTGAAACTCTTGAAAGAGAGAAAGATGCAACTTCAAAAAAGCTGGGTGAAGTGATAGTAGAAAGAGACTTCGTCGTGGGAAAGCTAAAAGCTCGGTATCCTCTAAAAGTAGAAAAGAACTACTGGAAACTGGGCTTGAAATATCCAAAAATACACAGCTAAAACTATTGAGTATTCCTAAGAGTTCAATCTATTATAAAGCAGTAGTACCATTCAGTAGTGATACAGGTCAAGAGATACTCAATGTGATAGATAAAATCTATACAAAGTATCCCTATTATGGACATAGAAGAGTGCATAAAATGTTAGGTAGGATTTGGCTTTACCATCGGACGAAAGAAGGTTAGGACTGCAATGAAGCTCATGGGTATCATCGCCTTATATCCGAAGCCTAAGACAACCATAGCCAATAAAGAGCATCAGAAATATCCATATTTATTGAAGGCATTTAAGAATGATAAAAATCAAGTGGTTATTGATAAACCCAATCAAGTTTGGAGTACCGATATTACCTATATCAAATTGGACAAAGGCTTTGTCTATTTGGCTGCAGTCATTGATTGGAACACCAAAAAGATACTCTCTTGGAAGCTCTCAAATACGATGGATGTATCACTCACAACTGGGGTACTGAAAGAAGCCTTGGAGCAGTATGATAAACCTGAGATATTTAACACAGACCAAGGTTCTCAATATACAGCAAAAGAGCATATTCAAATATTAGTTGATAACAATATTTCTATTTCAATGGATGGAAAAGGAAGAGCGACTGACAATATTGTAATTGAACGATTTTGGAGGTCACTTAAATATGAAGATGTTTATCCTCAAAGCTACTCGACCATCAAAGAAGCTAGAACGGGGATAGGAAAGTATATCAATATTTACAACACAGAAAGACTTCATCAAACTTTGGACTATGCTACTCCTGATGAAATGTATTTTAAAGGGGTGAATAATCAGGTATTTCAGAGTAGGGAAATGTTACTAGATGTAGCATCCTGAGGTGGAATAAGGAATTGGATTTTATTGGTCTTGACTTTGGGGTA
>JAUZSQ010000065.1 GCA_030949325.1 Sulfurovum sp.
CATAATAACCCCACCAACCCCTAAGAAATCCTAACTACCCCATCATCACTTACATTCCAAGGTAACAACGCTTCAATATCTCTACCATCCCTTTGGTAATAAGGAAACTCAGTCATAAGATACTTCAAATAGTGATATGGTTCCAATCCATTCGCCTTTGCAGTTTCAATAATAGTATACCAAGTAGCAATAGCCTCAGCACCTTTAACAGATGTAGCAAATAACCAATTCTTCCTACCAAGTACCATAGGTCTTATATGGTTCTCTGCTCCATTGTTATCTATATTGAGTCTGCCATCGGTGAGATAGACTTCTAACTTAGCAAATTGATTATTAAGATACACAAATGCTTTAGCAATAGCCCCAGCAAGTTCTTGTGCTTTATAGAACTTTGTGTTAATCCATTCTCTTATGGTGTTGATGATAGCTTGAGATTTCCTCTTTTCTGATGAGTAGTTTTTTATCAGGAGGGTCATCTTTGATTTCTCTTTCTATTTTATAGAGTTTTTGTATAAGTATTATGGCTTCTTGTGCATAACGCTTACTTTCTAGGTCACTGACTCCTGATTTGACTATATCTGCAAACTTTCTCCTCGCGTGGTCCAACACGCTAAATGTGTCATATCATTTGTTTGGACTGTAGCATTATATCCAGCATATCCATCTGTTTGGAGATAGCCATTAAAACCTTTAAAGAGTTCAGAGGCTACTACGGCACTTCTATTGTTGGCATAGTGCATATAGACTACTTTATATTTATCCATTCCTACACCTAGCCATATATAGGATTTCTTCGTTGCTTTGCTTTTGTGTGCATTCACCACTTGTAGTGTAGTCTCATCTGCTTGTATATATTCATTCTCTAAGAGTCTCTCTTTAAGTCTCTGCTTAAAAGGTTTGAGTTTCTCAGAAGCTTTTATCATCCAATTGGAGAGTGTAGTATCACTAAATGGAACCCCAAATCTATTTTTAAATATTTTGGCTTGTCTATACAGTGGCAATGCATCTTCAAATTTTTGTACGGCAATAGTTGCTAAGAATGAAGCAGTTACTTGTGTCTTTGGGAGTATGAATGGGGCTAATGCTGTGGTCACTGGTTTTTCTCCACATCTACAGCCATATACGAACCGAACATTTTCTATGACTTGGAACTTTGCAGGTACGATATCGTATTGTTCTGATATTATCTCTTTTACTCTATGCATTGTGTCACCACAACTACACACTTTCTCTTCATCACCTATATCGTGTTCTACTCTTACTCTTGGTAACTCTTTAGGTGGTGAAGTTCTTCCACCTTTCTTTCGTTTAAATGTTATTTCAATCTCTTCATCTTCTATTACTTCGATTGTCTCTTTAGTATCTTCGAACAGACTTGGTTGGTTAGGGTTTAGTTTTTCACTTTTGGAGGTAAATTGTTGGCGTATGAGGTAATCTATCTTTTCTTTTAGGTAATTTATTTCAATTTGTTGGGTTTGTATTCTTTTTTCTTGACTACTATTCTCTTGGGCTTGATTTATAATGGTTTCTTGTAATTTTTCTATATTAATAAGCTCTGTTTTCATAGTGCTATTATAGCTAAAACTACTACTATACTTGGTTAGTAAATCACTTTTTATGTGATGTTTTTACTGCTTTTAACTATGTAGTAGTTTGCTTAATATTGGGTTGGTGGGGTTATTTAGGGGTTACTATATATTCATTCTCTAAGAGTCTCTTAAGTCTCTGCTCAAAAGGTTTGAGTTTCTCAGAAGCTTTTATCATCCAATTGGAGAGTGTAGTATCACTAAATGGAACCCCAAATCTATTTTTAAATATTTTGGCTTGTCTGTACAGTGGCAATGCATCTTCAAACTTTTGTACGGCAATAGTTGCTAAGAATGAAGCAGTTACTTGTGTCTTTGGGAGTATGAATGGGCTAATGCTGTGGTCACTGGTTTTTCCTCCACATCTACAGCCATATACGAACCGAACATTTTCTATGACTTGGAACTTGCAGGTAATGATATCGTATTGTTCTGATATTATCTCTTTTACTCTATGCATTGTGTCACCACAACTACACACTTTCTCTATAATGTACCCCATAACCAGCACCAAAAAAAGTAAATCATTATTCCAAAAAAGCAATAAAATGCTAAAATATAAATAATAAAGCAAGGGGTATAAAATGAGTAGAAAAAGAAAAACATATAGTGCAGAGTATAAAGCCAAATTAGTAGTGGAAGTTCTGAGAGAAGAAAGGACCCTCAATGAGATAGCCAGTAGTTATGAAGTTTTACCTAAGAGTCTCCAAAATTGGAAAAAGCAATTTTTAGAAAATGCTTCACTAGCATTTGATAAAAGTGCAGTGGTCAAAGAGTATAAAGAACAGATTGAAACTCTTGAAAGAGAGAAAGATGCAACTTCAAAAAAGCTGGGTGAAGTGATAGTAGAAAGAGACTTCGTCGTGGGAAAGCTAAAAAGCTCGGTATCCTCTAAAAGTAGAAAAGAACTACTGGAAACTGGGCTTGAAATATCCAAAAATACACAGCTAAAACTATTGAGTATTCCTAAGAGTTCAATCTATTATAAAGCAGTAGTACCATTCAGTAGTGATACAGGTCAAGAGATACTCAATGTGATAGATAAAATCTATACAAAGTATCCCTATTATGGACATAGAAGAGTGCATAAAATGTTAGGTAGATTTGGCTTTACCATCGGACGAAAGAAGGTTAGGACTGCAATGAAGCTCATGGGTATCATCGCCTTATATCCGAAGCCTAAGACAACCATAGCCAATAAAGAGCATCAGAAATATCCATATTTATTGAAGGCATTTAAGAATGATAAAAATCAAGTGGTTATTGATAAACCCAATCAAGTTTGGAGTACCGATATTACCTATATCAAATTGGACAAAGGCTTTGTCTATTTGGTCGCAGTCATTGATTGGAACACCAAAAAGATACTCTCTTGGAAGCTCTCAAATACGATGGATGTATCACTCACAACTGGGGTACTGAAAGAAGCCTTGGAGCAAGTATGATAAACCTGAGATATTTAACACAGACCAAGGTTCTCAATATACAGCAAAAGAGCATATTCAAATATTAGTTGATAACAATATTTCTATTTCAATGGATGGAAAAGGAAGAGCGACTGACAATATTGTAATTGAACGATTTTGGAGGTCACTTAAATATGAAGATGTTTATCCTCAAAGCTACTCGACCATCAAAGAAGCTAGAACGAGGGATAGGAAAGTATATCAATATTTACAACACAGAAAGACTTCATCAAACTTTGGACTATGCTACTCCTGATGAAATGTATTTTAAAGGGGTGAATAATCAGGTATTTCAGAGTAGGGAAATGTTACTAGATGTAGCATCCTGAGGTGGAATAAGGAATTGGATTTTATTGGTCTTGACTTTGGGGTAGCATATTTAGAGTATATCTTCTCACTTGTTGCCAAGTTTTGGGCCAAGCGTTCCCAAAGGATTTCCCTTTCTCATCCATTGCCAATGAACCTTGCAAATCATACCCTATCTGCTCTCTGCATTCCCTTTCTTATTCTTTTAGTCACAAGTTCCTCTTCTTTGTATGCTTTTTATAGTCTAAATGTGACCAATCATAGGCTACCAAGCATACCTTTCTACACAACTAACTCAAAAGAAAAAGTGCTATTATACAAGTAAAAGAAAAGACATGAATAAAAGACTAAAAAAAGATATGAGAAGTTAGTAAGAGGTGAGATGAATACAAAACATAGAAGCCAAAGTGGAATGAACCTAGTATTAGAGACTGATGGATGGAGTCAAGTTCAAGCGTCATGGCGATTTTATAATAATGAAGAAGTAACAATTCCCTCACTCAATGACCCCATCATAGAAGAAGTGGTAGAGCAAAGTAACAAAAGAGCAGGTAACTATACCTTGGTAGCCTATGATTGGTCACATTTGGACTATAAAAAGCATACAAAGAAACAGGAACTTGTGACTAAGAATAAGAAAGGGAATGCGAAACAAATAGGCTATGATTTGCAAGGTTCATTGGCAATGGATGAGAAAGGAAATCCTTTGGGTGCCTTAGCCCAAAACTTGGCAACAAGTGAGAAGATATACTCCACTTATGATAGTCAATATTGATACAAACTTTTAACGCATTTAGAGGAGTTGGTTCAAAAGAACTAAATACATACGAGAAAATTATA
>JAUZSQ010000066.1 GCA_030949325.1 Sulfurovum sp.
GAGGTTTGGCACCTCGATGTCGGCTCATCACATCCTGGGGCTGAAGCAGGTCCCAAGGGTACGGCTGTTCGCCGTTTAAAGTGGTACGCGAGCTGGGTTCAGAACGTCGTGAGACAGTTCGGTCCCTATCTGCCGTGGGCGTTGGATGATTGAGGAGAGTTGCCCCTAGTACGAGAGGACCGGGGTGAACGAACCACTAGTGTACCAGTTGTCCTGCCAAGGGCATCGCTGGGTAGCTACGTTCGGATGAGATAACCGCTGAAGGCATCTAAGCGGGAAGCCAACTCCAAGATGAATCATCCCTGAAGACCCCTCGAAGACTACGAGGTTGATAGGCTGGGTGTGTAAGTGTTGAAAGACATTTAGCTGACCAGTACTAATAGGTCGTTTGTATTTACTCTATTCTTCTATAGGTACTACCTTATTAAGTGCATATTATGCCTAGTAAGTGAGAACTTTTTGTAAGATTGTAATTTACACCAGCAACACTCATCAGGTTAATTCTTGAACGTCAGACTCTTAACAATACTAAGTAACTCAAAGCTTACGAGCTGAGAGAGATAAGCACACAGAAGTGTTCTTATCTCTCTTAGTGGTGGGGCTAGAGGGAGGGTCATACCCAGCTCCATTCCGAACCTGGAAGTCAAGCCTCCCATCGCCGATAATACTGCAGGCTACGCTTGTGGAAATGTAGGTCGCTGCCACTTTGAGTTTAACTATTTTTACTTCTTCTGATTACTTTATCTAATATTTTATAAAAATTTAAACTCTTATCAAGAGTACTCTCTTAAGTACTTTTATAATGACTAATTTACGCTATTTTTTGGGCTAAATTTTAATTATTATAACAAAAATTTAACTTTATAATAATTTATACTAATACTTTAAGGTATTTTCTGTATACTTTTATTCCAAAAGGTAACTACTTTAAACATACTTATTGAATCTTTTACTCCTTGTCCAAATTTGTAAATGTATTGTTTTTTCGATAGTTTGGGTTGCCTTTTTCTCTTTATATTCAAAGATAATCAAACCTACATTACGATAAAATACACTTTATCTTACCTATAGGAATTTCTATGTCTCAAAAAATTGCATCAGCCAGAATCTCACAAAAGAGTTCTGCTTTACTTCAAGACCTTAACAACTCGCTCCCTTTTGATAAAATACTCTATAAAGAAGATATAGAAGGTTCAAGAGCTCATGCCTATATGCTTTGTGAACAAGGTATTATCTCCAAGGAAGATTATGGACAAATAGAAAAAGGTTTAGTTGAAATACTTGCTGAAGTAGAATCAGGTGTCTTTGTCTTAGATGGAGATGATGAAGATATTCACATGGCAATAGAAGGCAGACTTACGGATAAAGTGGGTGATGCAGGGAAACGCTTACACACAGCACGGAGTCGTAATGACCAAGTAGCCTTGGACTTTAGACTCTATGTCCAAAAGAATACCAAAGCCATAGCTGGGTTACTCTTAGAAAATATATCAACCTTTGTCAGTGTTTCAGAGAAAAATGCTGAAGTGATGCTCCCAGGTATGACACATTTACAACATGCACAGCCTATCAATTTTGGCTATCATCTGATGGCGTATGTGAGTATGTTTAAGCGTGATTATGAACGTTTTATGGATTCGTATACGCGTAATAACTATTCTCCTCTTGGTTGTGCTGCTTTGGCAGGGACACCACACAATATATCTCGTCAGAGTACCTCCGATAAACTAGGGTTTACAGCACCTACACTTAATTGTTTAGACACGGTTAGTGACCGTGATTTTGCTTTGGAGATACTCTTTAATATTAGTACGATGATGATGCATGTGAAGTCGTCTGAGTGAAGAGCTTATCTTATGGTCTGCTAGTGAGTTTAGATGGGTAACACTTAGCGATAGACATGCTACAGGTAGTTCTATCATGCCACAAAAGAAAAATCCTGATATTCCTGAACTGCTTCGTGGGAAAACAGGACGTGTCAATGGTAATTTAGTGGCACTGCTCACTGTGATGAAAGGTTTGCCATTGGCGTACAACAAAGATATGCAAGAAGACAAAGAAGGTGTGTTTGATTCGGTAAAAACAGCTATCTTAAGCCTACAAGTCTTGGAAGAAATGATAGCAGATATGACGGTCAATGTAGAGGAGATGGCAAAAGCTTGTATGATAGGACACCTCTCTGCGACAGATTTAGCCGATTATTTAGTCAAAGAAGTAGGACTTCCTTTCCGTGATGCTTACCATATCACTGGAGATGCAGTCAATCTAGCAGAAGAAAAGGGACTAGATATTTCAGAACTCTCTTTAGAAGACCTTCAAAGCATAGATGAACGTATAGGCGAAGATGTAGTCGTATTACTAGACAATCGTGCTTCGATGAATGCTCGTACGTCAGAAGGTGGTACGGCAACGGTGAGAACTTTGGAGCAGGTGGAGAGTATTAAGAAGTGGTTGGATAAGCGAATAACCCCTATTTGATGTACCTTATATACTCAAAATAGATTTAAACTTTAGAACTACAGGCAAATACTCAATAAATGTAGGTATTTAATGCTAAATTACAAAAAATGATTATAATGGAGAGATTACTATGGCTAATGATGGACAAAAAACGTTAAAAGAATTGCAGATGGCAGAGCTTAGGGAAAGTTTTGGGATAAAAGAGGATGCTGACACTAAAAAAAGTGTGAATCCTATGCACCGTAGTGCTAACAGTGCCAAAATTGCTAAGTTGTATGAAGATGCAGCTGAGTACGAAGAAGAGTTAGCATGTTTTCAAGGGGAGTTGGCTGTGATACAAGCCAATAGTCTTCAAGATGTAGCGACTGTATTGACAGAAGATTTTCCTAGAGAAGAAGGAAGTTATGCAGATGAATTAAAGGCAGTCGTAGGTGCTGGATGGACACAAGAAGAGAGCTTGGCACTGGTCAAAGAGACAGCATTTCAAGATGTTGTAGCTACATTAAATACTTCGTATCCTGAGCATGAAGGTGATTTTGAAGCAGAGGTGCGTGATACTTTGGTCAAAAGATGGGAAATGCTTATTGAAATCAAAAAAGAGCATGTCAAAGAAGAATTGGCAGAGATGAAGCTTCGAGGTATGAAGCCTGACCATATTAGAAAAGTGTACCAAAACTATCATGGGATAGAAAACTAAGGACAGCTCTGTCCTTAGGAAGAACAAGCAAGGGTAATATTTTTGTATCCTTCTTCTGTCTCTTGTGAGAAATGCTCAAATTCTGGCAATTCATCAAAGGGATGTGAGGCAATATAAAGTAAGGTCTCTACTCTGGAAAAATCTCCAGATTTTGCCAAAACAATCGCTTCTTCAAGCATATAATTTTTGAGTACATACTTGGGATTGGTTTGAAGCATATTTTTTTGACGTATTTCCAAGGCTTGGGTCTCTTGGGAGAGGCGAGTATCATAGAGGTTGAGCCATGCATCCAGAGGGACAGGGTTCATCGCCAGTTCAAACAGAGGCATACGTTCTCCATCATAGTGACTGAGGGTTCTAAAGAAAAGGGTGTAATCAATATAGGCATCTTGTAGTGTGCCTACTAAGTTGGTGATAAGTGTTTTGTCGCTTTCTTTTATAAGGGTTAATCCTAGCTTTTTACGCATGACTTCAATATAGGCATTAGGATAGATGAACTCTCCATAATCATCAAGCTTTTGTACCATTCTCTTTTTGTCAATCAAGGAAGGGAGAGCTTCTGAGAGTTTGGTAAGGTTCCAATAGGAGATATTGGGCTGTTCGCCATAGCTATAGCGACCTGCTTTATCCGTTTTGTTACACACAAATCCAAAATCAAAATCATCGAGCATCGAAAATGGACCATAATCTAAGGTCAGCCCTGCGATAGACATATTATCCGTATTCATCACCCCATGACAAAAGCCAATACTTTGCCAACGTGCAATAAGTTGGGCTGTACGTTCTACGACTTCGGCAAAAAACTTAAAATATTTATCGGCATCATTTTGGAGATGAGGGTAGGATTCTAGGATGACATAATCACACAAGGCTTTGAGTTTGTCATATTCTTGGAAATGATGTAAGTACTGAAATGTCCCAAAACGTACCCAGCTAGGTGACATACGCATGACAATAGCTCCACGTTCTATCGTATTGCGTAAGAGTTTGTTTTCTGAGCCGATAATCGCAATGGCTCGTGTGCTAGGAATCCCCAAATGGTGCATCGCTTCACTCATAAGATATTCGCGTATAGAAGAAGGGATAGAGGCACGACCATCTGCCATGCGTGAATAGAGTGTTTCTCCACTGCCTTTGGTTTGCAGATTCCATCCATTGATAGTACCCACGTTGATAGCCCTGCCATCACCCAAACGTGTGGCATAATGTCCAAATTGATGTCCTGCGTAGCACATGGAAAAGGGACGAACCTCTTTGGGAATAAAGGTACCATTGAGCCATGATACCAGTAAAGGGTCAGTCGCACTTTGGGTGTCTAGTCCTATGAGTTTTGCCGTGAGGGGATTGAAACTTATCAGATAAGGTGCATCTAAGGGGGTAGGATTGGTAAATGCATAGCATTCTTCATCAAGTTTGAGATAGGGTGTTTGAAAGTTTAGGTTATTAAGTGTCATAGATAGGTTTTACATTGCTTATGCTTAATAGCAGATAAGGTTTTTACTATTTACAGTATTTTCGCTATAATTCCCCAAAATATTGATACTAGGATTTACTACATGATACAACTTACCAACCTTGCCAAGAGCTTTGGGGGACAATCCCTGTTTAAAGATGTAAATCTAAAACTTTCGTCTAATCAAAAGATAGGATTTGTAGGACGCAATGGTTCGGGTAAATCAACCCTTTTTAAGATTATATTGGGAGAAGAAGAATATGATTCAGGAGATGTGAGTATCCCTAAAAATTATATGATAGGTACTTTACGTCAGCATTTGGTATTTACAGAGCCTACGGTGCGTGAAGAATGTGCATTGGTTTTACCAGAAGATGAGCAATGGAACTTTTATAAGATAGAAAAGCTTCTCTTTGGACTAGGCTTTTCTGAAGCTGATTTGGACAAAGATCCTATGAGTTTTTCAGGTGGGTATCAGATACGGATTAACCTTGTCAAGCTTTTGGCAACTGAGCCTAATATGCTTTTGCTTGATGAGCCTACGAATTATCTTGATATTCTTTCCTTGCGTTGGCTCAAAGGTTTTATTCGTGAATTTGATGGTGAAGTGATACTCATTACGCATGATAGAGATTTTATGGATTCAGTGAGTACGCATACGATGGGAGTACAGCGAAAGTCTCTACATTTGGTACATGGGGACAGTTATAAGTATTATGGCACACTAGAACTCGCCGATGAGACTTACGAGAAGACCAAAGCCAATCAAGACAAAAAGCGTAAAGAACTTACAGAGTTTGTAGCAAGGAACAAAGCAAGAGCCTCAACAGCTGCCTTGGCACAATCGAAGCAAAAAGAGCTTGACAAGATGGATGAGATGGAAGATTTGTCAACAGATGCTACACTGTCTTTTAAATTTAACTACAAAGATACGCCTGCGAAGTTACTTTTTCGTGCTGAAGCATTGGGTTTTGGATACGACCCTAAGTCTCCATTGTTTCAAAATATTACTTTTGCGATGGAAAAGGGAAAGCGTTTGGCTATTATTGGTAAAAATGGTAAAGGTAAATCGACACTGCTTAACTATATCGCAGGAGAGATGAAAGTACAAGAAGGTAGCTTGGAGTTTCATCCTTCTACACACTTTGCACACTTTGGGCAAACCAATATAGAAAGGCTCAATACCAAAGTTACGGTTGTAGATGAAATAGCGTCTATGTCCAAAGAGATAGGTATCCCACAAGCTAGAAATATCGCAGGACGCATGATGTTTTCAGGAGAATTGGGAGATAAGAAAATTTCTGTACTCTCTGGTGGGGAACGAAGCCGTGTCATGCTTGGTAAGATTATTGCTACTCCTGCGAATCTTCTGTTCTTGGATGAGCCTACCAATCACCTTGATATGCAATCCATTGATGCCTTGGCAAATGCGATTGATGGCTTTGAAGGTTCTTTGATTATGGTGACGCATTCGGAGATGCTATTACACCGTTTGGCTGATGCTTTGGTGATTTTTCATAAAGGTGGTGCTGAGTACTTTGATGGTAATTATGCAGATTTCTTAGAAAAAATTGGTTGGGAGGAAGAAGAAGGTAAGGTCAAAGTCAAAAAGACCAAACCCAAAATAAACCATAAAGAACGTAAAAAATTGCGTAAAGGTGTCACTCAAGCAAGAAATGAAGTACGCAAACCTTATACGAAAGAGATAAAGCTTTGTGAAGAAAAAATAGAAACACTTGAACTAGAATTAGGCAGTAAAAATAAATCCCTAGAAGAGGCTTCAAATTCGGGCAAAAATGATGACATCATGGCACTCTCAAAAGCAGTAGGACTGGTACAACAAGAGGTGGATAGTTATTATGAGCGTTTAGAAAGTGCTACAGAAAAAGATGATGCTATTGTGGCTGAGTATGATTTGAAGCTAGAAGAGATAGATGCCTAGGCAATAAACCCATTCCTAACCAAAAGTACGCTAAAATTGCGAATATATTATATAGATAAAAGGCTGTAACATGGCAAAAAGAGAAATTAAAAAAGCAGTATTGGCGTATTCTGGTGGGCTTGATACGAGTATTATTTTAAAATGGCTTCAAGATGAGTATCACTGTGAAGTAGTCACCTTTACGGCTGACTTAGGTCAGGGTGAAGAAGTAGAACCTGCACGGAAAAAAGCACTTGCTATGGGGATTAAAGAAGAAAATATCTTTGTCTTAGATTTACGTGAAGAGTTTGTGAAAGATTTTGTATTTCCTATGTTTAGAGCCAATGCCATTTATGAGGGTGAATACTTACTAGGTACGTCTATTGCACGTCCACTTATTGCCAAAAAGCAGATAGAAATTGCCCATCAAACGGGTGCAGATGCAGTCAGTCATGGTGCAACGGGTAAAGGGAATGACCAAGTGCGTTTTGAGCTGGGTTATTTGGCTCTTGACCCTGATATTGCAGTGATTGCTCCTTGGAGAGAGTGGGATTTGAATTCTCGTACCAAACTTTTGGAATATGCCAAAGAACATGGGATTGAAATTGAAGGCAGAGGTCAAGCCAAGCCTTACTCAATGGACGCAAACCTTTTACATATCTCTTATGAGGGTGAACATTTGGAAAACCCTTATGCTGAGCCTGAAGAAGATATGTGGTTATGGTCGGTGAGTCCAGAAAAAGCCCCTGATGTAGCAGAATATATTACACTCTCTTACGTCAATGGTGACCCAGTGGCTATCAACCGTGAAGAGATGACTCCTGCTACGATGCTTACTAAACTTAATGAATATGGTAACCGTCATGGAATAGGACGTATTGATATTGTAGAGAACCGTATGGTAGGGATGAAAGCACGAGGCTGTTATGAGACTCCAGGGGGGACGATTATGCTCAAAGCCCACCGTGCTATTGAGTCTATTACACTAGACAGAGAAGAAGCACACATGAAAGATGAGCTAATGCCCAAATATGCCAAGCTCATTTACAATGGCTTATGGTGGTCACCTGAGCGTCGTATGCTCCAATCAGCTATAGATGCGACACAAGAGCAAGTATATGGAGATGTCAAACTCAAACTCTACAAAGGAAGTATTACTGTTGTCGGTCGTCGTTCAGATAGAACACTCTACTCTGAAGAACATTCTACTTTTGAAGCTGATGATGTGTATAATCAACAAGATGCAGAAGGCTTTATCAGACTCAATGCCTTACGCTTTATGATAGAAGGTAAAAAACAACCTACACGAATTGCCTCTATTTTGGGTGAAGAAGAAGCCTATGAAGAGAGAGAAATTTGTCGCATAGAAACAGGTTCATTTACGATTTGTCAACGTATCAAAAGCTTTTTTGGTTTTGCTAAAAAAGAAGAAGAGACTGATACTTCTAGCAAAGAATATATCAAGAAGAAGTAGGCAATAGTATGGGTGGTTTTTCTGATAATTATGAATGTGGCTACTGGGATGAAGAGACAACGCCTAGTAAAGTCCCCAAAAAGTCCAAAACCCTAAAGCATAATAAAAGACTATACCTATCATCCCATCGGACTGAGTGACCTAGGCTTGTTGGATGATGAGGGACAAGAGAGCAGAATCAATCTCAAACTTTGTAATACCGAAACACTTTTAGACTTTGTCCAAGCTAGTGACAGTAAAAATATAGATATTTTTTATGATGAGGTGTATATAGGAAGTACGAGTCAAATACTTGAAGGCAAGATTGAAGTAGTATGGGATGGAGAGGCTTTTTTTATTAGGCAGAGGCAAATCATAAATATTTTATAATCTAGACGAGCCTCTACTCATGGGTGTTACCCCATATCATACAATCTAATCAAACTCTTGACTTCGGCTTTGCGTCCTAGCCATGCTTCGTAGAGTTTGGACATCTCTTGTGAGCCTCCGTTGGAGAGGATGTATGCTTTGTATCCTTTGGCTTTTTCTTTGTTGAATCCATCTTTTTCATCAAGACATTCAAAAAATGCGTCAGCAGAGAGGACTTCTGCCCATTTGTATGAGTAATATCCTGCTGAATATCCACCTGCAAAGATATGAGCAAAGCCATGTTGAAATTTGTTGTAAGCAGGGGTTTGAAGTAAAGCAGTTTTTTCTCTGATGCCGTCTAGTAGGTCTTGGATTTGTGTGCCTTGGTAGCATCCTTGGTGTAGGGTAAAGTCAAAGAGTGAGAACTCGACTTGGCGTAAGATACCCAGCCCTGCTTGGTAATTTTTGGTCTCTTTTATCTTTGCCATAAGGGTAGAAGAAAGGGCTTCACCACTTTCATAGTGAAATCCAAAACGTTTTAAAATGGCTTCTTCATAGGCGAAGTTTTCCAAAAACTGCGAAGGAAACTCAACCACATCCCACGCCACACCATTGATACCAGAGACCGAACGTTCCTTGCATGTTCCAAAGAGATGGTGAATGGCATGACCCATTTCATGGAACAGAGTCACGACATCATCATGTCTTAGTAGTGAGGGTGTGCTGTCTGTAGTAGGGGAGAAGTTACAGACGATAAAGGCAGAGGCTAGGTGTGTTTTGCCTTGGCTATCTACATAATGGGTTTCCCAATCGTTCATCCATGCCCCTCCACGTTTTTCTTTTCGTGCTTCTAGGTCAAAGTAGATACGACCTGAGAGGGTATCATCCTCAAATATATCAAAGGCTTTGACACAGGTGTGCCATGTGGGGACATCAGCAGGTTTGAAAGTCACATCAAAGAGTTCTGATACGATATCAAGTAAGCCATCAAGCACTTTACTCTGTTGAAAATAAGGCTTAGTCATGGTATCATCAAAATCAAATTTTTCTTTTTTGAGTTTTTCGGAATAGTAGCCCATATCATATCCTGCAAAATCTTCTATTCCATCAGTTTTGAGAGCAAAGGCTTGGAGTTCTGCTAGTTCCTTCTTCGCTTGTGGCAGTCCAGCATCGCCTAGGTCTTCTAAGAACCCTAGCACATCTGCTTCGGTATTGGCATCTCTCGTTTCGAGGGCATATTGGGCATACGAATCAAAGCCCAAAAGCTTGGCTTTCTCATCTTTGAGTGCCAATATTTGGTCAATCACTTCGGCATTTTTGGGTGCTCTTGAGCTATAGGCTTTGGAAAGTTCTTTTTCTATACTCTCGGTTTGTTCCATACGTCATATAGGCTAAGTAGCTAGGGATTTGTAAGGTAAACTTGTATTGTACTGTGCCATCTACTTCTTCTTGGGATGCATCTTTATCTGTCTGTGGAAGCGCTGCTACATCTTTGGCATCGGTAATGATAAGTGCATAGTCATTGGTGGCATTGAGTAGGTTTTGAGAGAAGTTATTGGAGAGTTCGGAGAGTTTTAAAGATATCTCTTCCATACGCTTCTTGTCTTTGCTATTGAGTTTGACCCCAGAGAGTACAAAGTCTCTTATCTCATGGGCTACAACGGTCTTGGCTTCCTCTGAATCGGCTGTGATGGCTTCAATTTTCTTAAATAAGGCTTCATTTTGTGCAATCTCAGAGCCAAACTTGGACAAAAGAGGTAAAGACGCTTCATAGGCTTTTTGGGTTTCATCAGAGTTCATCACACTATTCATATGAGACAGAGGCGTAAAAAATAGCCCTAGCTCTTCGTCCAAATCTTGCAAAGGTTTGAGAACTTCGCTATACGAGCTAGAAGCATTGTCTGTAATATCAGCGATGATAGCACGTTGGCTATGTAAGAGTGTGTCTAGTGCTTGGGGAAAGGTATCTAAGTTAGTGATTTTAAAGTTTTGAAACATAATTGGGTTATCCATTTCTTGAGTTTGAGATATGATAGCAGTATATTGCTTTTGCTTGGTTGGAAGTACTGCTTTAGCTCCACCATTGATGAGGCTAAAGCCACATTTCCGATGGGTTTTGTCTTGTATCAATAGCTTAGCCAATTTGTATTTTTACTAAAAAATAGCTATTTTCTTCTTCTCTAGGCCTCCTATTTATGGGGTTTGAACTTTTCAAAATATGCTCATTTTCATTTTGGCCAAGGTATTGTAGCTAATGATATTAACAAACTTTAGATAAAATATCTACTATTATATTAGTCTAGGAGAGAAAATGAAAGTATTATTGATAAAAGATGTCAAAACATTGGGTAAAGCAGGTGAGATAAAAGAGGTCAAAGATGGTTATGGTCAAAACTTTCTTATAGGCAAAGGTTTTGCTAGATTGGCTACGCCTGATGTGGTAGAGAATTGGAAAGCAGAACAAGCACGGATGGAAAAAGCACTCCAAGATGAGCTTATCCGTCTGGAATCAGAGAAGGTTACGCTTGAAGCCACAGAGGTTTTGATAGAAAAAAGAAAAGCCCCTGTAGGTATCAAAGGTTCTGTAGGAAATGTGGATATTGCCAAAGCGATAGCTGAGCAATTGAGTATCACGATAGAAAAAAAGCATATCAATCTCAAAAAAGCACTCAAATCTGAGGGTACTCATACGGTAGATATTAAATTGGGTCGTGGTATCCATGCCAATCTCAAAGTCAATGTAGTAGCTGTTTAATGTTTCATGCAACGACGATATTGGGTTACAAAGCCAATGGAAAAGCCGTGATTGGTGGAGATGGTCAAGTCTCTTTTGGTGATACGGTACTCAAAGGCAATGCGACCAAAATTCGTACGCTTGGAGAGGGAAAAGTCTTGGCAGGATTTGCAGGAAGTACGGCTGATGCCTTTAATCTTTTTGATATGTTTGAGACGATATTATCAGAGAAAAAGGGTGACCTTTTTAAATCGGTGATTGGCTTTTCTAAGCTGTGGCGAAAAGACAAGCATTTGCGTCAACTCGAAGCGATGATGATTGTCTTGAACAAAGAGCATATTTATATTCTCACAGGGACAGGCGATGTGGTAGAGCCAGAAGATGGCAAGATAGCCTCTATTGGGTCAGGAGGGAATTATGCGATTTCTGCTGCTAGGGCATTGGACAGACATGCAGACTTAGCACCTACAGAATTGGTACAAAAATCCCTAGAAATTGCAGGTGATATTTGTATTTATACAAACAAAAACATAAAAATATTGGAATTATAAATGAGTGTAATGGATAATTTGACACCCAAAGAAATCGTAAGCTATTTAGACAAATATGTCATCGGACAAAATGATGCCAAGAAGACGATTGCTGTGGCATTGCGTAACCGTTATCGGCGTATGCAACTTAGCCCCGATATGCAACAAGATGTGACACCTAAGAATATTTTTGATGATAGGAAGTACAGGGGTTGGTAAAACAGAAATAGCAAGAAGACTTGCCAAGATGATGAACCTGCCTCTTTATCAAGGTGGAAGCTAGTAAATATACAGAAGTAGGATTTGTGGGGCGTGATGTGGAGTCTATGATACGCGATTTGGCAATGACTGCGATGGCTATTGTGCGTGTAGAAGCCAATGAAAAGAACAAAGAAAAGATTACCAATTACATAGAAAATAAAATTATAGAAAAGCTTTTACCACCGTTGACCAGCAGGAGCGAATGAGCAGAAAAGAGTGAGTATGAAGCTTCATTTATCCGAATGCAAGAGAAATTTGGTCAAAGGTGAGCTTGACCATTTGAAGATAAAAGTACAAATGC
>JAUZSQ010000067.1 GCA_030949325.1 Sulfurovum sp.
AGGAATATCTACAATGAGGGACTTATCAATCTTTTAATCGTATCCAATTAGCAAGACTTTTTGAGGTAACTCATAGAAGAATATCCTGTTCCCAAAATCATCAATAGCTATCTTGCATCCCAAGGCTCGTAAATCATCTAATATAGTCAATTTCTCTGTACTATATTCCATAATATAACGTTTCCGGTACAGTCTCAATCAATGTCATGAGGGATTGATGCCTGTCTCTTCTATAATATTTTGTAAAATGCATCAACGCATCGACTTGGCGAAATTGAATACTAGAAATATTAATAGTAATAAGTCCCATATCTACCCCTTGTTGAGCTTCCAATCCATATACGCGATACACGCTTCTGAAAATATATGGTGCCCACAATTCAATAATCGCCAATATCTTCAGCTACAGAGATAAACTCTTCAGGAGATACCGTACCTAACAATCCACTTTTTCCAGCGTACCAAGGCTTCTTCAACAGCTAGAGATCTTTCTCGAATTTAAGTCATATTAGAGGTTGGAAGCAGAGGGTAAATTCTTCTTTATCCAAAGCATGAATTAATTCTTGTTCCAAGTCTAGAACGACGTTGCATATCAATAGAGCTGCTGTGTATTATAAAAACTGCACAGGTAGTCTTTTACCCAAGTCTTTTTGGCATGATACATCGCAGAATCAGCATATTTCAATAAAGTATGCTTATCTTGTCCATCTTGGGATACTGGCACGATACCTATACTCGCAGTAGTATTGAGACTATACTCTTGAATGCTCATGGGATTGCGTATGCGTTCAGCTAGGGTTTTCGCACCAATATCTCTATCTTTGCAATATCACGTTTCTTTTCGATAATAGCGATAAAATCTCATCACCCCCCAAACGTGCAATAAAGCTTGACTCTCCCAATAGGTTTTGAATACGACGAGACAAAACGGTAAGCATTTCATCTCCTACCATCATGCCCTAGCGTATCATTAATCACTTCAGAATCTATCAAGGTCAATGAACAACAGGATAAAGGGTGTTTTGGGGACTTTATTTTGGCTAAGAGAGTCTATCCATATACATATCAGCTTGCTTAAACGGTTAGGTAAAGCTGTCAATGCATCATGATATGCCAAGGCATACACATAGATTTTCTGTGTCAACCAACATCTTGAAGCAACTATGCATCAACACCAAAGCAAGAGACCAAAAAATGCAAAAGCAAAAAGAAAATCAGCGTAATCCAAACTGTTCTTTATTTTGATGCTTGGTATATTCTGATTCCTAAGAGCTTATAGAGATTTCATCAAGGCTTTCCTCTAGTTTTAGTCTTTTATTACTGTTAATTATTTTTCTACCAGCTCTAATATCAGAAATCCAATTTTGTGGTATGCATAAAAGAAATACTTTGTATCTTCGTTGGTATCTTTATGTAGTGCTCAAACTCTTTGCATCTCTCTCAAAATCTAAGTGATGTATCCTATTTCCTATAAAGATTTGACCTACTTTTAAACAAAACCTCTCGTAAAGGATTTTCGACTTGAATATTTTCTCCAAAAGCATTACTCAACATTTTTTTGTAAAACATAGAGAGCACAAGTGGAATTGGTAATTCTTGCATTCAAACTCTTAAAGCTGCTCTTATCAAATCTACCTTTGAGTGCATATTGAGTCACGATATATTTTCTAACTTATACTGGATAGACTTACCCACTTTTGCATAAAATCATTGTCTCGTAAATAAACTAACTCATTCTCAAATTGACTCGTAAACTGAAAAATGGCGATCACATCAATATAACGATAAGAATGTATCAATACATTATCAAGCTCATGATTATAACCTTCTAGATTAATTAACGTTTTTTTATAGCTATAATATTCTTGCATCTTTTTATCTATATTTTGTAAATAGATAAATAGTACCAATAAAAAAATCATAAACGAAACCAATAGTATAATAATAAAATAACTACTTTGTTTGGGTATCGTATTAGTGTGAAGCATTCATATCTTTTACTATACTAGGTCGTTCCCCTACCAAAGTCTGCAAGAAAGCAACGATGGCATGAAGTTCTTCATCTTTCATGGGACGACCTAATTGATATTTGGACATCATATTAACAGCATCTTCCAAAGAGGTGACACTGCCATCATGCATATAAGGGGCAGTCAAAGAAACATTACGTAAGGAAGGGACTTTGAATACAAATTTATCTTCTACTTTTTGGGTAATCTCATAGCGTCCCAATTCTTTGCTTTGGCTCTCTTCATAAATCCCAAACTTGTTATAAAGGTTTCCACCTATATTGATACCATTGTGGCAAGAGATACATCCTCTTTCTTGAAATAAACGATATCCTTCTATAGCTTGTGTACTTATGGCACTTTTATCGCCTTGAAGGTAGTAATCAAAATCCGAATTAGGCGTAGTCAAAGCCTTACCAAACTCCGATAGAGCATCAGACAAACTGTCTTTGCTAATTCCCTCATCATACAAATGCTTAAAGCGTTTTACATACTCTGCATTGGCTTTAAGGTCAAGGAGTACTTGTTTTATACTATTGCCCATTTCATTGGGATTTTCTATGGGGTCGAGTGCCTGTTCTTTGAGGTTGCGAGAGCGTCCATCCCAAAACTGCCTAAAGTTATAGGTAGCATTATAAATCGTAGGGGTATTAAACCTCGCTTTACGTCCATGAATACCGATACTATAGGCTACAGTATCTGCTCCATTGCTAGAGAGGTCATGGCAAGAAAGACAAGAAATTTTTTTATTCTTAGACAATATAGGGTCGGCAAAGAGTTTTTTACCTAACTGTGCCTTGGCATCATCATATATCACTTTCAAAGGCATAGGAACTAACTCCGTAGCCACAAGTATAGAAGGTAATACTACAAATAACACTAGAAAATAATGACTATATCTCATACGACTTACTCCTTTAAAGTTCGATACATGTACCTACTCCAGAACTTGTGAGTATCTCCAAAAGTAAAGAATGCTCTACACGTCCATCAATGATATGGGCTTTTTTTACCCCTCCACGCAATGCTTCTATACAGGCATCGACTTTGGGTACCATACCTCCTTGTATTGTACCATCTACTTTTAGTGCTTCGGTTTTTTCTATACTCAGATTAGTCAAAAGATTCATATCTTTATCTAGCACACCTGCTGTATCCGTCAAGAAAAGTACTTTTCGTGCGTTCATTGCTACCGCAATTTTACTCGCAGCAAGGTCAGCATTGATATTAAAACCAGGATGCCCCATCGTACTGCTTCCTGCAATAGGAGCAATCACAGGAATCGCCCCATCTTCTATAATATTGTTGACAATTTCAGGATTGATATGCTCAATACGCCCCGTATAACCAAAATTGGCAAAGTCTTTAGGCATACCTTTTAAAAATCCTCCATCTTTCCCCGAAATACCAATCGCTTTACTTCCATGGTTATCTAGCAAAGAGACTATCTCTTTATTGATAGCACCAGAGAGTACCATTTCAGCAATACGCATCACTTCTCGCGTTGTGACACGTTGACCCTCTACAAACGTAGTCTCCACACCCAAACGTGTAAGCATATCGGTAATACTTTTACCTCCACCATGCACGATAATAGGTTTCATACCTACTAAGTGCAAAAGCACAATATCTTGTGCAAATTGTTCTTTGAGTACATCAGAAGTCTGTGCAGAACCTCCGTATTTAATCACAATCTTTTCATTGGCAAAACGCTTAATATACGGCAGTGCTTCCAAAAGGGTTTGAACGACTTCTATTTTGTCTTTGTTATCTTTCATTGGGTATTACTTTCATATGAGTTGGAGGTACTTTACCTATTTTAAGACTATATGTCAAGGATAGGTATTGATTCATTATCAAATATTTTAAGAGGTGAGAAGGGAGAGCAACTTTAGCACAGACTGTGGCAAAGTTGCTGCTAAGTAAAGGTTACATAAAACCTAAAACTTGAAACTGTACATACCATACAGATACAGATACGATGTATCCGATAAGTACTGTCCATGCGAGTTTCATGTGTGAAGCGAAGGTATAGATACCGTGGAGTTTACCCATGACACCCACACCTGCGGCAGAACCAAAAGAGATTAAAGAACCACCCACTCCTGCTGTGAGCGTGACGAGCATCCATTGTGAATGGGCTTCCATGCCTACACCCATATTTGGGTCTGATTTGAGTACTGCTGACATTACAGGGACATTATCTACAATAGCAGAGAGGAAACCTACACCGATATTGACTGTCGTGGCTCCAAATTGTGTGTAGAGGGCTGTAAAGTATTCTAAGAACCCTAAGAAATGCAGTCCACCTACGGCGGCTAAGATACCAAAGAAGAAAAGCAGTGTATCGTTCTCAATTTTGGCTATCCATGAAAAGGCATTAATCGTATGCTTTTCTTTTCTTTCATCATCAAGATGTCTATGTTTTGCGTTCAGAAAATACACATACATTTGAAGAATCGCTAGACCAAACATCATTCCCCACATAGCAGGAAGATGTAGGGCATTGTGTGACATAACAGCTAGGAAAATCGTAAGACCGAAGAGTCCCATGATAACTTTACCACCCTCTAAAATTTTTACTTTTTCTTCATCTTCAGAAAAAGGAGGATTGCCTTCTGGAATATAACGACTCAAGAAGAATGCTGTGACACTCCAACCCAAAATAGATGCTGGGAAAAGGTATAAGAAATCTGTAAAGACTCCTTTACCTGCGACCCATGCCATCAGTGTCGTAATATCTCCAAATGGTGACCAAGCTCCCCCTGCGTTTGCTGCGACTACGATATTGACAGCAGCAGGGACGATGAAGGCTCTATTGTCTTTGTCAATGGTGATAAGTACCGTAGAGAGAATCAGTGCCGTTGTGAGGTTATCGGCTACTGGAGAGATAAAGAATGCCAAGATTCCTGTGACCCAAAAAAGCTTTTTTGTAATTATACCCTTTGGAGACCAAGCGATAACGCAGTGCCGAAAAAACACCTCTGTCAATCATCGCTTCAATATAGGTCATTGCCACAAATAAGAAGAAGAAAATTCCTGCTATTTCTACGATAAGATGGTTGATTTCATTGTGTAAATGCTCACCAAGTGCTTTGTCTCCACTGATGGCAATATACAAACCAATAAGCATAAAAATACCTGTACCTGTAAGCAGTGCTGGTTTGGCTTTGTTGATATGGTATTTGTCTTCTGTGGCAATAAAGTAATACCCTACGATAAACACGATAAAGGCTAAGATACCCACCCATGTTGTCGTAAGATGTAGCTGATTGTGTGCTACTTCTGCTGTGCCTGAAGCGAATGCTACGCTCATAAATGCCAAAAGTATTAGTATAACTTTCATTTATTTCCTTTTTCTTCTTGTATTAAGACTCTATATAGTGTGAGCCTAGTGACTCGGTCCGTGTAAGGGCTGCATCTACAATCGCAGATGCTGTATGTAGCCGTAACGCTAGTAATCTACCAATCTCTTTATTTTTCATATCATAAATAAGATTTTTGGCTTCGTGTAAGCCCTTGGTTGTCCTAATAATCCCTATATCTTCCCACATCACTTTACGTAAAGCTTCTTTATAGATTTTATCATTTTCTTTATGCAGAATATTAGCGTAATCTTTCTCAAATACAGGTGTTTCAAGTACTTCATATACTTTATTTAGAAGATGTGCTACCATACGCTTAGCAAAAACCACACTTTCCAATAAAGAATTAGATGCCAAACGATTGGCACCATGGACTCCAGTACAAGCAGCTTCTCCAATAACATACAAGCCTTTCATCCCCAAAATTGTACCATTTTCATCACATTTTATCCCTCCATTGGCATAGTGAAAAGCAGGAGAAATAGGTACTTTGTCTTGAGGGAAGTCATAGCCCAAGGTTTCAAAAGTACGGGTAATATTGGGGAAACGCTCTTTAAAGAAACCTTCTTCAAACATCGAAAAGTCCAAGTAGGCTTGTTTGCCTGTTTTGCGTTTATAATCAAAAATACCACGAGAGACAATATCACGAGAAGCCAATTCTCCCCTCTCATCATAGTCAAATAAAAAGCGTCGTCCCTCATCATCGACCACATACGCACCCTCCCCTCTAAGGGCTTCGGTGAGTAATAGTTTCCTAGCATAAGGCGTATCGACAAAGACCGTGGGGTGAAATTGCATAAATTCCATATCGGCTAAGGCAATGCCCTTTTCTACACAAATCCCATGAATATCAGCAGATACCGTCCGTGAATTGGTGTTATACGCATACAAAGAGCCAATACCACCAGAAGCGATGATGACCTCATCGGCATAAATCGTTGTAGGTTCATAATTGACCGAAGCTTTGACACCATAACAACGACCTTGTTCTATAAGTAAATCATAAACTAAGGTATTTTTTTGTAGTTGATGTTTGTTTTGAAGCATCATAAAATAATGCATATAACGCCCCGTTGCATCTCCACCTGCATGAATAATACGCTCTGTAGAGTGGGCAGCTTCTTTGGTATAAAGCAAGTTTCCTTCTGCATCGGTATCAAATTGCATACCCTTAGCAATAATATCTGCTGTCGTCTCCAAAGAAGTTTTAGAAAGAATTTCTACGACTTTTCTATTGTTATGAAATGACCCTGCTTTGAGTGTATCTTCTACATGAGAAGCAATATCTGCTTCATTCAAGGCAGTCACCATACCTCCTTGGGCATAAAAGGTATTACACTCCCAAGGAATATCTTTACAAACAACCAGTACTTTTTTCTCTTTGGGTAAAAGACTTGCTGTATAAAGTCCTGCTAATCCTGCACCAATGATGAGTACATCGTATTTTTCCATCACTTTGGCTTGTGCGTCTCTTTTTGGCTCTGTGTATTTTCATCTACATACACAGGATTGGTTTTATATCCACATCCTACTAAGATGATACAGCAGATTGATGTTAT
Source organism: Sulfurovum sp. (assembly GCA_030949325.1). Classification (GTDB taxonomy): domain Bacteria; phylum Campylobacterota; class Campylobacteria; order Campylobacterales; family Sulfurovaceae; genus Sulfurovum. Next base: position 6,934 of record JAUZSQ010000067.1, read on the forward strand.
AATTGCCTTATGAAAAAAGCCCATAGTATTTTGTCTCATTTGTCTTCTCTTCCTCAATTTAAATTATTAAAGCCTCAGGGCTGTTATCAAAACTATATCAAACTGCTTAAGCCCAAATGGCAAAAAGGTATCGCTTTTATTTATATAAAAGAAGAAACACTTTTTATTGCCGTCACGCACCCTGTCTTTAAAGTAGAACTCAATTATAATAAAGATTCCTTAATAGACCTATTAAAGATGCTCAATACCTATGATTTAGACTGTAAAATGATGATTGCAAACAAAGTTGTCGTCTTTCATAGTAAATATCACCCTGTAACACAAACAAAAATTGATGTTCTGACTGTCCCCTACTATCAAGAACAAGCCCTAGGAAGGTTTGAATCTCCCAAAGATACCAAGCTTCAAGAAGCCTTTGAACGTATCAAAAATGTGATTCAATGCAAAGAGTAATCCAAGACCTCCCCAGCTCAGCAGGGGTCTATCAGTATTTTAATGAAGCAGGAAAACTACTCTATATAGGCAAAGCCAAAAATCTCAAAAACAGAGTCAAGTCTTATTGGAGATTTAGCCCTTCTATTAGACCCAATCCGACGCAAAGCCCTCGTATTCTCAAAATGCTAGGGGAGGCTATACGGCTTGATTATATTGTCGTCGCTTCAGAAGAAGATGCCCTTGTCTTAGAAAACTCTTTGATTAAACAACTTAAACCCAAGTATAATATACTCTTGCGTGATGATAAAACCTATCCTTATATTTATATTGATGAATCCAGTGATTTTCCACGCTTTGAACTGACACGCAAAGTCATTAAGGGTAAACATATTACCTATTATGGTCCTTTTCCTACGGGAGGTCGTGCTTTGTTGGATGCCTTGTATGAAGTCTATCCTTTGGTACAAAAAAAGTCCTGTCTAAGTGGAGGACAAGCCTGTCTTTTTTATCAAATCAAAAAATGTCTAGCCCCTTGTGAGGACAAAGTCACAGTAGAAGAGTATGCAAAACTCATACGTCAAGCCAAAAACAGCATCCTCAAACGTACAAGCCTATTATATACACTCAGCCAAAAAATGACAACTCTTGCCACAAAGGAGCGTTTTGAAGAAGCTGGAGGGGTTCGTGATATGATGAATGCGATAGAACGCCTTACTATTTCTTCGACGCTTGATTTGGTCAAACCCTTAGACCTTGATATTTTTGCCATACAAAATGGTGATACTCGTGGGGTCATTGTCAAAATGTTTATGCGTCAAGGAAAGCTTATCTCTTCTTCGTATAGCTACTTTAGGCATACCCATATTTTTGACAAAGATGAAGCGTATAAACAAGCCCTATTGGAGTTTTATAGTAAAGAAAACCCTCATATAGCCCAAGAAGTTTTAGTCGCTGAGGATTTTGAAGATAGGCTACAAGTGGCTTCGACTTTGTCTGAGAGCTGTGCTAAAAAGATAGCAATACGCATCCCTATGCGTGGAGCTAAAGCCAAGCTTATCGCTCTAGCCAAACAAAACTGCCAAGAGTTACTACGCAAAAAGGACTGCGATACACTGATGGCACAAAGGGTAGCTGATTTACTGGATTTGAGTGTCATTCCTTATCGTGTAGAGAGCTTTGACAACTCTCACATGATGGGCGTGGCTACAGTAGGAGGGATGGTCGTATGGGATGAAGGGAAATGGGATAAAAGTACCTATAGACGCTACACCCTTCATGCACATGATGAGTATGGACAGATGAAAGAGATGCTTTCACGTCGTATAGCCAAGTTTGACCAAGCACCAGCTCCTGATTTGTGGATACTAGATGGTGGACAAGCCAATCTCAATCTTGCACATAGCTTACTCAAAGAAGCAGATGTTAATTTGGATGTCATCGCCATTGCCAAAGAAAAAGTCGATGCCAAAGCCCATCGTGCCAAAGGTGCTGCTAAGGATATGCTTTATACCGCTCAAGGGTTGATAGCGTTGAGTCCAAATGACAAACGCTTACACTGGATACAACGCCAACGAGATGAATCCCACCGTTATGCTATCACTTACCATCAAAATAAAAAGCGTAAAGAAGATACGCAGATTTCACTTTTGAACAAAAAAGGCATAGGCAAAGCCACGGTAAAAAAACTATTAAACTATTTTGGCTCTTTTGAAGCGATTTACAATGCCTCTGCGAAAGAGCTAGAACGTATCACAAATAAAAGAATTGCCTTACTTATTGAGGATAATTAATACTTTTTAGTATATTTTTAGTGTATTTAGTATAGAGTTTTATTATAATGTACAAAGGACTTAAAATATGTTGGATAAACCTAATCCTATTGATGAAGAATATATCTTTAACAAGGGCTTAATTATTAGTTCTACAAATTTACATGGTATTATTACCTATGTCAATCGAAAGTTTTGTGAAATATCAGGATATTCTAAAGAAGAACTCAAAGGGAAGAATCACAATATTGTGAGACACCCCGATATGCCAAAGGCTGCTTTTAGTGAAATATGGGACAGTATTCAAGCCAATAAAGCATGGGTAGGTATTATCAAGAACTTACGCAAAGATGGACATTATTACTGGGTCTATGCACATATCTCTCCTATAGAAAGTAATGACCAAGTCATTGGTTATACTGCCGCTAGGCGACCTGCTTCAAGACTAGAGATAGAAGAGACTATACCTGTCTATCAAACACTACTTGAAAAAGAAAATAAATAGAAAAAGGAGAGTATTACTAGCATGTATTATATATTAAATGGTAGCAATCAAATCATTGCAGCCGATACAGACGTATTAACATTGTGTGGGGTAAACCATATCGATGAGCTTTATGTAGATATTGCGACGAAAAAGATTAGTTTTACCTATACTTCTGAGCAAAATCTTGATATTAACTACTTAGATACCGTTGAACAATTTACTCTTTCCAAGACCATACTTTCTAGTCTTATAGGACAGCTCACGATTGTCAACCTATCTCCTGTAGCGACTCCTTTGGAGACAACACTTGCCTTAGAAGATGAACTTTCTACTGTACTTCAAGAGTCTCCTATAGTAGAAACGCCTGTACTAGAATTAGATGATACACTCTTATTTGATACTCCTATAGCCGTAACGCCTACTGAAGAAGCTCCTGCACTCGACTTAGGAGAAGCCTTAGATGATAGCCTCTGTTTGATACGCCTATAGCCGTAACCCTACTGAAAGCTCCTGTCGACTTAGGGCCTTAGATGATAGCCTCTTGCTGAACCCCTACTGAAGAAGCTCCTGCTCTCGACTTAGGAGAAGCCTTAGATGATAGTCTCTTGTTTGATACGCCTATCGCTGTAACCCCTACTGAAGAAGCTCCTGCATCTCGACTTAGGTCAAGCCTTAGATGATAGCCTCTTGTTTGATACGCCTATAGCCGTAACGCCTACTGAAGAAGCTCCTGCTCTCGACTTAGGTCAAGCCTTAGATGATAGTCTCTTGTTTGATACGCCTATAGCCGTAACGCCTACTGAAGAAGCTCCTGCTCTCGACTTAGGTCAAGCCTTAGATGATAGCCTCTTGTTTGATACGCCTATAGCCGTAACGCCTACTGAAGAAGCTCCTGCACTCGACTTAGCCGTAGATGTAGTAGATGTAGCTGACCTAGTGGATATGTCACCTCCTACAGCTGTGCCTGTAAGTCCTGTAGATAATTCTGAAATTCTCATTGATGTTGAAGAAGTAAGTCAAAAAATAGGTATCAGCCCCTGAAGATTATAATGAATTTTTGGATGAGTTTATCGACAATGCTATAGAGTTTGAAAATGACTTAGGAAGTCAAGATGAGACTAAGCATTCTGAAGCCATAGAAACACTTTCGGATTTAAGTAATGTATTGTATCTCTCTAAAATACAAGAAATACTTCAAAATATTTCCGACTCTACTGTAGAGAATCGAGCCTCAATCATAGCAACATTCTATCAAACACTCTCAAGAATCACAGTCTCGGAAGCAACAGAAAAACCTGTCGTTCAGAGTATTCCTGAACCTATTGCTGAAATTATTCCCCAAGTGATTCCTGAGCCTGTTGCCGAAATTAGTCCTGAGCCTATTAGCAAACTAAGTATCAGCGAACAAATTGCAAGTACACAGACCATCCCTAGCAGTAAAAGCTTTGGGTCACTCTCACTTGAAGGCATACGACCTAAGCATTTTGATTTCCAACTAGAAGAAGCTGCCAACGATTTATCTTTGCCTGTAGAACTGATTGAAGAGTTTGTACATGACTTTATTGACCAAGCACATATCGAAACCAAGAAAATGTTAGTATCTTATGAGAAAGGTGATTTAGATGCTATACAAAAAATTGGTCATCTACTCAAAGGAGCTTCAAGTAACTTACGGATTAATACTCTGTCTGATACACTTTATAAAATACAGTTTTGTGAAGAAAGTGCACACTTAGAAATACTCATCAAAGATTATTGGGCACATTTCTTATCGTTTGAACATCAAATTAACGTGATATCACAGTAGAAGGAAAATAGACTATGACTATACGTAATAAATTAAAACTTATTGGGATTCTTCCTATTGGTTTACTCATACTACTTTCGAGTTATTTTTTCATTACTTCGTATATCAATTACGAAAAAGCCAATACCCTGCAAAAAACTTTGCAAAACAATGCACTTTTGGATAAAGTATTGATTCACGTAGGAAAAGAACGTGGACTCACGGCACTCTATCTAGGGAGTACTCAAGAAAACTTTAAACCCTCCATTGAGCAACAAAAAAAGGTCGTAAATACCGTTATACAAAATGTGCGTAGTAATTTATTGACCAAAGATACGAGTTATTTCCCCTTCTTAGTCCAAATACTCAATAAAGAAAAGGCACTCTCTACTGATCTTTATCAAGAAGTATTAAACAACTTTTCTACACTTTCAAGCATCCGTAACACTGTTAATAGTAGCAGTAGTGATTTCAAAACTACCTTTTTTGATCAATATACCCAATCTTTATCCACCCCTATTTTGGAAGGGTTATTACATATTAAGAAACATGCCTTAAATACTGAAATTGCTTCTCTTATTGCTACCTTGGTGCAACTATACACTGCCAAAGAAAATGCAGGACTAGAACGTGGATTTATCTCCTATTATATTAGTAAAAAAACTTCTATGTCTTTTGATGAGATTGCCCTATGGGATGAATTTAAAACCAAAGCCAATAGTTTTGATATCAAGCAAGTGACCAATCCAAAGTTGAGACAACAATTAGATAATATCCTCTATAGTCAAGAACCTAGTAAGCTCTTCAAAGAACTTGCCATGACTTCTTCAGCGATTCAAACTGACATTGATAATGGTGATTATGCTGAAGAAGCTCTTGATTGGTTTACTTTACAAACCAACAAAATTACCTTACTGTCCAAAGCAGAATTAGTAGTCTCTCATACTTTATGGCAAAAATCTGATATTTATCTACAAAAACAACTGCTTCTTCTTGCTATTGCTTCTTCTATTTGGTTATTGGCATTTATTTTAGCCTATATTGGATATACCACAACCAGAGATATTACACAAAATATTAAAGAACTCGAAGATGTACTCAATAAAGCCGTCGATGAGATGAAAAATAGTGAACACTATATCACCTCAGATACCGTAGCGATTGAAAATATCGAACTTGATACCCATGAAGGGACAAAAGAAGCCTACAAATTCCTAGAAACCCTAGTAGAAACTGCCAAAGAAGATAAAATTATTGCCCTTCAAGCCAATGAAGCCAAGTCACTTTTTCTTGCCAATATGTCCCATGAGATTCGTACACCACTCAATGGTATTGTTGGGTTTACAGAAATTTTACGAAGTACCCCTCTTACAGAAGAGCAAACCGAATTTTTGGCTATTATCGATAAAAGTTCAGAAAACCTTCTGAGTATTATCAATAATATTCTTGACCTTTCCAAAATTGAAAGTAATAAAATTGAAATTGAAAATATTATTTTTGATGCAGCAGAAGAATTTGAATCTGCCGTTGAGACCTATGCCGTAGCAGCGACAGAAAAAAATATTGACCTCAATTTTTATATGGATCCTACCATTTCTCAAAAGCTCAAAGGTGACCCAACTAAGATTAAAGAAATTGTCATTAACCTACTCTCTAATGCGGTCAAGTTTACTTCTCACGGTGGCGAAATAAACCTCAAAATTACTAAAGTCGTATCAGAAGGTGACAATAACAAAGTCCTGTTTTCTGTACAAGACAATGGTATTGGTATGACAAAAGAACAGCAGTCTCGTGTCTTTGATGCCTTTTCTCAAGCTGATGTTTCCGTAACTAGAAAATATGGGGGGACAGGACTAGGGCTTACTATTTCTAGTCAATTTGTTGAACTCATGGGTGGAGTACTTGAATTAGAAAGTGCAAAAGACCATGGCACAACATTCTATTTCTCTTTACCACTAGAAGAAGTCATCTCTCAAGAAGTCAATTATCAAGATATATTTAAGACGCTCACCATTGGTAAGTATACGCTAGATATCCCTAGCCAACTTGACCAGTATTTAGAAGATTATTTAAAATACTTTGGTACTTCTATTAAACACTTTGACTCTCTTAGTGATTTTAAAGATTTAGAACGTAGCAATATATGTAAGAACTATTGGATTGATGTTGATAAAGTGGAAGAAGATATCTTAGAAGCTATTCATGATATGGATAAATCTAAAGTCATCCTCATTGCCAATCTTAGTAGTCGTAAAAAAATTGAAGCATTTACTATAGCTCAAAGTAATATTATATTTAAGCCTGTGACCCTTACGAAACTCAAGTCTGCTCTTGCTCTGAGTGCAGATACTACGCCCAAGATTGAAGAAGACAATATTACAGCACAAAAGACCCACTTTAATGCCCATGTACTCATTACTGAAGACAATATTATTAATCAAAAACTGATTAAACGTATCCTTCAAGAACATGGAATTTCTGCTGATATCGCCAATAATGGACTGGAATCTTTTGAAAAACGTCGTGCCAATAAGTATGACTTAGTCTTTATGGATATTCAAATGCCTGTGATGGATGGTATTGAAGCCACGCATGAAATCATTGACTATGAAGAAGATGAAAATGTCAAACATGTTCCTATCGTTGCCTTAACAGCCAATGCACTCAAAGGAGACAGAGAACGCTTCTTGTCTGAAGGTATGGATGAGTATATTACCAAGCCTATAGAAACTGCTGAACTACTCTATATCCTCAATAAGTTTTTAGCCCACGCTGTAGTCAAAGTAGAAGATATAGCTATCCCTAAACCTGTACAAAAGTAATCCCCAAAATAGTACCTAAAGTACTCCCTATAGAAACACCTCTAAAAACACCTACAAAAACGTCTAAGCGTAATTCTATGTTAGATCGTATCAACAAGGCTAAATCCAGTAAAGTCACACCCACAGTGACACCTACCGTCATAGCCACCCCAGCAGTACCCAAGAAGATTCTTGTTGCAAGAAAACTTTTACTCTCACGCAGAATATTAGAAAAAGTACTCAGTAATTTAGACTATAGCTATGAAAGTTTGACTGATACTTCCACAGTAGAAGCCAAAGTACTCTCCCATGACTATGATATACTCTTTTATTGATGCGAAGCTTCTTACAGAGACTATTATTGCAAACAACAGTAAGATAGCTATTATCTTATCAGGAGAGAATACCCAAAGTACAAACATATCACGTGGACAAAGTATCAGTAACTCAGCGAGTAAAGAAGAGATAGACCATATTA
>JAUZSQ010000068.1 GCA_030949325.1 Sulfurovum sp.
CTATATCACTAGAACGAACTGCTTGGGCAGCAGCGTGCCATGCTCACGACAGATTCCTCCTCCTCCTCCTCTCCTCCCTCTTGATATATCGAGCTTGATTCTCATAATTTTTTCATAATGTGCATGATTCCAATCTCCATGTGTTGAGTACTGATATGCCCCTCCCCATACAGGGTCAATGAGTTGTATAGCGACTGTCGAGTGTTTTTTTCGCTCGTGCTTCTTCTCGTGTATTACCCTGTGAAGCTTGGAGCATGGTATAGAGTATAGAATCTTCTTCTAAAAACTTTTGTCCTATGTTGAGTCCTCCTAAGTCTGTATCATAGGTATCTTTATGTCTTTGTTCCAGCGTCTTTTTGAGTTTAGGGTTGAGTATAGATGTTTTTGTATGTTCGGCTTACCTCTGGTTCAATTTTTTTCTGCTGAGGGGTCTGCAATGATAGATTTTAGTAAAGCTATCATTTTATCTGGGGCGATATAGCCTGTGCGTTTAACTATCTCTTTGCCATTTTCATCAAAAATATAGTGGCTTACCATCCATAATCACGATACTTTTGAGCCAAGTCAGGTCTAGCATCATGGTCTACTTTAACAAATAAAAAATATTTATCTATTAAGTTTTGTACTACTTTGTTTTTATAGGTTGTTTTATCCATCACATGACACCAATGACACCAAACAGCTTCTAAGTCCAGAATAATGACCTTATGTTCTTTTTTGGCCTTTATAAAGAGTGCTGTGTCAAATGTATTACTCGCTTGTACTTGTAACAATACCTTAGCCAAAAACCCCCTCTAAGCCACCCTCTCACGAGAGTGAATCGCCCCTAAATTCGCAATCTTAATGGATACCTTCTGAATTAAATACTCGTTAGCTAAATGGGGAAGCAATTTAAATACCTCTTTGACGTATTTAAGCCCGTGGTAGTGGGCTTTTAGGTCAAGAATACTCATCTCATTCATATCAGAATTTTGGCGTAATCCATGAGAGAAATTGACCATAAAAAGTAGAGAGATTTGCCCAATTATGGATAGGTATTTTCTTAATGTTCATAGAATCCTCCATTCCCCAATACTGCTTGGCATCTCTAAAGACAAATTCAATCTGAAAGCGAAGTGAATAGTAATCAATAACCTTTTCATAATCCAATGTTAACATCGGTAGAAAAGAGATTCACATGAGAGATTTTACCTGTGCTTAAATTTCTCTTTGGATAATCACAACATTGAGAGTATCAGAAAATTTACGATGGGACATTTCCATTTGATAAATTCTTGTTTGGATATTTTTATCTTCGTCTATGCTATCTGATTTTAGATAGGGTTCAGGAAGATTATCATAGTCAATAGCATCTCCATATTTCCTAGGAGCTCCTCTTCCTGCATACTCTCCACTATAAGGAAATACCAGTGCAGAATTTTTTTGAAGTTTAGAAATGATATGCAATCCACATTGCCTAACCATTTGTACAGCAGGATTATTTCCAAATGCTCCATCAAAGACAAAATAGACAATATCAATATGCTTGTCAATCCGTTTAAGTGCCTTATTTACGGACTCTTTGACAAATTTTAGATAGGGTGAGAGTTCAATATCTTTTTTATCTTGATTCCCACTTCCTTTAGGTCTTCCGACTTTAGCATCCTTTTTTTTCTTACTCTTCTTCACACTTTTATCTTTGATACAACCTTCTTTTTTGTCTCGCACTATCTGTTGTGTACTTAGTGGATAGGCTTTTCTTGTCTCTACGCTTATCAACGAAAGATTGAGAAATGCCAAACTTTTTTATCACTTGATTTTGGATAGAAGAATAAAACCTATCTACCCCATAAGTATGCTTCCACTTTGCTTACTACTACTTCACCCACAAAGATAGATTGAACCCTTCTTTGTTAAATGCGTTTTGATAAACATCAATTGATTTCTTCCCAATTTATCTTTGAATGAAGAACCTGTAATTGTCCGATAACTCCCCCTCTTCACTCCATCTGCTCAATCCTAACATTGTGATTCTTCCATACCTTTCTACACAACTCAAAGTTCCATGCCCATCATATCCGATTTGCTCTTTTTAAAGGAGATTCAACATCGTAAATACTTTAAAACATTCATCATCTTCATAAAAACCCAAAGACCTGATAGTAAAGCAGGTGTTGTAAATTCTTTGTTCTTTTCAATAAGTCGTCCTGAGAGTTGCACTAAAAACTTTCTAACAGCAGGAGCATTTTTCTCTTCCGAACGCTCAATCTTCCAAACAAACAATGTAGCATACGAGACCACGAGAAGTCTTCTAAACAGAGCCATTGGAGTTTCTTGTTGCCAACTTTCAAGATTAAATCCAGAAGATTTTAAAAGTTTAAAATAGCTTTCTATTTTCCATCTATGATAATACCAAGTACCAATAGTTGTGGCTGTTACCTCTTTGGGAACATTGCTCAAAAGCATCCATTGGGCAACAATATTATTGTCTTCATCAACCAATCTCTCCACCACAAACCTTGCCTTAATACTTTTTCCTGCTGTGAAGATAGTTTTTCGCTTACCGTCCTCGTCAAGTACTGATTTGGTGGCATCTCTTTCGTATAGTTCACTTCTATTTCATTGACAAATATCTTCACCTTTTGCATCTTTTTATCCACTTTATATTTAATGGTTTTAAGGTAGCTTCCTAGCGTTAA
>JAUZSQ010000070.1 GCA_030949325.1 Sulfurovum sp.
GTAGTAGAATTCTTAAAGATTTTTAGGTCTGATATGTCTAATGCACATATCCCTGTCATTGTACTCTCTACAGATGATACACGCAAGACCGAAGTCTTTGATAATGGTGCCAATGACTTCTTACGTAAGCCTATTAAAGAGGGGATACTCTTTACCCGTATGGCACAATGGACCTAAGCATAAAGCTTAGGGTACAAATATTTCTTTTAGCACTTCACTCACATGCGACACACCAATAATATCTAAATTATCCGTCACTTCAGCAGGAATATCTGCTATATCCCGTTCATAATTTTTCATAGGAATCAATACTTTTGTCACGCCTGATTTATATGCAGCAATCAACTTCTCTTTCAATCCACCAATAGGCAAGACCTTACCTGTCAAGGTCACTTCTCCCGTCATAGCAATCTTATTGTCTATCTTTTGCTCACTAAGAATAGAAGCAATAGCAGAAACCATAGCAATACCAGCTGAGGGTCCATCTTTGGGTGTGGCACCTTCAGGTACATGAATATGTAAATCATAACGTTTATACACTTCACTGCTCTCTGGGGTCAATCCTTCTTCATGCTCTTTACCTGAGAGAGGTACAATAGAAGTAGCAATAGCCAATTCATCATTGTCTATCAGCTTCTTGACTACAGAATGTGCAATGCGTACCGATTCTTTCATGACATTACCCAAACTCCCCGTCAGTTGCAAGGCACCCTTACCTTTGATTTTCATCGCTTCTATCGTAAGTACATCGCCTCCTACAGCAGTCCAAGCCAAGCCAGAAATCACCCCTACTTGTGCTTGTGTATCAATCCTTGAAATCTCAAAAACCTTTTTATCTCCAAAGAGTGCTAAATTATGCTTGTTGATACGAATACGATGCACACTACTGTCTTCTAAGAGTTTTCGTACCCCTTTACGCATGAGTGAAGCAATCTTACGACGTAAGTTTCGCACTCCTGCTTCTCTAGTGTATTCATCAATCAACATCCGTAAAGCTTTGGTACTTATGCTAAATTCATGGGCTTTTAGGGCATGTTTCTTCAATTCTTGAGGGACTAAATAACGCTTGGCAATTTCAAGTTTTTCTTTGGGTGTATAAGAATTGAGTCCTATAAATTCCATTCTATCACGCAAAGCATGAGGAATACGACCCACATCATTGGCTGTTGCAATAAAGATAGCTTTGCTCAAATCTATATTAAAATTGAGATAATAATCTCTATATTTACTATTTTGTTCGGGGTCTAGTATCTCTAGTAACGCAGCCGTAGGGTCACCACGCACCCCTCTTCCTACCTTGTCTATTTCATCCAGTACGATGACAGGGTCCATATTTTTGGCTTCAATCAATCCTTGTACCAATCGTCCAGGCATCGCTCCAACATACGTACGTCTATGTCCTCGCAATTCATTGACATCTTCTAGTCCACCTAAAGCAATACGAACCAATGGTCGTCCTAGAGCTGTGGCAATAGAGTTTGCCAAAGAGGTTTTACCTACACCAGGAGGTCCTGCAAAACACAGTATCGCTCCTTCTGTTTCTTTGTGTTTTAGTCCTCGTAACTGTGCCAATTCTCGCACAGAAAAGAATTCTAAAATACGTTCTTTGGGTTTCTCTAGTGCATAATGGTCTTTGTCTAATTCTAACGAAACTTTTTTGATACTGAGTTGTTCTTTTGTCATCTTACCAAAAGGCAATTCTAAAACCCATTCGAGATAGGTTTGCAGGACATTCGCATCAGCAGAATCGGGATGCATTCGTGCAAAACGGTTTAACTGCTTGGAAATTTCTTTAAAAGCATCTTCTTCCATATGAGGTTTGAGTGTGGCAATCTTTTCTCTAAAATTGGCTATCTCTTCTTCTCTTTGCGTATCTGTACCCAGTTCATGCTGTATCTCTTTGAGCTGTTCTTTGAGAAAATATTCTTTGTTGGTTTGTTCTATTTTGGTATGTACCTTAGAACGTATTTCACGCTGTACTTTAAACGATTCAATCTCCGAGCTTACAATATCAATCAAAGATAAAAGACGTTTCTCTATTTGTGTTTCGACATAGAGACTATAGGCTACTTTTTTATTGAGTTTCAACATAGAAGATACCAAATCAGCGATACGATTTGGCTCATCATTTTCATCTAAAGTGCGTATCAAATCTACAGGTATTTGACTGTTCAAAGAAGAAAGCTTCTTGATTTTATCTCTAAGAATACTCATAAGTGCATCTGTTTTGAGCTTATCATAACTCTCTAATTTCACAATATCTACCATAGCACGATTAAAAGGTGCTTCTACTTGTTTGAGTATTTTACCACGAGACAGTCCTTGAAAAAGAATCTTGACCCTGCCATCAGGTATCTGTACTTTTCTCATAATAGAACCTATCACGCCTACTTTATACATAGACGAGAAGTCTCGTTCACATTCTTTGCCTGTAATAGACGCAGTCACAAAAAGCAATGAATTATTTTTCATGGCATCACTTGCTGCCTCTATATCTTTCGTATTGCTCAAAAAAATGGGGCTTATCATAAATGGGTAGAGGAAAAGTTCATCTTCTACGACAATGGGCAAACTATCGAAGCAGTGGATTATAATCACTTAGTTACAAAACTCCTTATT
>JAUZSQ010000069.1 GCA_030949325.1 Sulfurovum sp.
TGAGCAGAAGGATAAATACCATGACAAGTATAGATGCCAAATGCTTCACCCCACAAGATAAAAACGCTTCATTTTTCCTCTAGGATTATGACAACCTTATTAACCCTAGGCATATTTTTTTATTTATTGCCTTGTTCTTTGTGCTCAAAATAATTGTTGCACCTTGCTAGCTCTTTGTGCAAGCTTTTTATCTTTTGTCCCATGGGTCTATTTGAAAACTAAACAAAACGTGGGAGATGAATCTTGTGGTAAGGTTCAATATGGATGCTTTAGCATGATAGAGGTATTTGAAGTGATACAAAGAAGATATTGCTACTTTTGAAAGTCATGGCTTTAAAGAGATGAGAAACTCATACAATGTCATCTTAGTAGAGGACTACAAGCACCAATCTATAAACTAGATAATGCTCAATGAGTCCAATGGTATAGCCTTGGCATTGATGTATGGTGTCTTCAAGGATCATCGATGGTGAATATTCAGAGATACAAATACGCTATCAAGAGTTTGGTTTTGAAAATTCTGAAGGAAAAGCGCTTTGAATTTCCATAAATTCCACTACAGAGCTGGTCTGTAGATGACGACACAAGAGTCACAAGGACTCTACACAAATATAGACGAGTTGAAGATGCCAAGGTATTTTATCATCTCATATCAGATATTCCAGCCCCTTTACTTGACATATTACTATACATCAAGACAGACTATCTCAGATTAAAGATGACCCTATATCCACGATGAAGTCTGACTATACAACAGATATAAATCACATGTTGAACCGAGGATACTATAAAGAGAAAGATGGCTATATTAGGCTGAGTATATGGGCATCGATTCAAGGGATTGCTAAAGAGATGTGGCCAATATCGGACTATCTTACACGTAAGGTCTTGGAAACGTACGATAAAGTATTTTAAGGCATTAGATTTTGATATAGAAGACATAGATTATGAGATGTCTTCCAATAACAGTATCAACTACCTAAGAAAATAACCACACTCAAAGCGATAGAAACTTTTATAAAAAGCATCACAACAATAAGTTTCAAATCTTAGCTCTTAGCTTTTATATCGATGAAGCATCCAAGATGGAAGAAATCACGATTATCCTGCAATGGCAGAAAACCCATTGGTCGTGGGATAAGTGCATAGAAAAAGAATATGAATTGGTATTTGATAACATTGAACTAGTTGTGAAATCTATAACAATAACTACCTAGAGGTAGAAGCATATACTCCTACTGAGTATATTACCAACCTTAACCAATGTTCTGAACCTATAGAGATAGTCAAAATGGTAGAAGCAAAATATCCCGATGTAGTGATAAACAATTTTTACACTAAATTTTGAATATTACATTACTAGATATTATCCTAGAGGAAGAGGGAGAAGAAGTCTATAAAACACTCTATCTCAATAACAAAAATGGAACAATTATCAAGATAGAAGAGAATTAACATTCCCTCTAATCATCATCCAAAGCATTAAATTCAGCTGTTTTTTCGCTAAACCATAATTGCATGGTCGTAGGGTCTTGCATGATGGCTTTCATGATGTTAATCGCTTTGATATGTGCTTCGTCATTTTCTGCCAACATTTCCATACCGTGTTGGATGCTTACCTCTGTCATCTCAGCAAAAGTTCGGGCTTGTAACTTAATATCACAAGCACCTCCTAGTTGTTTACATGTCATTGTTTTCATTGTGTTTCCTTATAAATTTGATGTCAAAGTATAGCCAAACCTTCTAAGGATTTCTCTATCGTAGGATGCTTAAAAGTATATCCACAGGCTAATAATCTCTTGGGAAACACCCCCCTAAGCCAAGCCTAAAAGGCAAGAGCATCTTCTGCAATACGCCACTTGCGATAAAAATACTTGAATATATACTGCCCTACAAATCCACTAGCTCCTGAGATTACTATGGTTTTTCTTTGCATCTTTAGCCCTTTTATGTCTTATTTGTCAAATACACTCTTGACAGCATAACAGATATATGTTAAACTTTATCAAAACTAAAGGCTCACAATGCAAAACCTCTTTACCCAAGCGATGGCATTTAGACACGCCTGTAAACTATTTGATGAAAACAAAAAATATCAGACGAAGAAATTGCTACATCTTAAAAGCAGGACAAACCTCTCCCTCTTCATTTGGTATGGAAGCATGGAAGTTTCTAGTCATCACAAACGAAGAGTTAAAAGCCAAGCTAAGACCTGCTTGTTGGAATCAAGTACAAATCACCTCTTGCTCCCATTTGGTCATCATACTAGCAGGAATCAACAGCGTAAAACCAAGTTCCCAAGAACCCCAAAAACGCTTCGCAAGACGACCTCTGAGCAAAGAACAGATAGACGGCTACATAGACCTCTATTCTAAGCATTTGGAAGAGACACTAAGCAGCGATACCAACATCTATCACTGGACAGCCAAACAAAGCTACATCGCAGGAGCAAATATGATGACAGCAGGGGCATACATCGGTATAGATTCCTGCCCCATAGAAGGCTTTGAGAAAGAAAAAGTAGAAGAGCTATTGGGCTTAGACAGCAGTAAATACCAAGTAGCCATGGTCTTACCTTTTGGCTACAGACTCAATGTACAATCGACACAACTAAGACTGGATTTCGATGAGGTGGTGGAGTTTATTGAGTAGGGAATTGTTATTGCTATAGTAATGCTATGTCTTTAAAAGTTTTGTGTATTTTTTCTTAAAAAATAATATATTAGACCTTGAGGTTATTGATTAACTATTCCTAAAAAATATCTCTTTAGTATTACAGTCACTACAAACCTTATAAAAATGCTCTTTTTCTTTTTTTAATTTGGGCTTACAAGAGGGTTGATTACATCTTAAACTAATCTTACTATTGCCTTGACAAGATTGACACTTATAGTAATATCCATATTTACCATAAGCAATTTGGACATCTACACTTTGACATTTATTACATTGATGAGAGGCAATAGAGACTTTTTCATTTTTCACATATTCTCGTGATTGATAAACCGATGCTTTTTCAACCTTTTCCTTGGGTGTAATTATCTCTTTTTTGACTTCTTTTACTTTGTGTATCGGTGAGTGAGAGGAGACAAGAAGATGTGCTATTTTCGCTATACTATCCTCGTGAAATTGTCTTGGATGCATATTCAATAGTTTAGAGAATGCTTTTTTATGCTGCTTTCTCAAATTTTCAATACGCTCAGTAATACTATCTGCCTTGCATAGCTCAACAAGTTCAATATTATCTCTGTCTATAATACCACTATCTGATATAGCCACCAATACATCATAAGGAAAGGTTTCAATTGCCAGAGGAGATATTTTATTGATAAAGTTATCTCTATAGATTTCAGAACTATCTTTTGACATTAGAAACTGTTTCAAAATTTCTATTTGTCTTTTGGCTTGTTTTATAGGGGAAGGTATGCCTGATTCTTTGTTATTATAAATACGTTTCCACTCTTCATAGCGATTGACACATATTTTATCAGTGACACTTTTAGATTCTATAATAACAAAGCCATAGCGATGAATTACCAAATGGTCTATTTGTGCATATTCCTCTTCTACATGTATGCGTAAATCATTAATAACATACACATAGCTATCATCCCTAAAAGCCCGTTTGAGATAAAATCTCATCTGTGTTTCTGCTTTAAAACCACTCTGTTTATATTTATCATCAAGTATTTTTATATCCGTGTCTTTCATAATCATCGCACTTACTCCATTAGCTATTATCTGAGCTATATCATACCTTATTCGTGCTTTAGTTAGTTATCGAATCGTTCTAACGAAGTTCGTAAATTCTCATGAGAAGACTCTCTCACCCCTGCATACGCCTTGAAGGTCAAACCTGTTCTTAGGTTAAATATTTTGTCCAAAATCTTTCTTGGGATATTGGCTATAGCTAGAATTTCGTCTATGTTATAATCAATTCCTTGTTGGTCTAATAACGCAATGATTTTCATGATATTAAAGGGGAGTTGGCTTGGGCTTAGGCGATTTTTGAGATAGATTTCTATTGTAGATTCTGAGAGGTTTTTTTCTATAAAAATAGGTTCGTTTGGGCTTTGCATGAGCGTCTGCATTTGCTCTTCATAAAAGAAAGATGCACCTGCCCCTTTGAATCTAATGGCGAGGAAGTTTAGAGGGTGCTTAGATTGAATGAGTATAGTGTCTTCATAGGCATTGAGAAGAACAGCTTCAAAAGGTTCGAGTACATGGGTTTTATTTGCCATCACTATGTCACAAGCATTTTCTTGATTGATGAAGACGCTCATACCTCCATTGGGTACGAGGGTATGCGTATTGGTATTTTGTATCACTTCATATCGTTCTATATATTTTTGTAATTTTTTATCCATGAGATATTATAGTATAATTCTCGTTATAGTATCAAGAAAGGCCAATATGTACAACCCCATATCTACAGAATTTTTTGACCAATTAACCGTGGCGATACAAAGAAAAATCCCTTCACGCATTGAATATTACCAAAATGAAGTACAAGAAGAAAATAAACAAAAGCAAGAGATTAAAGCCTTGGTCAAGACCATGGAAGTCATTGATGGTTTTGAATTTTTGGTCTTGGAGAATCAAGAGAAAATTGCTTTGTCTTTGGTCGTGAGATTTAATGGCAAGAGACATAGAGAAGATTAGGTTAAAGTTTGGATAAAATACAGCTATGAGCATACAAAAAACCTCTTTACTTTTACGATGGCTCAAACGTTTATTGGCTTTTTTGGCTACAGTTTTGTGGATAATTATTATCTATACTATCTCACAATCACCTGTACCTTTTGCCGAACAAGCTCCCTATTGTATGATGAGTACGATGATGATTTTTGGGCTTTTGAGTCTCTCGTATAAGGGCTTGGAATATTGGGAAAGGTCAGAGAGTAGATAACGAAACCTTTATCAATCCTTGGCTATAATAGCATACTAAAAAGCAAGGATAGCTATGCAACATCTAGTAGATACCAATGACTTTACAGACCAGCAAATACAAGACCTCTTACGCGATGCCAAAGCATTTAAGAAACAAACCCCTCCCAAACTCCTTCATGATAAACTGCTCATTACCCTCTTTTTTGAAGCTTCTACGCGTACACGTTCTTCATTTGAGGTCGCAGCCAAACGCCTTGGTGCTTCAGTAGTACATCTAGACCCTTCGAGAAGTTCTGCTAAAAAAGGTGAATCTTTGGAAGACACTTTTACAAACCTTTGTGCAATGGAGCCTGATGGTATTATCGTACGTCATCATCTCAACCAAACCCCTCAAGACTTAGCCAATATGCACACTACACCTATTATCAATGCAGGAGCAGGTAATTATGCCCACCCTACCCAAGCCTTGCTTGACCTCTTTACTATGGTGGAGTATTTTGGTACGCAGGTACGAGGTAAAACCATTGCTATTATTGGTGATATTGTCAATTCTCGTGTGGCTTCTTCGGGGATACGACTGCTCACACGCATGGGTATGCATGTCGTATTGGTAGCTCCCCCACAGTTTATGCCTGAGACTTCCTTACCCCAATACAAAACCCTAGAAGAAGTGATTGATTCTGTCGATGTCATTATGAGCCTACGCGCACAACTCGAACGCCACGAAAAAGAAATTTTTGAAGATTATGATGATTATGCACAGCAATACTGTATCACCCCAGAACGTATAGGAGAACGCAATATTTTGCTACTACACCCAGGTCCTGTGATGCGTAATATTGATATCTCTGACGCGATGCTTGATGACCCTCGCTGTAGGGTACTCACCCAAGTCAAAAATGGTGTCTTTATGCGAATGGCTATTCTCAAACTCCTCCTTTTGGACAGCTAACTCTTATGTCTTGGCTCGATAAAACAGAGGGGTTTGAGCGTATCAATACTTTGGGCAAAGCAGGTAAACCCTTTTTGTTTATCGTCTCTTATACACAAGACAAAATCTTGGCACAAACCCTTGATACACTAGATAAAGATATTTGGTATCAGTTAGATGGTTGGCATAATACTTCTAAAAAGCCTACATCTAAGCCCTATACTTTTGCTAAAAGTCCTCTTGCCTTCACTGCCTATAAACAAGCCCTAGATAGAGTCCAAGAACAAATAGCCTTGGGCAATACCTATTTACTCAACTATACAGCCAAAACACCCATCCACACTAGCCTTTCATTACAAGAGATATTTACACACTCAAAAGCAAAATTTAAACTCTATTACAAAGATGAATTTACCTGCTTCTCTCCTGAGTCTTTTGTAGAAATTTCCAATGATACCATCGCTACGTATCCAATGAAAGGCACTATTGATGCCAATATACCTCATGCCAAAGCTACAATACTAGCTAATCCCAAAGAATTAGCAGAGCATATTATGATAGTCGATTTGATGCGTAATGACCTTGGTATCATCGGCTCAAACGTCAAAGTAGAAAAGTTTCGCTATGTAGAAAAGATACAAGCAGGAGAAAAGTCACTCCTACAAGTAAGCTCCAAAATCACTGCGACCCTAGCTGCTAATTGGAAAGATACCCTTGGTACACTCCTCTCCCAAATACTTCCAGCAGGTTCAATTACAGGCACACCTAAAAAGAGTACCGTCTCTCTTATCAAAACGATTGAAGCACAAGAAAGAGGCTTTTATACGGGGGTATTTGGTATATTTGATGGTAAAAATGTACGTTCTGCTGTGATGATTCGTTTTATAGCCAAAGAAGAGAAGCAACTGTATTATCATAGTGGAGGAGGTATCACCCTAGACTCCGATGCCCAAAGTGAATATGAAGAATTGCTCGATAAGATTTATCTGCCTATTCACATCCTCGATTAGGACGATGTATCCAAGTATAGGCTTTGTCCTCTTGGACTTTTACAAAATACAGTGTTCCTGCGTTTCTCCATGGGTCTATGATAATGCCTTCTTCTATATTTTGACCTTTGGCTACGACCAATAGGCTGTTATGTTCCCTCCAATAGCTTCCTTGATTTGCAACCATCAAGTGAAATACAAAATCGGGGTAGTCTTGCCTAGAGAAATAGCTAAAAAGGGCATCGCTCCAATGGTAGCATAAGCCTTGTTCTTTGAGTCCGATATTGACCAAGAAGTTATGGTATTGAGGGGGAGAGGTTAATTTGAAGTCTTGGCTTAGGGCAGAAGTTTTGGCAAAAATATCTTTGGCTAAGGCATCAGAACCTAAAAGCACAGAGAGGGCAAGTACCCTAGACTCTGAGACAGTAGCTACTTGCACACTACAAGCACTAAACACAAGAGCAAAAAATAAGAGTTTAAACGAAATTTTGTGCATAATACAAAGGAAGATAATATGCCATAAGCACAGAGACTATCCCTGCTAAAGCCATATAGAGTACAATAAATTTAGGGTTTTTCGAGAGTAAAAATCCTCCTAAAAAGCCAATGATAAGCCCTGCAATATGCGCAGAGAGGTCAATAGATTCAATAGACAAACCAATAACAAGGTTAATGCCTATAATAATACTAAAATCTTTCATAAAAGCTTTGGTATGTGAGGCTATTTTATATTTATTCGCAAGAAAGAATCCTGCCAATGCTCCAAAAAGTCCAAAGATAGCTCCAGAGGCCCCTACGCCTACACTTTGTGGGTGTACATACAAAGAAAACAGCCCACCGATAAGACCTGCAAAGAGATAGATACTTAGATACGATTTGTGACTCAGATACATCTCTACAGCCCGACCTACCAAGTACAAAGAAAACATATTCATCAAAATATGTGTCATACCACCATGCAAGAACATCGCAGTACCCAAACGCCACCATTGCTCTTTTATCAAGATAAAAGGTGCATAAGATGCACCCATGTCTAGTAAAACTTCGATATCCATATCCATGAGACTTTGGCTATAAACAGCTGAAAAAACATAGGCTATGAGATTGAGTAAAATCAGTACATAGGTCAGTTTATAACGTACAATATCTTTGAGCATATCCTAATAAATTGCCTCAGGAAATATCACACCATCAATGTGCCCACGAGCAATTTTAGAAATCTCTTTACTGCTATGAATAAGTACCAAAATCCGTGTATCAAAAAGATATTCTTGGGCAATAGGCTGTATCATCAAGGCTACATCTTCTTCACAGAGGATATATTTCGCACCCAAAGCATTAGCAAAGAGGGCATCATCTAAAGTACCCACGACCACAGAAAAAGCCAAATTATTTTTCTTGCAATACCTTGCATAATCATGAGAATCTGCTAAAGGTTCCAATAATACGATACTCCCTACTTCACTTTTTTGAATATCTTCTATAGAGAAGACCTTACAAAAACGACTACTTTCAATCCATTGATGTCCGATAATTATCATATTGATACCTTTAAATATTTATTTTTCTCTACATTTTGAAGAACAATAATATTCCCCATTCATAAGCATAGACTCTTTGACTGTGACATAAGTACTACACTTTGCACACTCTACAAGCGTATTGTCTTCCAATTGCTTTTCATCGGCTGTTCTGCCCATCTTGGGAAATTTCCCTCCAAAGAATTTGTAAATCAATAGACCTACAATGGCAAAAATTATTAACTTTAAAATCATATTTCAACTCTTTATATATAAATAATTACGCTGGTTTTTCTGTACTATATCATAGTTTAGCTGATGTTGTACATCTTGTATTTCATCAAAAACACGTGTACCTTTATAAAACAGATATTGTGTATCATTATGACTAAGCCCTTGGGTCAAATCAAGTAATAACCTTGTATTGGTCACAGCACGAGAAGTGATAAGGTCAAAGGCTTTATGCTCTACAAACTCCACTCGCTTGGCTTCTACCCTGACATTGGGCAGAGACAAGTCTATGGTGGCATATTTGAGAAAACTCACACGCTTTTTGAGAGGTTCTGCCAAAATCACTGTGGTATCGGCTAAAGCAATCGCCAAAACTAACCCTGGGAAACCTGCCCCCGTCCCTACATCTAACAAAGTTTTAGGTACCTCTATAAAGTTCAGAGGGTAAAGGGAATCTACAATATTGACATAAATAGCCTCCAAACTCTTCGCCCCTGTCAAATTATGAATTTGGTTCCATTCATGTAAAAGGGAAGCAAAGTTTTCCAGCTTCTGTATTGTCAAAGGGTCAAAGTACAAAGACTCTGCTTCTAGGTATTGTGTTAAGTTCATACGTCTTCTCTCTCTATCAAGGCTTTTTCTTCTAACTTGGCTATAAAAATAGTGATATCTTCTAGTAAAACAGAGGCTTCTACCTCATAAGCTTCTAACATATACGCGTACAAATGTGCCAAAGAAGTATCCACAGACAACTGCTCCCACATCACAGTACCAATAGCATCTAAGGCAAAGTAATTTACACTTTGGGTATCAAGAATAATCATCTCATCATCGACTATTTGCGTAAATACAGATGCTAATATATTTATCTTTGTATCTAAAATCATCCTAACATTATACTCAATTATGTGTGAGGATAGCTTGATATACTTCCGATAACCTCTCTTTGTCCCATGGGATTTGTATTTGATAGACAGGTATGGCTTGTGCCATTTGGGCTATATATGCTAAATGTGCTTTCTTCAAGAAATTAAAATGTATAAAATCTCCTGTATGAAGTGCTTTAAACTTTTCTACACCATACAGCTCTATTATCGTAACCCCCATAATAACCCCACCAACCCCTAAGAAATCCTAACTACCCCATCATCACTTACATTCCAAGGTAACAACGCTTCAATATCTCTACCATCCCTTTGGTAATAAGGAAACTCAGTCATAAGATACTTCAAATAGTGATATGGTTCCAATCCATTCGCCTTTGCAGTTTCAATAATAGTATACCAAGTAGCAATAGCCTCAGCTACCTTTAACAGATGTAGCAAATAACCAATTCTTCCTACCAAGTACCATAGGTCTTATATGGTTCTCTGCTCCATTGTTATCTATATTGAGTCTGCCATCAGTGAGATAGACTTCTAACTTAGCAAATTGATTATTAAGATACACAAATGCTTTAGCAATAGCCCCAGCAAGTTCTTGTGCTTTATAGAACTTTGTGTTAATCCATTCTCTTATGGTGTTGATGATAGCTTGAGATTTCTCTTTTCTGATGAGTAGTTTTTTATCAGGAGGGTCATCTTTGATTTCTCTTTCTATTTTATAGAGTTTTTGTATAAGTATTATGGCTTCTTGTGCATAACGCTTACTTTCTAGGTCACTGACTCCCTGATTTGACTATATCTGCAAACTTTCTCCTCAGCGTGAGCCCAACACGCTAAATGTGTCATATCATTTGTTTGGACTGTAGCATTATATCCAGCATATCCATCTGTTTGGAGATAGCCATTAAAACCTTTAAAGAGTTCAGAGGCTACTACGGCACTTCTATTGTTGGCATAGTGCATATAGACTACTTTATACTTATCCATTCCTACACCTAGCCATATAATAGGATTTCTTCGTTGCTTTGCCTTTGTGTGCATTCACCACTTGTAGTGTAGTCTCATCTGCTTGTATATATTCATTCTCTAAGAGTCTCTCTTTAAGTCTCTGCTTAAAAGGTTTGAGTTTCTCAGAAGCTTTTATCATCCAATTGGAGAGTGTAGTATCACTAAATGGAACCCCAAATCTATTTTTAAATATTTTGGCTTGTCTATACAGTGGCAATGCATCTTCAAATTTTTGTACAGCTATAGTTGCTAAGAATGAAGCAGTTACTTGTGTCTTTGGGAGTATGAATGGGGCTAATGCTGTGGTCACTGGTTTTTCTCCACATCTACAGCCATATACGAACCGAACATTTTCTATGACTTGGAACTTTGCAGGTACGATATCGTATTGTTCTGATATTATCTCTTTTACTCTATGCATTGTGTCACCACAACTACACACTTTTCTCTTCATCACCTATATCGTGTTCTACTCTTACTCTTGGTAACTCTTTAGGTGGTGAAGTTCTTCCACCTTTCTTTCGTTTAAATGTTATTTCAATCTCTTCATCTTCTATTACTTCGATTGTCTCTTCAGTATCTTCGAATAGACTTGGTTGGTTAGGGTTTAGTTTTTCACTTTTGGAGGTAAATTGTTGGCGTATGAGGTAATCTATCTTTTCTTTTAGGTAATTTATTTCAATTTGTTGGGTTTGTATTCTTTTTCTTGACTACTATTCTCTTGGGCTTGATTTATAATGGTTTCTTGTAATTTTTCTATATTAATAAGCTCTGTTTTCATAGTGCTATTATAGCTAAAACTACTACTATACTTGGTTAGTAAATCACTTTTTTATGTGATGTTTTTACTGCTTTTAACTATGTAGTAGTTTGCTTAATATTGGGTTGGTGGGGTTATTTAGGGGGTTACCTATTATCTTAACATCATCATCTTTATCTACTTGTCAATACCTTCGCCAAAATGAAAATGAGCATATTTTGAAAAGTTCAAACCCCGTAAATAGGAGGGTTAGAGAAGAAGAAAATAGCTATTTTTGGCATCCTCCCCAACCCCCTAAAAGTAGTGCACACTTAAAATAGACCATACCTCCCCCCTAAGTACCAGAGGAAATCTAAAAAATTAACAATAATCTATTCTAAAAGCAACTATCTAACTAAAGAAAGAAATCTTTATTTTTACTCTCAATAGCCTCAGTCAAAAGCTCTATCCAATCTTTATCTTGCTTTTTATGGGTGAGTATCTCCATCGGTGTTTTACCTTTTCGTTTGCCCTGAACATATCGTCTATGATTATGATAAAATGCAAAAAGGTTGAGAAACTCTGGGGTCACCTGATTTCTTGCTCGGTCTAAATAGGGGCGTAAGATAGAGTTGATGTTCTCAACTATAGATGAAGCTTGAATGATATTATATAGCTCATTAAATACTTTTTCTTTAATATCCTCATATGTATCACCTAAGATTTGCTTAGAATTTTCAGCATATATAGCTCTTTTCTCTTTGCTCTTCTCTTTCTATCACTCTTTTTAGCTTTGATAACAGCCTTATTCCATTGCCACTCTAAGCTAAGATTCTTTATCGCATCATTACTTACCCCTAATGCTTTGCAGACTTTTATAGCCTCTTTCGTCTGCTCAAAAGTAGTCTAGCAAATCAGGAAGAATCTTTTTGATACTCTTAACCTCTTTATTTACCTTTGTATGTTCTAAGAGTTCCATCAGTTCAATGGCTGTCTCTATCTCTCCTCTTGCCCAATTAGCATCACGAATCTCTCCATTGGAGTGAAAGGGATTAAGTTGTTTTTATCGCATATTTGTATAAATAGCTAAAGTTTTCATACAATTCAATCGCTTCAATTGTCTTCACACAAGCCTCATCGTATAGCTTTGCTTTTTCATCAAATACTTTTTGGCTTATTCTGGATAAACATACCTCTTCACGCTCGTATTCACTTGCTATAGAGCCATAAGCCTTTGCCCTAAATATCCGTACAAAGTCACCTAATCTATGGGAGAGGGCATGAAATGTATCAGGCTGTCGGTGAACCCCAATCAAGCTATCTTTGATTCCTGTAAGTAATCCTGTTCCTTGGTCACTTACTGTATTATTGATTTCTATATCTCGGTTAGATGTCAAATAGTTAATATGTTTTGACCAAGTCTTAGCACTTCTATCCTCAGCCAATTGTATATTGAGTATCGCGGTACTTTTAGGCTCAACCATTATAAGAATCGGAGTTGAACCTATAAATATCTCATCAAGAAGCGCTGTGATTTGAAAGCTTTTATCCATAGGTATGGATTCTATACTTGGGATTAATGCACCCATCGCTGATAAACTTCTACCGATAGTACTAGCACCAGAATAATCCAACTTCTCACGCTTCATCATTGTAGAGATAGCTCCAAGACTAGAAGCTCCTTCAAATCTGTAGCTTAATATCTTTGAAAAGATTTCTTTTTACTGAGTTTCTTCATTGTTTGATATGTAGTAAATACCAAAGGGAGTAAACGTTGTAATCTCTCTATGAGCATATAGACAAATCTCCTAGAAATGTTGTACTCTATAGCTAATTCTGTGATAGCTCCATACTCTTTTGCTTTTTGTGCTTCATATGCTTGATAGGAAATATCTAATCTTATTTCTGGCGTTAAATCAGCTCTTCTTGCATACTTGATTGCGTAGTAGTTTAAGAGTTCTATAAAGTTTTTTTAGTATCATCTTTTTACCTCTTACGGTATTTATTTCACTCAATACATTGCTTTTGTTGAGTGAGTCTCTTATTTTACTTCTTTTCTTTCATTTATGCTAATTTTTATTGAATTTATTGGGAAGTGTGTAGTTGTTT
>JAUZSQ010000071.1 GCA_030949325.1 Sulfurovum sp.
AAAAGAGATACCATTGCTCAAACTTTAGTAGAAAGTACTAATCAAGTAAACACTTTAATTAACTCACCTCAATATCAAAGTGTCACACCTATAGATATGAAAAGCAATGACTTAGGATTTATCAAAATAATGAAAATAAAAAAAACAAGTCATAAAAATATAATAATAGAAGAAAATACACCTAAAATATCAGCAAAAATGGAGACGGAACTAGAAAGAAGTATCAATACAAAATTAAATGTTTTCAAAAATGGATTTAGCCTTAATATTACTAATATCATTGATAATTTAGAAATGGATATAGATTATTTAGCGACAAGGATTTTTAATGACCTTAAAGATGAACTTGATATGGAGTACCGATGAAACTAAGTAAGATGCAGATAATCGTTATTGATGATAAGGGTAAGTTTAAGAGTAATAACCTCTATTTAGAACAAGAAGTCTTATATAATCCCACAACAATGTCTTACTCCAAATCTATTAATTGGAGTGATGCAAATACTCGTGGTGGTAATATCAAGAAAAAGCAGTATGATCAAGTAGGTAATCATACACTGCAAGTAGATTTACTTTTTGACTTTACAATGCTATATGAAGATACATTTGAATATTGGTTTGTATACTTTGAAGCACTAACTTCTGAAACTATCAAAGAAAATTCTGAAGAAGATAAAAGACCTCCTATACTATCTATTAATTGGGGTGCTTCATCATATATACATTTTTCATCATGTATTATTAGTCAAATAGACTGGAGTTATGAACTTTTTGATTCTAAAGGGAAGGTATTACGAGCTATTGCAAAAGTAACATTTCAAGAAGTCTCTTTGGAGAATAAAAAAGAATCTGCACCTACAATAAGAAAAGTGATATATATAGAGATACCCGTTAATCAAAAACAATTAGAAAACAGAAGAAAAACAAGGGAAGAAGAAGATAAAAAAAGACGAAAGAAAAAAGAAGAAGAGCGAAAGAAAAAAGAAGAAAAAAGAAAAAAGAAAAAAGAAGAGAGGCTAAAAAAGCGAGACGAGAGAAGAAAGAAGAAAGAAGAAAAAAGAAAAGAAAGACAGAAGAAAAAAGAAGAACGACAAAAGAAAAAAGACGACAAAAGAAAAAAGAAAGACGATGCTAAAGATACAAAAAAAGATGATGGCAAAAAAGACAATAAGAAAGATGATGATAAAGATACAAAAAAAGACGATAGCAAAAAAGACAATAAGAAAGATGATGATAAAGATACAAAAAAAGACGATAGCAAAAAAGACAATAAGAAAGACGATGCTAAAGATACAAAAAAAGATGATGGCAAAAAAGACGACAAGAAAGATGATGCTAAAGATACAAAAAAAGATGATGGCAAAAAAGACGATAAGAAAGATGATGCTAAAGATACAAAAAAAGACGATGGCAAAAAAGACGACAAGAAAGACGATGCTAAAGATACAAAAAAGACGACAAGAAAGATGATGGTAAAAAAGACGATAAGAAAGATGATAAAGACAAAAAGATGATGGCAAAAGACATAAGAAAGATGATGCTAAAGATACAAAAAAAGATGATGGCAAAAAAGACGATGACAAAAAAAATAGTAATATTATAGATAATACTTCTAATGCAATTAATAAAATTATTAATAATGCTTCAGACTCTGTAAACGAAACCATTGATAATGCTTCGGACTCGGTCAATGAAACCATTGATAATGCTTCGGACTCCGTCAATGAAACCATTGATAATACTTCTGATTCTGTCAATGAAACCATTGATAATGCTTCTGACTCTGTCAATGAAACCATTGATAATGCTTCGGACTCGGTCAATGAAACCATTGATAATGCTTCGGACTCGGTCAATGAAACCATTGATAATGCTTCGGACTCCGTCAATGAAACCATTGATAATACTTCAGACTCTGTCAATGAAACCATTGATAATGCTTCGGACTCTGTCAATGAAACCATTGATAATGCTTCGGACTCTGTCAATGAAACCATTGATAATGCTGGACTCGTTGAAACCATTGATAATGCTTCGGACTCTGTCAATGAAACCATTGATAATGCTTCTGATTCTGTCAATGAAACCATTGATAATGCTTCGGACTCGGTCAATGAAACGATTGATAATGCTTCGGACTCTGTCAATGAAACCATTGATAATGCTTCGGATTCTATCAATGAAACCATTGATAATGCTTCGGACTCTGTCAATGAAACCATTGATAATGCTTCGGATTCTGTCAATGAAACCATTGATAATGCTTCGGACTCTGTCAATGAAACGATTGATAATGCTTCGGACTCAGAAAATGATCCAAAGGATAACTTGTGATAAGAAAAAGAAATAGATATAAAGAGTCTTATTTTCAAGAAAATGAAAATAAAATTTATGGTGTAGTGACGGCTATCGTAACAAACAATAAAGACCCTGAAAATATGGCTAGAATAAAAGTAAAGTTTCCTTGGATGGGGGAAGCTAAGGATAAGGATTCTAACTGGGTAAGAATTGCTACTATGATGGGAGGGAAAGAAAGAGGATCTTACTTTATTCCTGAAGTCGAAGATGAAGTATTGATAGCCTTTGAGAATGGTGATGTGAATGCCCCTTATATGATAGGTGCATTATGGAATGGAAAAGATACCCCTACACATACTAATAATGATGGCAAAAATGATATTAGATGTATCACTTCACGAAGTGGACATACTTTGACTTTTGATGATAAAGATGGTGAAGAAGTATTTGAACTGATGGATAAGAGTAAAAAACGACGACTCACCTTTAAAACAAAAGAGAATAAAATAGAGATTATCAATGAATCAGATGATGGTGAGATAAAAATATATTCAAAAGGGAAAATGACAATAGAAAGTGATGATGAGCTTTCTATCAAGGTAAAAAAAGAACCTGAATATATCTGTAACTAAAGATTTGAATATAGAAGCAGATAATATTAACATTAAATCCAAAAAATCTATAAAGATAGATGCTGCTGCGAAAATAGATATAAATTCTAAAGCTCCTCTGAAAATAGTCTCAAAATCTACTATAGACTTAAAAGCTTCTGCCCTGGCAAGTTTCAAATCCTCTGGTCCATTAACACTAGAGAGTAGTGCTATCGCTTCCCTAAAGGGAAGCATTACAAAGTTAGGATAAAAGATGTTGACAGTTGAAGCCAAGATTAAAATCAATAATAAAGATATAGATAAAAGTATCTATAATAATTTAGAAAAAAATCAAAGTGAGTTCAGCTGTTGATGCCTTGGATATTGCTAAAGTTTCATTTTTTGACCCCAATAGTGAACTACAAGAAAATGATGATTTTCATATAGGAAAGGATATTAGTATTGCTATAGGCTTTGATGAATATATTGATATTTTTGTAGGTGAAATTACAAGGATAGATTATATATTCAATAAGACCAAAACCACTACTGTACAATTGATATGTTATGACAAGTTATCAAAGCTCAGTAAGATGGTTCATTCTCGTCCTTTTATCAAAATGAAAGACAGTGATATAGCCAAGCAAATAGCATCTGAGGCTGGATTACAATCTTCTGTAGATAGTACCTCTATCAAGCATGACTATCTATTCCAAAATAACGAATCAAACCTCAGTTTTTTGAGGCGACGTGCCGATAGATTGGGATATGAATTAGCCATAGAAGATAAAAAAATGATTTTTAAGAAAGCCCGATTTAAAGATAAAGTCCCCTCCGTGGATTTAAGTATGTATGATACGATGATAGACTTCAATGCAAAAATTGATGCGTCTGATATTCCAGAGGAAGTCATAGTATCTAGTTGGGATTATGTAAAAAAGGAAGCTGTAGAAGAGAGTGTCAAAGCAGGAAGTGAACCTAAAATAGGTTCGGTCAAAACTATGGGAACAAAAGAGGTAAAAGATAACATGAAAAATAAGGCAAAGTTTTATAGGTTAGATATTCCCAATCTTCAAAATGGTGAGGCGAAGACATTAGCAGAAGCAAAATTAACAGATTCATCTATGGACTTTATGAAAGCTAGTGGTAGCTGTGAGGGTGAACCCAAGATTAAGTCTGGTAGAGTCATCAACATATCTAATTTAGGTAAAAAGCTAGATGGAGAATATTATATTGTCTCTTGTGAACAAATATACTCTAGTGCTTCTTATCGTACACTTTTTAATGTCATTAGCAATGGTATGCACTTATGATTGATAATACGTTTTTGGGTAAGGGTGTCTCTTTGAATTTTGATATAGATAGTAGTGGTTCAATACGAATGAACTCGTTAGAAGACCTCATCAAAGAATCGATATTTATCATACTCTCTACCAAGATAGGAGAAAGAGTAATGAACTACCATTTTGGCTGTAAGATACATGAACTTATGTTTGAATTAAATACGCCTAAGACACATGCTAGAGCCAGAGCCTATATAGATGAAGCATTACAAAAGTGGGAATCAAGAATAGAAGTGAAGAAGATAAGCGTTGAATCTTTAGCTAAAAATGAGTTAATGATTGATATAGATTATTATATTCAAGAGACAAATGTAGTAGATAATTTAGTATATCCTTTTTATCTACTTGAGTCAAAATAAGGAGTTGGTATTATGTTAGAAGAAATAAAACTAGACGATAGAAGCTATCAAAAGATTAGAGATGATGCTGTAAATAGTATTGTGAGGCACTGTCCTGAGTGGACAAACCACAATATTAGTGACCCAGGTATCACTATCGTTGAGCTTTTAAGTTCTATGAGTGAAGATGTAATACATAGGCTCAATCAAGTACCTGATAAAAATTATCTAGCCTTTTTAGATTTGATAGGTATTAAACAAAGACTTGCTCGACCTTCTACTACAGAAGTCACATTTTTTATGAGTGAAGGACATCAATCATCCTTAGAAAAAAAAGATACTACCCTCATAAAGAAGGGTTCAGTTTTATCTACTGACCCCAAAGGTAATGAAGAACCCATACTCTTTCAAACTACCAAAAATCTGTATATTTCTAACATTAAACTTGTTAATATTTATTCAAAAACATTTAATACCTATAGACAAAGAGATGATATTGTAGATAATATGCTCTCTTTAAAAAAAGGTGAAGTATTTACACCATTTAGTGCTGATGGGGCGAGTGATAATATACTACAAATCTATCTATCTTCTCCTAATTTTGAAGTCTTTGCTAACAGTGTCAAAGTAAGCTTGGTTTTTAGGTTACCTACAACAATGAGAGCATTTGATATTAAAGATAATTTTCTACAGCAGATAAGATGGGAGTTTTATAGTGGTTCTTCATGGCAACCTCTCAATATTATCAATGAGCACTTTTTTAGCTTAGATGATAAAGATGCAGATATTTTATCCGTTACTTTTCGAGGAGAAAATAGTGAATTTACGCCATGGGTTTTAGAACAATTTTTCAAAGAGGAAGCCTATTATATTAGAGGTACTATCCAAGAAGCTCCTGATTGGATTCAAGAGTTTAGTGTGTATGAGTTAAGTATATTTACCAGTAGCTATGATAACGGTGTTTTACCTAATATGTGTTTTCACAATGATGAAAACTTAAATTTGAACAATGATATATATCCTTTTAGTAGCAGACCCAAAATTGATGACAAGATGAAAGAAGAAATATTCTATATCAAGAGTAATGAGGCATTTAAAACAGGTGATACTTCTATATCTATACATCTAAAGCAATCATTAAACCCTGAGTATATGTTGCCAAAGGTACATGATAATTTGAGACTCATTTGGGAATATCCCATAGGTGAAGGCAAGTGGAACTTTTTGAAAATAAGTGACAATACCAAATCCTTTACCAAAGATGGGATAGTGACATTTACAGTACCCAAAGACATAGCCCACGTCGAAATAAGTGGAGAAGATGGCTATTGGGTAAGATGTAGATTAGCAGATGGTAATTATGGTGCTGAAGAGCATAGTGAGTATAATGAATCTACTGCTACTGTCCTCACTACACCCTCTACACTCAAACCTCCTGCCTTGAGTCAATTGAGTATTCAATATACCAAGCCTAGAGAAGATATAAAAGAGTGTAGAGTACTTAATAACTTTAAATATAATCAGATACAGTTTATCAATGATATGCCTACGAATCTTTTTGATAGTGAAGGAGAAAGAGAAGAAGCCCTATTCTTGGCATTTGACTCTTATTTGAGCGAAGATTATATTTCTATCTATTTTGATATAGATGAGACTCAAGAACATGAGAATATATATACCCAACAAAGAGTGATAGAATGGCAATTACTTAAAGAAGATAAATGGGTAAAACTTGAAGAAGTAAGTGATGAAACCCAAGGGATGACTACCTCAGGTAATGTAACGGTTAAACTGCCCTTTATAGAGAAGCTAGAGAAGAACATCTTGTATATTGAAGAGTACGAGAGAATGTGGATTAAAGCCTTAGTAAAAGTCAATACCCTGCAACATACTCCTAGCATACAAAATATTTTGCTCAATACCATAGCAGTTGTACAAGAAGAAACCTATTATAATGAGCTACTAGGTCGTTCTGATGGGCTACCTGATTTGAAATTTGAACTCAATTATAAAAATTTATCCAAAGCACCTTTGATTAGTGTTGGAGAAGATGCTTTTATCGCTGTTGATAGGTTTATAGACCATGATAAAGAGGCTAAAGTCTTTCGTTTTAATGGGGTCAATGGGGTCATAGAATTTGGTGATGATGAATATGGTACGGTACCACTATTGGGTGAGAGTATTTCTATACAAGAGTATAGTATTACCCAAGGCAAGAGAGGCAATATAGGTAGAGGTGAGATAAGCGTATTGAGAGAATCTATTAATTATATTGATTCTATTAGTAATTATAAACCTAGTATCAATGGAGAAAATGCTGATTCATTAAACGACTTAAAAAAATATGCTCCCTCTGTTCTTAAAACGATGGATAGAGCGATTAGTATCGAAGATTATGAGCTTCTATGTGAAAATTTTTCCCCTGCGATTAAGAAAGCAAAATGTATCGCTATCGATGGAGAGGTGATGATTATTCCCCTCACTGATAATATCATTGAGGATATGGGCTTTATCAATAAAAAACTCTTAAATGATTTGAAAACCTATCTAAAAGACAGAAGCTTACTTACTGTAGAACCTATACTCATAGCCCCTACTATTGTGACAATAGGGGTGTATATCAAGCTACTTTACACCATAGAAAATTATCATATATCCAAGATAGAACTACAACATAGAATCTTAGAGAATGCACAACACTATTTTAATCCTCTCACAGGATATACTGGCAAAGGGTTTCCTATGGGTAAACTCATTAATAAAGCAGATTTCTATGCTATTATTCAAAATACGGATAACAATGTTTTTATTGATGAAATCAAATTTTCACTCAATGGTTCAAGGAATCTTGATTCAAAAGTAAATCTCTCTAGCACTCAATTGGTTAAAATAGAAACGATTATGATAGAGGAGTTGTCTTATGATACATAAGAGTAGCAAAGAAGCTATGCTCTATATTCAATCTATATTAGATAAAGGTATTAGTGTAGGGTATTATAGATTAAAGGTTTTCTTACAAAAACACGACATATCTGTTGCTAGATTAAACCTCGTAGAACGAAGAGGTGAGGATGAACTTAGTCTCGTCTCTATAGAGGGGTTTAGTACTAAAAACAGTATCAATATTACCTTAAACTCTTACAGTTTAATCAACTATTTACCTTTGCTTTACCATAGAAAAGATTTCTTAAAAAGGTATCTATTTGGTGTACAATCCGCAGGAATAGTCACCAATGAGAGCATCTTTAATATACATAATTTATTTAGGGCTGAGAGAACAGAATACATAGATTGGCTCTCTTCATGGTTTGGTATTAGGTATGGTGACTTAACTGATGAAAAAGGAAAACGAAAGATTATAGCCAATGCTGTCGAACTCTATAAACAAAGAGGCACAAAAATGTATTTTATTACCCTAATACAATCCTTGATTGACATAGAACTCTCTATTGATGACAATAAGCATAGTCTTTGTAATAGAAACGATAGTAGTAGTAAAGAGAAAATATTTACCGTTACCATTGAAGAAAAAATCTCTATGGACAAAGAAGAAGAGGCAAGAAAATATAGTATTATTAAAAATATATTTGACAAAGAAAAACCCATAAACACCAAAATGCACTTAGTCTATCACTATGATATCAAAGATGAAGATATCGTAGAACAACAAGTACTCATCTATGACAATATGGGCTATGATTATGATAGCAAGTTATAAGGAATATAATGATTTTAAGTAACATAGCAAAAAATAGAAAAATAGTGAGTAAGAGTGATATTACTACCTTGACGACAATTTCAACTATTGATAGTATTATCGATAGAAAGGTTGATACATTTTTTATCAATATAAAGAATAAATATCGTATAGATGAAGATGAACTCTATGATAAACTCTATTTAAAAGTACGTAAAATGTTTTTAGAGGAGGAGAAATAACTATGCTATTAGACAAACAACTAAAAAGCAGTAATTTTGTAGATGGGATTAAATTTAATCCTGATCAAATACAAATAAGTCAAAATTATTTTAATCAAAAAATGGCACTGACTAATCTCTATGGTATTGGTAAAGGTATTCTTATTGGGTTTATGGACTCCCTCGAATTAATTATAGAAAATAACACATTGGTATTAAAATCAGGTGCGGCTATTGACCATGAGGGTAATATTATTTTAGTCCCTCAATCTCATCTTGTCTCTAACGATATACTCACCTCAAAATATAAAAATAGAACGATGAGCTATGTTTATATCGTACATGAAAATAAAATGGATGATTTGGATGTATCAAGACATGATAAAAATATTAAACTCTATTATAGTATAAGTGAAACCTATCAGGTGATTGTCTCAGATAAGAAGATGCAAGATAGAAACCTTTTGGAACTTGCTAGAGTGTATATTAAGCAACAAGATTCTGAGGTGATTAAGAATCCTATCAATCCATTTGTAGCCAAGGAAAATGAAATAGATAAACGCTACTCTTCTAAGATTATCGGAGAAAATACGTCTATTTTATTGGAAGACCGTGATATTGTGGCTCAAGCTATCAAGACCTATGCACAATTTGTACATGAATTTGGATTACGTCACTCTATACAAAGTATGTCCACTGTAGCCTCTTTTGCTTACAAGATATCAAGTGATATTAAAAATACAAATACGATTTCTGTATGGGCTATTTATGATATGCTCTTTGACCTTTTAGTCATATCACTAAAGGTTGAATTAGAAAGAGATGATATCATAAATACAGCATTTTGGAAGAATATCATTAGACTGAAAAGTATATTTTCTTTTGGTGAGAATCTAAAAGTAAGCTATTATCAACTACTCTTAAATATCAATAGCTCCTTTTTCTCAAAAGTACTTCTACACTTTAATAATGCTAGTATATTTGATGGTAATTGGGAAGATATTTTCAAAGAAAAGAAAATAGAAAATATTACTAAGGATTATATTATAGTAGGCAGTAGTCCTAGTTGTGATATGGTTGTAGAAGGAGAAGATGTAGCCATGCAACATGCCAAGATATATATCTATGAGACAGGCTACTTTATCCAAGACTTGGAAGAGACAAGTGGTATCTATGTCAATTCCCAAAGAGTAGAAAAAGGCACCAAAAAGTTTATTCGTAAACAAGACTATGTAGTACTTGGTAAAAATGGGCGTGTGCTAAACCTACAAAATATTTCAATATAGTAAAAGGATAACAATATGAATAATATAAATAGTAACCTCGAAAGTACTATATTTGAAGTGGTATATAAAAGTACAGGAAAATCAAAGAATAAAAGAGAAAGTATCCGAATAGAAACCTCCGTTAGGGGTCTTTTATATCGTACCAATATCTACTTAAATAATTTCTTGATAGATGCCAAAGAGGTAAGCTGTATTGATATTTCTTCATTAGAAAGTGCTCAAAGTGTATTTAAAGAACGTTATTTAGCCACCCATTATAGTTTTGAGCAACAATACTTTTTGGAAAAAGTCTATACCAAAGTACTTAGTGATACAGGAAAGTATATAGAAGGGGAAGATAATTGTGTCGTTAATACCTATATATTTGAAAATATAATCAAAAGTGAAATATTAATCAATGACGTAGAAATTGATGTGATTGAGACAGAACTAGACCCAGCCATAGCCAATGATAAAAAAATATTTAAAATAAAATATACCAAAATACATAAAGAAGCGATGAGTGACAATATCTTAATAGAAGTCTTTCCCGTGAATACTATGCTCAATAATACCCTTAAAAAGTTTCCAAGGTATGCACAAAATCCGATGCATGCTTTTTACTTTTTTATCGCTACTGTGATACTAGTGTTATGGATACTATCATTTATTATCTGTGGTAAAGCGATGCCAAAACTGGTCAAAAGTATTGGAGGGAAGGAAGCGAGTTTAGTGGTAAAAGATATGCAAAAAAAGCCTTTGTCTCAAATCAAAAACAAGCAATGAAGAACAATCACAAGAAGCAAAGCAAGAAAAAGAAAAAGATAAGAAGCAACTACTTTATGAGAAACTCTATCAACAAGGATATTTAGCTATACCAGAAAAGGTTGAATTTAAAACCAATAATCAAATAAAGACGATATATATCAAGAATACTCTCGATGGTGACCTTATCGTAAAAGTCAATAATAAAATTATAGATAATATAGAAAATAGCTTAGTCACGGCAGATATGCTTATCAAGATTCTCTCTGCAAAAAAATATCATCATTAAACCTGATGGTATAGGAGAATATGAATTTAAAATAGAAAAAAGTTTCTTAAAGAATAACCCTCTAGCAGAGGGAACCTATACGGGTAGAGTGATATTTGAAATTACCAAAGTGAGATACAATACCACAGAGATGATGCCTGTAGCCTTTAGCTTTAAAGTCATTAATCACAAAGATACTAAAAGTACAAAGGAATAAAAGATGATGAAAACATTGTTATACTACTTCATGATATTTATACTCGTCTCCTCACAGTTACATAGTCAAAAAGATGACAAAATGAGTACTGTCAATATATTTAAAGATATTTATATTTCAATAGATAGTGATATCAAAATAGATACCAAAAGTATCTCTTTTAGTAAAAAGTATCAAGATTTAAATATTAAAGAAATTACTACCTCTGGAAGTTTAGATGCTGTAGATAATCTGAGAAAGTCTAAAGCCAATATAGCCATAGTCAGAGGAGATATACTTGGAGCCAAAAATAATGGACTTTTTGGATTTGATGCCTATAATGATTATGGGATTATCTGTTCTCCTAGTAGTTCGATACTCTACCTTATCTCAGAAAAAGAGATACATTCTATTATAGATTTGAGATATATGGAAGTCTCTACAGGTCTATCCTCTAATATAGCACAGCTCTATCTTAGTAATATTGCCAAAAATAGTGGCACTAAACTTGATATTGGATATAACAGTCTCTCCTTTGATGACTCTATTCATGCACTACAAAAAGGTCAAATAGATGCGATTTTCATGTTTGCACCTGAAAGTTATGCCTCTAAGATTACAAAAATGGGTCTTAAAATACAGTCCGTACCTGATAATTTTTTCACGAATTTGACAATTAAAAAAGGTCTAAATCCAGATAGTTATTACCTAGGTGACAGGAGAATTAGAACATTAGAAGTCCAAAATTTTATCATCGCACCCAAGACAACACTTGACAAAAATATAGACCTCAAAGTAGAATCCCTGATAAGTGCATTTAGTTGTTATAAAACCTTACAAAATATTGATGCTTTTTATGGAGATATTTATCCCTCAGTCAAAGAATCGGTCAACAAAATACAACAAAGAGTCGATAAAGAAGATGCGATTACTTTTACCCTTGACCAAAAGATTAAAACCAGTGATGGAGAACGATTTGTCTATTATGCTACGAACCACTCTAGCAGTGATATGAATATCACACTAGAAGAGTTTAGGACGACTAGCTTTGATACTGTACCTATCAAACCTAGGCACCTCATGAGTACCATACCCTCAGGATATATAGAACTCAAAGCCAAGTCCCAAAAGATGATAACAATACTCTATAAAAATACTTTTATCTATACCGTAAAACCAACCAAACTAAAAGTCATCTACAAAAATCTAACCTTAGAAGACAGTAGAATAGAATTCTTTATACACATAGGAGACAGATAATGAAAATAGTATATGTATCTTTATCTTTTATATTAATAGTATTACTAAGTGCTTGTGCATCCAAGACAGAATGTAAGAACCCTCTCTTAGCTAAGGCGAACATTGAGACGATGAGCTTTGTCACAGGTGGTAAGTTTATTATGGGTACTAAAAATGACGCTTTTTCAGACAAGCCTCTAAAGGGTGTTTATGTCAGTAGCTTTTTCTTAGACAAAAGTGAAGTAAGCAATGCGATGTACAAAGAGTATATAGCAGAGAAAGAATGTGCCAATCCACCTAAATATCTCGAAGACCCTATTTTGGGAGCAGATGAATTTCCTGTTGTCGATGTAAGTTACAAAGAAGCCAAAGGATTTTGTAGCTTCTATGGCAAGAGGTTACCTACAGAAGCAGAATGGGAATATGCCGCAAGAGGTAAACTAAAGAATAAAGAATTTCCATGGGGCAATGGACAGAGCCAAACACTGATGAATTACCGTGGCTCAAATAATACTTGGGCAGTAGCTGTCAAAAGTTATCCTCCCAATAAATATGGTCTCTATGATATGTCTGGTAATGTAAGAGAATGGGTAGTCGACACCTATACCAAAGACTTCTATACCTGTGCTAAAAGAAGTAAAATGGACAAGGTCATCAATGCAATAGACAGATGCCGTGTCAACCCTATCAATAAAAGTCAAGGTCAATTTAAAGTCAACCGTGGAGGGTCTTGGCATTATACAGAAGGCTTTCCCTCTACTGTATCATTTAGGTCTTTTGATATATCTACTGCTAGATATAGTGACTTAGGATTTAGATGTGCCAATGATGGAAGACAAGATAATATCTTGGAACAAAATATCAACAGTTTAAAAGCCAAATTTAAAGAGTCTTTAGGTGCGGAAATACCTAGTGATTTACCTATAGATATGGAACAACTAGAGACAGAAAATGCTATGAGTAGTAATTTTGATGACTTAAGTGCAGATTCTATAGATATATCACAAGTGAGCAGTATGGCAAGTAGTCAGTTAGGTGTAGCCATACCTCCTGAGCTTAATCAACTGGTAGATACAGCAAATGTAGAAGATGCTCTCTAATGAAAAACATTATTGCGTACAATATCATCATCGTATTTCTTATCTCAGGATTTACTTTAGGTATAGTATTCTTCTATAGTATCAAAGACGATGGTACAGAGAATGAAACGAGCTATATTAAAAGTGAATTAATCAAAGAAACGCTCAAATCTACAGCTACTTTATTTGGGTACAACAAACGTATTCTTAGTAGTAGTGACTATTATATAGACCCTCAAGCCTATTTAAAAATAGTCAGAGAAGTATCACTCTTTATTAAGGGTACGAACTTAGAATATATCAAATCATATATTAAAGTAGGCGAAAGGTTTATCTTAACTGCCACCAGTAGTACCGATGCCCAATTTAGAGCCAAAAGCTATAGTGACTATGCTGAAGAAAATATAGAAGATACCCGCATACTCTCCAACATCTATGATAATCATACGACAGAAGAAATATTTGAAGGAGACATCTTAGCCCTTCAGGTGACTATAAAGAAATATCAATACTTTATAATCTCTAAAATAAATAGGGATAAAATTCATAAAGTTTTTGAAAATAATTACGAGACATTTTTTATTATCTTGGTGCTTATGATACTTGTATTAATCATTTTACTCGTCATTCTTTCCTTTATTCACAAAGAAATAGTGGCCATTGATAAAACATTGGAAGACTTTTTTGATTATATGCTAAGAGACAAAAATATAGAAGAGGTACACTATATTCAAAAAATATCTAAGAATCAATTAGGTATATTATCAAAAAACATTAATTATAATCTCAAAGAAATCATCTCTCATATACACGATAAGAGAGTCAATACTTCTCTTAATAATACCCTCATCCTTGAATTAGTACAAGTACTTAGCCCCAAATTAGATGATTTGAGGGTGCAAAATATTCAAGGTCATACCAACCATCAAGATTTACATACACTCAAAACGGCAGTTAATGCATTACTCATAAATACCGATACAACATTAACCCAAATGAACGATACGATACAAGAATATCTACATAAAAAATATATACCCTCACTAGATAGCACCCATCATCAGGCTAAGGTATTGGAGTTATTCCAAAATATCAATCAATTGGGTCAAAACCATTCTTCTCATTTGGTCGAGACAATAGAACATCTAATCACCATTAGTACACATGGGAAATATGTAGATTCTCATATTGAGAATACTACTTCTACCTTACATATTATATTACGTTCTATTAAAAAAATTGTCCATACCTTAAAAGCTGATTATAAATTTGCTTTTGAGTTTGACAATAGTATCAAGGTTATTAAACAAGAAAATGTTTATGTCAATAATCTACTCGATAACTTTGGCAATAAGTATGAAGAGAGTATCACCTTAATAGATGACCTAAAGAGTGGACTCTTTACTAATAATACTCAACTCTTTATATCCAGAATAGATGAAGTGATTAAAGACAGTAGTATTAGAGACAATAAGGCTCAAAAAATACTCATAGAACAAGTCAGAGAACTTACAAATAAAGGTGTGATTGAAGTATCTACGCAAAAGGTAAGAGGCTTATTGAGGTTACTCCTAGAAGAGTTAGTCAAAGATATACGCTATAGTCTTTATCTTATTGAAACTAAAGTAGAGAAGCTCTCTAGTGCTTCAGCAAACAAGGTATCCTCCTTGGGGCATATTGAAAATCTTTCAAAAGATATTAGAGATATGCTACTGCAAGACTTGAAAGATATTCCAAGGATTCAGGAATCTGCTTCTGAACAATTAAATAATACCGATGATTTAATGTACGAAATACTTGAACATCATACCTTTATAGGTCAAGAACCTTTAAACAAAATTTTATTACACAAAGGAGAGTTCTAAATGCGTATTCAAATCATTTTAATCTTATTACTAGGGTCTATATCTATGACCCTAGCCAATAATATAAAGTCCCTCACAGCACAGCCTTATGCCTCTGGATATAAAATTAATCTTGATGTTTCCATCGAAGATAAAAAAGAGATAAAGGAAGCTAGAGTATATTTCAAGACTTCTCAAAAAGCTTCTTATCAAGTATTCGCTAAGATGAAGTGTAAAGGAAAACTCTGTAGGGCGATTCTTCCTGCACCCCAAAAGACTACGCGTATGATATATTATAGGATACTCTATAAAAATACTATCAATAAAGTCTATAAAGGGAAAGAATATCGTATGGTTAAAAAAGAGATATTATCTCTACGAAGTAACCAAACCAAAGACAGAAGTCACCTCAATCTTTATACTGACCTCACTAAGCAAGTAGATAATATTACTGGATTTGGAGGGGATTATAGTATTAGTACTATATCCAAGAATAATAGATTGGGTATATTGGCTGGATTTATTACAGCAGATACAACAGATAGCAATAACAAGAGTAATGAAGATAAAATAGATGCTACTTATCGTGGTTGGGTAGCAGAAGGGCTACCTGCTGGGATAGTAGGTACTATTATTTTAATTTTAATGTTTTTTTAAAGGATAATTATGGGAATGACACTATGTAGTGGTGGGATGATGATGTGTTCGTTTGGGGTAGCCCCTAGTACACTCAATATCTTGCCAGATAAAATGATTTTAAGTAAGAATAAGCCTATGGCAAATATTATGGACAACAAACCTATGGTAAATATTTCTCCTTTTGGGATGTGTAGCTCACTGGCGAACCCTACCGTAGCCACGGCTACGACTGCCGCTGCT
The DNA here is from genome assembly GCA_030949325.1 of Sulfurovum sp. Taxonomy (GTDB): domain Bacteria; phylum Campylobacterota; class Campylobacteria; order Campylobacterales; family Sulfurovaceae; genus Sulfurovum. The sequence continues at coordinate 16,023 of JAUZSQ010000071.1, forward strand.
GGTGTACTCACACCTATGCCTTGTATTCCCAATACCCCCATACCTTGGACACCTGCTAATCCCATGGTTTTAGTCAAAGGTATGCCATCGGTAAACAACAGCTCAAAACTCACTTGTCTATGGGCAGGAGTTATCTCAGTAACTTTTCCTGGACAAGTTACGGTCATGGTTTAAGAAGGTATTGAGATGAAAATATTTAAAAAACTCATACTTTTAGTCCTATTTATTTCTCCTAGTTATACTTTCAGTACCGAGGCATCTCTTCATTTACTCATAGAGAATGATATAGATTATGCTATTGCAAAAGACATACAAAAGATTACAAAAGAAACCATGAACTTAACCCTCTATTATGATAATTATTTTAATATTGTGGATAAATTACTCACAGATAAACAAGCACAATTTGGTATACTACCACATGACATGATGCTGTATAAAGCATATATCGAAAAAGATAAAACCTTTGTCAATAAAATTAAAATGATCATCCCTCTTTATGATAAACATATTTATATATTGGTCAGAAAAGATGAAAATATAGAAATAATACAAGACCTTAGAGACAAGAGAGTCAATGTAGAAAAAGGTCAAAACCCTGTCTGTATTACAGGGGAGATAATACAATATATACATCATATATCTTGGAAAGAATCACAGTATAAAACAGAGGTAGCCATTGATAAGCTATTGTCTAAAGAGATAGATGCTGTTATCTTTACAGATGTCAAACCTTCCTCTGTCTTGAGCCGTATTACAAAAGATAATCGTCTCATACTTCTATCTCCAGAGCTCAATGCTGATTATCCTGTAGGATATATCAACAGCAAAGACTACTCTTGGCTCAGCAAAGAAGTGACAACCAATCTAGTAAGTGTTATACTCACTTCCTACAATTACCAAAAAAGTAAAACCATACAACGATTTAATACCTATACAAAGAATATCAAAAATGTCATAGACCTAGTCTCTTTACATATTAATGACCTCCAAAAAAATGGCTATTATTTATGGAAAGAGATAGAACCGTATTATTATAGAAAGATTGCTTGGCCATTGCATAGTATTTCAAAAAATACTATCTATACAGATATGGATAGACTTGATAACTTCACCAATACCATAGGTATGAAATTTGTCACCATTGCTCAAGGTGACTTTCTCATGGGTAGTAAAGATACGGGATTGCCCTTAGATGAACAACCTCAAACCAAACAGCAAGTCGATACATTTTATATGCTTACTACCGAAGTAACACAACGCCATTGGATGCAAGTAATGAAAGCGAACCCTTCCATCTTTAATACACAAAAACTTAAACATCATTCTGATTTAAATCCTGTAGATAATATTAGCTTTAGTGATGCACAAAGGTTTGTAGATACACTCAATAGCTTGGAAGGACGTCATAACTATCGACTACCTACAGAAATAGAGTGGGAATATGCCTCAGGGGACAAAGAGGATAATCTGAGCCAATCTGCTTGGTATAAAGGTAATAGTCCTCATCATACTTCTCCTGTGTCCCTCAAGAAACCCAATAAATGGGGACTCTACGATATGTTGGGTAATGTTTGGGAGTGGTGTAATAGCCCCTATACCAAAGAATATAATTCTACTATAGCAG
>JAUZSQ010000072.1 GCA_030949325.1 Sulfurovum sp.
CATCCTCCCCAACCCCCTAAAAGTAGTGCACACTTAAAATAGACCATACCTCCCCCCTAAGTACCAGAGGAAATCTAAAAAATTAACAATAATCTATTCTAAAAGCAACTATCTAACTAAAGAAAGAAATCTTTATTTTTACTCTCAATAGCCTCAGTCAAAAGCTCTATCCAATCTTTATCTTGCTTTTTATGGGTGAGTATCTCCATCGGTGTTTTACCTTTTCGTTTGCCCTGAACATATCGTCTATGATTATGATAAAATGCAAAAAGGTTGAGAAACTCTGGGGTCACCTGATTTCTTGCTCGGTCTAAATAGGGGCGTAAGATAGAGTTGATGTTCTCAACTATAGATGAAGCTTGAATGATATTATCTAGCTCATTAAATACTTTTTCTTTAATATCCTCATATGTATCACCTAAGATTTGCTTAGAATTTTCAGCATATATAGCTCTTTTCTCTTTTGCTCTTCTCTTTCTATCACTCTTTTTAGCTTTGATAACAGCCTTATTCCATTGCCACTCTAAGCTAAGATTCTTTATCGCATCATTACTTACCCCTAATGCTTTGCAGACTTTTATAGCCTCTTTCGTCTGCTCAAAGTAGTCTAGCAAATCAGGAAGAATCTTTTTGATACTCTTAACCTCTTTATTTACCTTTGTATGTTCTAAGAGTTCCATCAGTTCAATGGCTGTCTCTATCTCTCCTCTTGCCCAATTAGCATCACGAATCTCTCCATTGGAGTGAAAGGGATTAAGTTGTTTTATCGCATATTTGTATAAATAGCTAAAGTTTTCATACAATTCAATCGCTTCAATTGTCTTCACACAAGCCTCATCGTATAGCTTTTGCTTTTTCATCAAATACTTTTTGGCTTATTCTGGATAAACATACCTCTTCACGCTCGTATTCACTTGCTATAGAGCCATAAGCCTTTGCCCTAAATATCCGTACAAAGTCACCTAATCTATGGGAGAGGGCATGAAATGTATCAGGCTGTCGGTGAACCCCAATCAAGCTATCTTTGATTCCTGTAAGTAATCCTGTTCCTTGGTCACTTACTGTATTATTGATTTCTATATCTCGGTTAGATGTCAAATAGTTAATATGTTTTGACCAAGTCTTAGCACTTCTATCCTCAGCCAATTGTATATTGAGTATCGCGGTACTTTTAGGCTCAACCATTATAAGAATCGGAGTTGAACCTATAAATATCTCATCAAGAAGCGCTGTGATTTGAAAGCTTTTATCCATAGGTATGGATTCTATACTTGGGATTAATGCACCCATCGCTGATAAACTTCTACCGATAGTACTAGCACCAGAATAATCCAACTTCTCACGCTTCATCATTGTAGAGATAGCTCCAAGACTAGAAGCTCCTTCAAATCTGTAGCTTAATATCTTTGAAAAGATTTCTTTTTTACTGAGTTTCTTCATTGTTTGATATGTAGTAAATACCAAAGGGAGTAAACGTTGTAATCTCTCTATGAGCATATAGACAAATCTCCTAGAAATGTTGTACTCTATAGCTAATTCTGTGATAGCTCCATACTCTTTTGCTTTTTGTGCTTCATATGCTTGATAGGAAATATCTAATCTTATTTCTGGCGTTAAATCAGCTCTTCTTGCATACTTGATTGCGTAGTAGTTTAAGAGTTCTATAAAGTTTTTTTAGTATCATCTTTTTACCTCTTACGGTATTTATTTCACTCAATACATTGCTTTTGTTGAGTGAGTCTCTTATTTTACTTCTTTTCTTTCATTTATGCTAATTTTTATTGAATTTATTGGGAAGTGTGTAGTTGTTTGGGAGGATGCCATATTTTGCCATTGAAAATGTTTTTGAAGAAGAACCAGCTCAATCTATTGTACCAACAATAGCAGTTGGAGCAGTGTTTACAACTGGAGCAGCTTCAACAATATATGTATGAATTATCACTGTTTCATTCTCTGCTTCATCTGTTGCAGTATAAATAACTTCATAAGTTCAAGCTGTATTTGAATCTACTGTATCTCAAGATATTTCTACTGTAACTGAAGCATCAACATTATCTGTTGCTGTAACATTTTTTAAAGTTATTGCTGTTCAAACTGTTGATGTGAAAGTTTGAGTTGTTGAAGATAAAACTGGAGCAGTTGTGTCTATTGGTACTTCTATTGTTGGGGTAACTACTTCTAAAGGTACTTCTGCTTTATCTGTTCTAAGTATGAAGTTATCACTTTCCACTCTTTCATACTCTAAAGAATTTCCATTGAGAGAATGCATGACGGCGATAGCTGTTATTTGAGAATTGTCTTTTAGGTCTGCTATAAGTTGATAATCTCTTACACCAATGATTTCATTGTTTTCATAGAGGATGTTTGCTTCTTCGATAGAAGAGAGATAGATTTTCTTTCCATTACTCAACAATACATGAGGTGCATCGGCAGTTTCGCCATATAAATCTATACCGTCTTTATCATAGCAATTTACGAGAACGGATACACTATTGGTCGTTGAGCTTTGTTGTTCACCTGTACAGATACCGACAGAGTCATTTTTATCTATTTGAGGCACAGGTGTATCATCACTTGATGAACAAGCTGATAATATGGTAATGGTCGCTAACGATAATGTAAGATGGTATCATTTATTCACAACAGTCCTTTGAGTGTCACATAAGAAAAAGAGAAAGTATCTATTTTTCTTATATGACTATACAAATCATAAATATTTTCTTCAGAGCATATCGAGACATATTAAAGGGAATAGAAGACAAAACCACATGTACCAAAGTTATAACGCACCTCGCACTTACTTACTAGGTATCCCTCCTAGCCCTCGTTACAAACAGCGTATAACCACATAGTTCTTTTCTTTTAAACCAACCCTTATCCTATCATAGTATTTCGTATTTCAATCAGTGGTAAATCCAACCTACTTTACAATACTTAATATGGTGAGTACTTATCTAATCTTTGAAAATTTCTGGGTTATTATAGTGTAGGATAGCTTAAAGTGTGGTATACTCAGGCATCAAAAAACTAGCATCATATAGATTTGGTACTAGTAAACGTCAAAGTAAGGGGATATATCATTAAACATTTGAAATAGATATTATGTGTCCTCTCATAGGGCTAGAGCCATATCTCTACCCTTAGGTGCATGATAATATTGAAGTTTTATCGCATATCCATTACGGATTTATCTGTTCTATATGGTCACCTTGTTGGGTAAGGACACTGTATCCTTTGTTGAGAGCTTGTTCTTGTAAATGTTTAGGAAATATCTTACCTGCTATTGCTCCTATGACCTTATAATCTTTATACAGTGGATGAAAATAATCAAACCTATCCATGATTTTATCAAGCTGGTCTATACTCTTTTGCGTGACTTTATTTTTGACCTCTACTATGCCTACACTAGAACCATTTTCTAACAATATATCAATCTCTTGTGACTGTCCTTTAAAATCTCTCTTAGAGTTTCGATAGACATAATCAAAGTGTGTATTTGCAAGTATTGGCTTCTTTTTGAGTGATGAATAGAAAAATTCTTCTACTTCCAAACCTATAGATTTGTTGACTCCATCTATATTTTGAGAAAGTGCTTTGATTTGTTTGTCTGTTTGGGCTTGTGATTCCCTTAGTTCCAATAGTGCTTGTGTTAGCTCTTCATTTGTTATCATCATTTATCCTTATGTATCTATTTTAGCATACATTCATTAAAATTTCTTCGTCCTCTCGTAGGGGTAGAGCCATGTCTCTACCCTTGGGTGCATGATGAATATTGGAGTTTTATCGCATATCAAGGGCAGACACACAGGTCTGCCCCTACAGCTTTTTTAAACGTTATCAAAATGAATTAAATCAAATCTTTTAATATCACTTTCAAGATTTTGAGAATCTTTCACTTTGAATAAGAAATAATTATCTCAAGCATTTCAAGAAGACATAGTATATTTTAAATCAATTCAACTAATACTTAATGTTCCACCTCATGGTTGTTGAGTAATAATAATGGTTAAATCAGAATCTACATCCTCAATATCAGAAATAACATCTACCATTGAAAATATTTTTGAAGAAAGACTTCCTCAATCTACTGAACCAACAATAGCAGTTGGAGCTGTGTTTGTATCTATCAAAATAAAGTTTGTGATTACTGATAATACACCTGCTAATTTTTCTTTGCTCAAAGATTCTGCATGGGTATAGGTAGAAAAGAATAGCATAGTAAGCAACAAGAGTAAAAGAGAGAATCATTTATGCACAACAGTCCTTTACGAGATACAAATCATAAACATTTTCTTCAGAGCATATCGAGACAGTTGAAAGGGACTAGAAGACAAAACTACATGTACCAAAGTTATAACGCACCTCGCACTTACTTACTAGGTATCCCTCCTAGCCCTCGTTACAAACAGCATATAACCACATAGTTCTTTTCTTTTAAACCAACCCTTATCCTATCATAGCATTTTGTATTTCAATCAGTGGTAAATCCAATCTACTTTACAATACTTAATATGGTGAGTACTTATCTAATCTTTGAAAATTTATGGGTTATTATAGTGGAGTGTAGCTTAAAGTGTACTATAGGTAGCTATGAAAAAATACCTTTGGACTTAGCAAGAGTATGAGGCATCCACCGATACTCTTTTAACAAAATTTTACCTCTATAGAGATTTAGCATGAGCTTCATTTTCTTTCAAGACAGCTATTTTGTTAAGCAACCTATTTTCATATACGAGTAAAGACAGATGATTTAACCTCTAAGTTTATCTAGCTATAATTTAAGAAAATATTGGATGCCTTTTGTTATTTAATTCCTATGAATTTATCTTCTTTTTTCTTCCCTTTACGTTCTTTATCTATTTTTATCTCAATAAAAAACATTTGACAGAGGCGAGTAAAGCTTTCTTGGTCTTGGCTTCTTTATTCTTCTATTCCTTTTTTGAGATTATGAATTTACCGTTACTGATACTCTCCATCGTCTTTAACTATTTTTTAGGTAAAAAACTTGCCCAAGATATTCCAAAGAGTCACTTTTTTCATGCCAAAATGCTCTTGACTCTTGGGATAAGCTTTAATCTACTGCTCTTAATATACTATAAATATATGGACTTCTTTATCTTCAATGCCAATAGAGCCTTTGAGACAGAGCTGCCTATGATGCATGTGGTCTTGCCTCTAGCGATTAGCTTTTATACCTTTCAACAGATTGCCTACCTTGTGGATAGTTATAGGAAAGAGACTACTGAATACAACTTTTTGAACTATGCGTCTTTTGTGACCTTTTTCCCTCAGCTTATCGCAGGACCTATTGTGCATCACTCCGAAATGATGCCCCAATTTTCCAAAACCAAAAACAAACTTGCCAACTATTATAATATCGCCCTAGGACTGTTTATCTTCTCTATGGGTCTGTTCAAAAAGGTAGTCATCGCCGATAGCTTTGGCAATTGGTCGCGTATGGGCTTTGATGCTACGCATCTGAATATGCTCGAAGCTTGGGTTGCCTCTTTGAGTGGTACTTTTCAAATTTATTTTGATTTCTCTGGCTATACTGATATGGCTATTGGGATTGCTTTACTCTTCAATATTAGACTGCCTATCAACTTCTTTTCTCCGTATAAAGCCACGAGTATTCAAGACTTTTGGCGTAGATGGCATATTACGCTTAGTAGATTTCTCAAAGAATATGTCTATATCCCCTTGGGAGGAAACCGTAAAAGTGAAATACGCACCTATACCAACCTCTTTGCTACCTTTGTCCTTGGTGGAATATGGCATGGGGCAGGATGGCCTTTTCTCTTGTGGGGTATCCTTCATGGAGGGGCGTTGGTCATTCATAGGTTTTGGCAAAGGCTTGGGTTAAAAATGCCTAGTATTCTTGCATGGTTTATCACCTTTAACTTTATCAATATTACATGGGTCTTTTTCAATGCAGGACTACACGGAGGCAATTTTGCAGTAGCCAAAAAAGTCCTCCTTGCTATGTTTACAGGTGAGTTGGTACTCCCTAAGCCTATAGCTGATTTCTTGGGCGATGCTGTGATAGTAGGATATTGGTCAAAACTCTATGCTTCTGAATTTTGGCTCTTGTTATGGTTAGGTGCAGGGTTTGTCATTGTCTTAAGCTTTGACAATTCTATTCAATGGATGAAGAAGTTTAAGACCAATGTTTTTTATATGGTACTCACCCTTTTCTTTTTCTCGGCGATTTTCTTTCTCTATAAAAAGAGTGAATTTATTTATTTCAACTTCTAGCCATCTTCAAAACCCTAGAGACGCTCGATATTGCCTACGACTTTACCCACAATCGTTATCTCTTCAAGTGCAATAATCTCAGGGGTATATAACGGATTGTCTGAAATGAGTTCTACCCTACCATCGACACGCTGACGTATGCGTTTGATAAATAACCCTGCCGTAGTCGAAGCAATAAAAATCCCTTCTTTACTCATATCTCTTTGTGTCCTATCCAAAAACACAATACTGCCATCTTGTAAAGTAGGCTCCATAGATTCTCCGTGGACATGAATCGCTTCTAAATCTGTATTGCCTAGACCTACCATATTTTCCATCACTTTTTTATCAATGCGAAGACTCTCTTGTACCTTTTCATCAAACCCATACGCACCACCACCTGCCGAAGCACCAATATCCGAAAAGTAACGTACCTGAAAAAATTTCTCACTCTCCTCTTTGAGCATCTCTATCGCTTGGTCAAAAAACAGCCAATTGACAGAAATCTTTTTAGACGCACAAAACTCTAATATCTCTTGATAGGGAATCGAATTTCTCTTTTTCATAGAGGCAAACGTCCCTTGTGGAATACCCAACACTTCTGCCACATCTTTATCAAATACTTTTTTCCTAGCTGTACTTTCAGAGAGTATATCTTTGAGCTTATCTACAATATCATTCAAATGTATCATGGCTAATCCTTTTAGAATAAAATATATTTTATAGGCAACATTATATCTTTCTCTCTATATTATTAGGATTTCAACATTATTTAGATAAAATCATGCAATTATATAATTAAAGGATTGTAGTGAAAGTTACAGTAAATAGAGTAAATGATGCAAATACTATCGTAAGTGGTACACTTGATACAGCCGTGATTCAAGAAAATGTAGAGAAATTGGCAAGACAAGCTTCTAAAGAAATTAAAGTTGATGGATTTAGAGCAGGAAAAGTACCTGTAGCAGTAGTCAAAAAAATGCATGGCGAAAAACTTGCTCAAGATGCTGAAGGTGAAGCAGTCAATGCATTTATTGATGCAGGGATTGAAGAAGCTGGAATCAACAGAGCCAATATCCTAGGGCAACCTAGCTTTAAAAAGTATGAAAAAACCGATGCAGCTATTATAGTAGAGGTCGAAATTTCTACAAGACCTGTATTTGATATTGAAGGGTATATGGATGTTGTTCCTGCCTTTGAAAAGCCTAAGGCACAAGAGAGTGAAATTGCTGCTAAGCTCGAAGAGATGGCAAAAGAGCAAGGTAATTATGTCGGAATAGAAACAGCTCGTGCTGTAGCCAATGATGATATGACTTTGATTGACTTTGAAGGATTTATTGATGGAGTAGCCTTTCAAGGTGGAAAAGCAGAAAAGTTTAACCTCCTGATTGGTTCGGCGAAGTTTATCCCTGGGTTTGAAGAGCAACTTATTGGTATGCAATATGCAGAAATAAAAGAAGTGATGGTCACGTTCCCTACAGACTATGCTTCTACAGACCTTGCAGGAAAAGAAGCGACTTTCAAAGTCACCCTTCATGAGATTCAAGAACAAGGTGAAACACTTATTGATGATGCACTGGCACAAAAAGTACTCAATGATGAAAAAGCTACAGTAGCAGTCTTGACAGAAAAAGTCTCTTCTCAGATAGAAAGTGCTTCCCTTTCCAAAATCTATAACGAGACATTGAAACCTCAAATGGTAGAAGCCTTGGTAGCCAAGTTTGATATTGCCCTACCAAATAATATTGTTGAGCAAGAAATTGATGCCAAAGTCAATGCAGAAGCTCAAGATATGAGCGAAGAAGAACTCAAAACCTACAAAGACAATGAAAGCAAAATAAATGAGCTTCGTGATTCGGTAAGAGAAGATGCCATCAATTCTGTCAAAGCTACCTTTATTGTAGATGCCTTGGCGAAAAAAGAAGAGGTCAGAGTCACAGACGAAGAGGTCTCTCAAGCACTGTATTATGAAGCGATGATGTCAGGACAAAATGCTGATGACATCATCAAATATTATCAAGAAAACAATCTTCTTCCTGCGGTAAAAATGGGCATGATAGAAGACAAGCTCTTTGGTAAAATGTTAGGTTTGGAAGGATAATTATGAGCTATATTCCTTATGTAGTAGAACAAACAGGTAGAGGTGAGAGATCTTATGACATCTATTCAAGATTGTTAAAAGACCGTATTATTATGCTTAGTGGTGAAGTCAATGACCAAGTGGCTTCTAGTATTGTAGCCCAACTGCTCTTTCTTGAAGCACAAGACCCTGATAAAGATATTTATTTCTATATCAATTCTCCAGGAGGGGTGATTACTTCTGGGCTTTCTATGTATGATACGATGAACTATATCAAACCTGATATTGTCACTATCTGTATGGGACAAGCAGCGTCCATGGGAGCATTTTTGCTCTGTGCTGGGACCAAAGGTAAACGCTACGCTTTGCCTAATGCAAGAATCATGATTCATCAGCCTTCTGGTGGAGCGCAAGGGCAATCTACGGATATTCAGATACAAGCCGAAGAGATTCAAAGGCTCAAAGATTCACTCAATGAGATTATGGCAAAAAATTGTGGTAAAAAAGCCAAACAATTAGAAAAAGATACAGAAAGAGATAACTTTATGTCTTCATCTGAAGCTGTAGAATATGGACTCATTGACAAAGTCTTGGAAAAAAGTTTTATCTAATGATTAGAGAAATTGTCGTATATCCAGATAAAAGATTGAAGCTCATCTCCAAAGAGGTTCTCACATTTGATGGCGTATTAGCAGATTTATTAGATGATATGTATGATACGATGATTGCACGAAACGGTGTAGGACTAGCCGCGATTCAAGTGGGTGTAGATGCTAGAGTATTTATCATTAATATCCCCCTAGAAGACAAAGATGGAGAGAGTTATGGCGAAGAACGAGACCCCAATGACCAACCTAAAGACAATACTTTAGAGGTGATAAACCCTGTCATCATGGAGTCCAACGGCGAAGAAAAGTTCCAAGAAGGATGCCTTTCTATCCCTGGAGTGTATGAAGATGTGCAACGTGCCAAATATGTCAAGGTAGAATATTACACTCGCCAAGGACAAAAGAAAATTATAGAAGATGATGCTTTTTTGGCTGTGGCTATACAACATGAACTTGACCACCTCAATGGCAAAGTCTTCATAGAAAAACTCTCCTATATCAAGCGTAAAAAGTTTGAAAAAGAGTGGAAACGTAAGCAAAAAGAGGGACTCATTTGAATGAAGAAATCCCTCCTATCAAAGTAAAAATCAAACAAAAAACCCCCAATAAAGCCATTGTCAATACCCTCACTTGTGCAACCCTAGAAGGGGTCACTGCCAAAGTCATAGAAGTAGAAGCTACTTTCACCAAGGGCTTACCAGGATTTTCTGTCGTAGGTTTAGCCTCTGCTGATATACAAGAAGCCAAAGAGCGTGTGAAGTCTGCTTTACTTGTCAATGACTTTACCTTTCCTCCTCTTAAAATCACGATTGGACTTGCACCCTCAGAACTGCGTAAAAATGGCTCTCACTTTGACTTACCCCTAGCACTGCTTATTGCCTTACATAAAAAACGCTTCGACGAAGAAGGGCTATTTGTCTTTGGAGAATTGGGCTTAGATGGGCGTGTCAAAAGTAGTGCGATGCTCTTTCCTCTTATCTTGTCTTTGAAAGAACAAGGACTGATTGACCGTGCTATCGTACCCAAAGAAGCACTCTGCTCTTTGCACCATATCTCAGGCATAGACTTTATCGCCGTAGCCTCACTCAATGAAGCTATTGATTTGATGAAAAAAGGGGATTTTACCCCCAATGTTACTACCTTTGCTTATGATGCACAAACCTTGGAGATAGCAGGACAAAGCTACTACTATACCCAACAATATGATGCCAATTTCAAAGAAGTCAAAGGTCAACGTGTCGCCAAACGTGCTGCACTCATTGCCTCAGCAGGAATGCATAACCTCTTTATGGAGGGCAATCCAGGTTGTGGCAAAAGCATGATAGCCAAGCGTATCAAAGATATTCTGCCTCCTATAGATGAGAAAGAAATGCTCTCTATTGCTAAACATCAATTCCTTGATGGTCAAGTACCCCAATTTAAGGCGATACGTCCTATACGCAACCCTCATCATACTGCCACCTCTGCCTCTATCTTTGGAGGGGGTTCAAGACAGGCCAAAATAGGTGAAGTTGCCCTAGCCTCCAAAGGTATTCTCTTTTTTGATGAAATCCCACATTTTTCCAAACAAATACTAGAAGCCTTACGCGAACCTTTGCAAGATAAAAAGGTACACATCGCACGGGTCAATGCCAAGATAGAATATGAAGCAGATATTATGTTCATTGCAGCACAAAATCCCTGTCCTTGTGGCAATCTCCTTTCGAAGATACATGCCTGTCGTTGTTCACAAATGGAAATCAAACGCTACAGTAACAAACTCTCCGACCCTTTTTTAGACCGTATTGATTTATTTGTCGTGATGCAAGAAGTACAAAGTGACGACAAAGGAGATATCAGCTCCCAAGAGATGCATCATGCCGTCATAGAAGCCTTCAAGCAACAAAAGTTACGTCAACAAAAGACCCTCAATGGTAAGCTTGAAGAAGAAGAAATAGAACAATACTGTGTCTTAAATACCCAAGCACAAACTATCCTAGAGTCTGCGATAAGCAAATTTGGACTCTCTCATAGAAGTATCGCCTCTGTCAAAAAGATAGGACGCACCATAGCAGACCTCAATCAACATACACAAATAGAAAAAAAAGACATTCTCGAAGCATTGAGCTACCGTAGAAGAAAGTAAAAGAGTATGAAAAATATACAATTGAACAAAAATATTATCCAAGAGCATTTTGACAACAGTACCTATCTTAGAGGCTATAAATATTATACCCGCAACTTAGTACACTCTTGCAATATTATGAAAGATACAGATACTATATACATAAGTTCTGAGGTTTTAGGGTCACGTTATTATGAACAAGAGATTGAGATAACAAAGATAAATAATAGTATAAATATACTAGGCTTTTGTTCTTGCCCTGTAGGATATAATTGTAAACATCTCGTAGCCACACTCTTTTATGCCTTACATCAAACCGATATTAATGAAGAAGAGATTATCATAGACCCTGCCCAACAGTGGCTAGAAAAATTTACAGCCTTACAAGTCAAAGAAGAAGTCTATACTCGTGCTTCCGCTGAATATTTTCTCATTTATAGAATTTTTCAGCCAACACATAATGATAATCAATTGTACTTTTATAAATCCAAAGTACTTAAATCAGGACAACTCTCCAAAGGTACCAAACTTGCCAATGAAAGATATTTATCTACTTATGACTATCATTATAAGTTTGTCAATACCCTAGACAAAAACTTGGCTTCTTCCCTAAATGATGTTTCCAAAGGCTATAGTAGGGAAATATTCTTTGAAAGTGAATATGGTCATAGTCTTCTTAAAAAGCTTGTCGATACACAAAGATGTTTTTTTCAAGATGATTCTACTGCTTTACGTTATAGCCCAGAGAGTAAAGCATTAACCTTTCAATGGCAAGAAGAAGACAATATCAGTTGGTTAGAATCTAACCTAAGTGAAAATGAATTCCTCATCAAAGATACTGTGCCTCCTTTGTGTATTGATACACAAAATCATCTCATGTATCCACTCGATACCCCTTATGACACAAAAACACTAAACTTTATGCTCACTGCTCCCAAGCTTCCATCCCACTCTGTCACAGAATTAGTACACACTGTCTTAGAGACCTTACCTGAGGTAGAATTTCCCATACCCAAGACCTTTGAGATAGAACACTTAAGCGTCGTTCCTACCCCTTTGCTTAAGCTATATGGTGATAATAGGAGTACAAAGAAAACGATACATCTGATGAAACTCTCTTTTGACTATGAGGGCAATATTTTTGATTCCTCGTCTAAATCTTCTACTAATATCATCATAAAAGAGGATAAAAGTCTGCATATTCAAAGAGATATAGCCAAAGAAGAAGCTTCACGAGCCTACATCGAATCGCTAGGATTTTTCTATGAATCTCATCCTAGCGTGAATGCCTATTGGAGCAAAGCAGACCCTAGTATGCAAGAAGCGATTGAACGATGGAGGATTTTTACAGAAGAACATATCCCTAAGCTTCAAGAAGAAGGATGGGAGATAGAGATAGAGGAGAGTTTTAAGTACCGATTTGAGTATATTGAGAGTGTCAGTATAGAGGGTAAGGAGTCCAACGAGACCAATCCATGGTTTGAACTGTCTTTCTCTGTAGATATTGGTGGCAGACAGGTAGAACTTCTGCCTATTATAGCTCCCCTCATCGAAGAATATGATTCTGTAGAGATGTTACCTGAGTATTTGAATCTAGCACTTGAAGATGGTGGATATTTGCATATAGATGCGAAAGAAATCAAACCTATACTCGCCACGATATTTGACCTTTTTGATAAAAAAGAAGGGGATAAGCTCATAGTCAAACCTTTTGATGCACACCTGCTTGATACCGATGCTGATATAGAGTGGAAAGGATTAAAAGAGTTAAGAGCCTTGGCTCAAAAGCTCAAGGACTTCAAAGGGATTGAACATATACACTGTTCCAAGAAGCTACAAGCCACACTAAGAGACTATCAAGAATTTGGACTTGATTGGTTGAATTTCTTGCATGAATTTAAATTTGGAGGTATCTTGGCTGATGATATGGGACTGGGTAAAACCGTACAAACCTTGGCATTTTTACAAGTACTTAAAGAAAGAGGAGACTTAAACAAACCTACTCTCATTATCATGCCTACCTCACTCATTGGAAACTGGAAGAATGAGATTCAAAATTTTACACCCAATCTGAGCTTTTTGGTACTCTATGGCATAGATAGGGCTGAGAAGTTTGCAGATATTCACTCCTATGATATTATCCTCACCACTTATGCTTTGGCTCAACGTGATGAAGCCAAATATCAAAAAGAAAAATTCTACTATATTATTCTTGATGAAGCCCAAAAAATCAAAAATCCTAAAACCAAACTGGCTATAGCGATTAAAACCTTTAAGTCTGAGTATAAACTAGCCTTAAGTGGTACACCGATAGAAAATCACTTAGGGGAGCTGTGGTCTATCTTTGACTTTTTGATGTCTGGATTTTTGGACAATTTGAAAACCTTTAAATCCTTTTTTCAAACCCCTATAGAAAAAGAAGCAGACATCACGCGAAGAACCTTACTCAACAAAAAGATAGCCCCCTTTATCTTGCGTCGTACCAAAGATGAGGTCGTACATGAACTGCCTCCCAAAACAGAGATTATCAAAAAGGCTACCTTTAGTACCAAACAAGCCAAACTCTATGAAAATATACGCGTCACTATGGAATCAAAAGTTAGAGAAGCCATCAAAGGCAAAGGGCTATCACGAAGCCATATTACCATACTTGATGCCCTACTCAAACTAAGACAAGTCTGCTGTCATCCCCAACTACTCAAACTAGACTCTGCCAAAAAAGTCAAAGAATCAGCCAAGCTAGACATGTTCTTGGAACTTATAGATACCCTAGTGGCTGAAGGTAAAAAGATATTGGTATTTTCACAATTTACCTCTATGCTAAGTATCATAGAAACAGAGATTCAACAACGTAACATCACCTACACCAAACTCACAGGAGCCACACGCAAACGTGAAGAAGCGATAGCTGAATTTACCAATGGCAATGCCAGTATCTTTCTTATTAGCCTCAAAGCAGGTGGGGTAGGACTGAACCTCGTCGAAGCCGATACCGTCATACATTATGACCCTTGGTGGAATCCAGCCGTAGAAAACCAAGCCACAGACAGAGCCTACAGAATAGGACAAGACAAAGCAGTCTTTGTCTATAAACTCATTATCGAAAACTCTATAGAAGAAAAAATCTTACAATTACAAGAACGCAAAAAATCCCTCCAAGAAGGAATATACAAAGGCAATGAAGATAAAAATGACAAATTCGAGGGTAAGGAATTGGTACAGTTGTTGAGTATTTGACAGCACTACATGGATTGGAGTTGTTTGAGTCTTTTATAATCTGAATAGCTTAATCCCAATATATCTATCATATACTTAATATCTTTTTGTGGTGGTTTGTGAGAGAATTAAATCGTAAGGATGAGGAGTAAACTTTTGAATCTCACTTATGTCTTTTAATATCCTAGTGTTTTATATTTTTTTTGGTTCATGGACAGCTTCATATAAGTTGGCACCAAAAATTGTAGGATGTACACTATTAAAGTTTTCTCCCCCCCCAAATGTTATAACTCTCAAAAGGCAATTTAAACGCATGAGATTAGATAAGGCTAAGTTAATCTCAGATGAAGTTGCAATATCAATATCTTCTACTATATTTTCATGATTATCTAAATTATCCCATAAATCAGCTACTTCTTCTTGTGTAGCAACAGAAGATTCATCCGTGATTATTTCTATTTTAGGATAATTTGATACATCTATACGATATGTATTATTACCATCAAATTTAATATGACTATATATTTTTATAAGTATTTGAGCTTCTAGGGAAGTTAACTGTTCAAGTATAACAATATGAGAACGTTCTAAAGAAAAGTCTGTAGTTCCATTAACTAGTAAGTTCGCCCATAAATTCTGTAAGTAATCATCATCTTCTAAGGATGAAGCCTCCAATAAAGGCAATCCTAATTTAAGTTGTAATTCCTTTGGTGGATTTTTTAAACCTAATTCTTTAAATTTATTCTTTGCCTTAATTATAAAATTTAATTGATTTTCCCATCTCTTATATTTAAGTTTATCCCCCCAAATTCCTACAGCTTGTTCTAGAGGTATATCTATATATTTAGTCATAAATTTACCTATCTTTATTGATATTTCTCCAATTTCGCTCATTATAGTTCCTTTTATTGTCCTAGTCACGCTAGTCAAAACTATGCACTTTAGTGCAAGGCTTTAGCTTCTAGGAATGTGTTAAAAGTTAGAATGTGGAATGAGAAATGGAAACTCACACAATAAGCCAAATACAAGTACATATAGTATGGGTAACAAAATATAGGTATGGAGTTTGAAAGGTGATATACAAAAGCGATGCAGAGAGATAATTATACAAATATGTGATGCCGAAGATATTAGAATATTAAAGGGAGTGGTAAGTAAAGACCATGTCCATATGCATATAGAGTATCCTCCAAAGTGTCAGTGAGTGATATAGTAAAGAAGTTAAAAGGACGAAGTTCAAGAAAGTTACAGGAAGAGTTTAAAGAACTATCAAAACAATATTGGGGAAAGCATTTTGGGCGATAGGATATGGAGCATGGAGTACGGAATGTAAGTCAAGAGATGGTTAATGAGTATCTTGAACATCATAGAAATCCATCAAATAAAGATTTAATTAATATGATATTGGAATAAGAGAGGAAAGTAATCTACGCGTCAGCTAGGACTTTCATTCTAATTTATAGCTATATCTATGTAAATAGGGACTACTATTATATTCTAAATATTTTTATCAAACAAGTGACTCTCTAGGTATAATGTATCAGGTGACAAATCTTGACCAATAACCCATTGGAGGGAGTCAAAATAAGCTTTGATTATTGTAAAATATGTCTTATCTTGCAGTTGTTTAAAAAAACTTTATCAATATAAGGTTTCATATGAAATATTTTCATCTCACCATTTTCAAACGAAAGTAATATTTGATAATCTTCTTGTGCCTTTACATCTATTATATTGGGTGTCATTATCTACTCCTATCTCAAAGGTTCAATTTAAAAAATTTATTCACCATAATACAGACATATTTTATCTCGTAATTGAGGATGAAGTTAATGGGTTTATGTTTT
>JAUZSQ010000073.1 GCA_030949325.1 Sulfurovum sp.
TAACTACCCCATCATCACTTACATTCCAAGGTAACAACGCTTCAATATCTCTACCATCCCTTTGATAATAAGGAAACTCAGTCATAAGATACTTCAAATAGTGATATGGTTCCAATCCATTAGCCTTAGCAGTCTCTATAATAGTGTACCAAGTAGCGATAGCCTCAGCACCTTTAACAGATGTAGCAAATAACCAATTCTTTCTACCTAATACCATAGGTCTTATATGGTTTTCTGCTCCATTGTTATCTATATTGAGTCTGCCATCGGTGAGATAGACTTCTAACTTAGCAAATTGATTATTAAGATACACAAATGCTTTAGCAATAGCACCAGCAAGTTCTTGTGCTTTATAGAACTTTGTGTTAATCCATTCTCTTATGGTGTTGATGATAGCTTGAGATTTCTCTTTTCTGATAAGTAGTTTTTTATCAGGAGGGTCATCTTTGATTTCTCTTTCTATTTTATAGAGTTTTTGTATAAGTATTATGGCTTCTTGTGCATAACGCTTACTTTGTAGGTCACTGACTCCTGATTTGACTATATCTGCAAACTTTCTCCTCGCGTGAGCTCAACACAGCTAAATGTGTCATATCATTTGTTTGGACTGTAGCATTATATCCAGCATATCCATCTGTTTGTAGATAGCCATTAAAACCTTTAAAGAGTTCAGAGCGCTACTACGGCACTTCTATTGTTGGCATAGTGCATATAGACTACTTTATATTTATCCATTCCTACACCTAGCCATATATAGGATTTCTTCGTTGCTTTGCCTTTGTGTGCATTCACCACTTGTAGTGTAGTCTCATCTGCTTGTATATATTCATTCTCTAAGAGTCTCTCTTTAAGTCTCTGCTTAAAAGGTTTGAGTTTCTCAGAAGCTTTTATCATCCAATTGGAGAGTGTAGTATCACTAAATGGAACCCCAAATCTATTTTTAAATATTTTGGCTTGTCTATACAGTGGCAATGCATCTTCAAATTTTTGTACGGCAATAGTTGCTAAGAATGAAGCAGTTACTTGTGTCTTTGGGAGTATGAATGGGGCTAATGCTGTGGTCACTGGTTTTTCTCCACATCTACAGCCATATACGAACCGAACATTTTCTATGACTTGGAACTTTGCAGGTACGATATCGTATTGTTCTGATATTATCTCTTTTACTCTATGCATTGTGTCACCACAACTACACACTTTCTCTTCATCACCTATATCGTGTTCCTACTCTTACTCTTGGTAACTCTTTAGGTGGTGAAGTTCTTCCACCTTTCTTTCGTTTAAATGTTATTTCAATCTCTTCATCTTCTATTACTTCGATTGCTCTCTTTAGTATCTTCGAACAGACTTGGTTGGTTAGGGTTTAGTTTTTCACTTTTGGAGGTAAATTGTTGGCGTATGAGGTAATCTATCTTTTCTTTTAGGTAATTTATTTCAATTTGTTGGGTTTGTATTCTTTTTTCTTGACTACTATTCTCTTGGGCTTGATTTATAATGGTTTCTTGTAATTTTTCTATATTAATAAGCTCTGTTTTCATAGTGCTATTATAGCTAAAACTACTACTATACTTGGTTAGTAAATCACTTTTTTATGTGATGTTTTTACTGCTTTTAACTATGTAGTAGTTTGCTTAATATTGGGTTGGTGGGGTTATTTAGGGGGTTACCTATTATCCATAGGTATGGATTCTATACTTGGGATTAATGCACCCATCGCTGATAAACTTCTACCGATAGTACTAGCACCAGAATAATCCAACTCTCACGCTTCATCATTGTAGAGAGAGCTCCAAGACTAGAAGCTCCTTCAAATCTGTAGCTTAATATCTTTGAAAAGATTTCTTTTGACTGAGTTTCTTCATTGTTTGATATGTAGTAAATACCAAAGGGAGTAAACGTTGTAATCTCTCATGAGCATATAGACAAATCTCCTAGAAATGTTGTACTCTATAGCTAATTCTGTGATAGCTCCATACTCTTTTTGCTTTTTGTGCTTCATATGCTTGATAGGAAATATCTAATCTTATTTCTGGCGTTAAATCAGCTCTTCTTGCATACTTGATTTGCGTAGTAGTTTAAGAGTTCTATGAAAGTTTTTTTAGTATCATCTTTTTACCTCTTTACGGTATTTATTTCACTCAATACATTGCTTTTGTTGAGTGAGTCTCTTATTTTACTTCTTTCTTTCATTTATGCTAATTTTTATTGAATTTATTGGGAAGTGTGTAGTTGTTTGGGAGGATGCCGGAATTTTATCTAAATAATCTTACTTTACGTTTAAACTATTATGTAATTATAGCTTAGTATAGAAACTATACGCTATTGTATTTCTTATTAATAAGTAGAGACTAGTAATTGTAGTAAATATACTCACTTATCTTTATAAATGATTCCTAAATATATTACTATAATATCAAAGATACCTTCTATTTCAATCCCTCAGCAATCAACTCAATCGGATTTTTAAATATCGTTTCTACATTAGAATGATTGAGGGCTTCAGAGAGTTGCATTCTACACGCAGAACATTCAGCAGAGACATAATGTGCCTTCGTCTCTTCTATCATCTTGGCTTTTGGCAGACCTGCAAGTTGTGCAAAATGAAACTTTTCTGTTTGCATCGTCACGCCACCAAATCCACAACATCTATCACTATCGCTCATCTCTACCATCGGATAATTTGCCGAGAGTAGATTACGAGGCTGTTCGTGTATGCCTTGTACCTTTTTGGCATGACAGGGGTCGTGATAGGTCACAGCTTCACTAAAACGCTTTCCTTTGGACTCTAACTTTTCTTTGAGATTGGTATTGTCATCAAGCCATGCCGTTGCCATGTGCATTTTTTGGCTTACTTTCTTGGCGCGTTCTTCCCACTCAGGCATAGCATGGTTTTTGAAAAATGTTGCCCAATCATGCGTCATCATCGCTGAACAAGTAGCCTCTGGAATCAGCATAGCATCACAATCATCCATAAAACCCTCAAAATAGGTAATATTCTTCTTCGTCATATACTCCACGGACGACATATCTCCTGTAAAGTACGCAGGAGCTCCACAGCAAAGTTGGTCTTTGGGGATAAAAACATCAATATTGAGCTTTGCCAAAACTTCTACAAGACTATCGCCGATACCCGTATAATTATAATTGGCAAGACAACCAATAAAAAGTGCCACACGCATATTTTTATCTTCTTGAATAGGCGCTAAAATCTCTTCGGGATAGCTATTGAGAAAAGAAGTCTTCGCCATAGACGGCAAGAGTCGCCCCTTTTTTACCATCGGCAAAGAAAATCTAGCCCTCAACCCACGCCCTTTATCATCTTGGGCTAAGGCACAGGTCTTAAACATATACCCAAACTTCATCACAAAATCCATGATTTTACGGTTTCTAAGCAAGAAAAAGAACCCACGTTTGAACCACGCAATCCCAAACTTATCAGCAATATCAGCCCTGACTTCTTCGATAATCATATCCGTTGCCAATGAATTGGGGCAAACATCCACACAATTCGTACACAAGAAGCAAGATTCAAAAATATCTTTGGCATTTTTATCTAGTTCTAAATGCCCTTGCTTATAGGCACCCAAAAGCTCAATAAAGCCACGAGGAGAAGTCGTCTCATCAGGATTCACTTGATAAATCGTACACACAGGAATACACTTCCCACACTTAATACAGTCATCACTCGTAGCCGTGTAATTAAAAATCTTTTCTAGTTGTTTACTCACCACGTTTCCCATCCAACCAAACCATAATCCCTTTTTGGGCATGGAGTCGGTTTTCTGCTTCGGTAAATATCTCATCGGCATGTGCTTCAAAAACTTCTTCGCTTACTTCATACTCTCTATAAGCAGGTAAGCAATGCAAAAATATCGCATCACTCTTAGCAAGGTTCATTAAATCAGTATCTACTTTGTAGCCTTCAAAAGCTTTCATTCGAATCTCTTTTTCATCTTCTTGTCCCATAGAAACCCATGTATCCGTAGTCACTACATCACAACCTTTGACGGCTTCTTTGGGGTCAGAACTAAAGGTGATAACTGCGCCACTTTCTTTGGCATATTGTAGAGCATCTTGTACTACTTCTTCATCACATTCATAGCCTTTGGGTGTGGCAATATGCAAGGTAAATCCAAGTTTGGCACAAAGCATCAACCATGAATGGGCGATATTGTTTCCATCACCAATATAAGCTACACAAGCATGAATATCTTTGCCAAACTCTAACATCGTCAGATAATCGGTCATAATTTGTACGGGGTGGTACTTGTCGGTGAGTCCATTGATGACAGGTACTTGGGAATATTGGGCAAATTCTTCAAGCTTACTTTGTTCAAAAGTTCTAATCATCACCATATCTACCATACGAGAAATCACACGAGAAGTATCCTTCATCGGTTCTCCACGTCCAAGCTGAATATCATTGGAAGACAAAAATAAGCCCACACCTCCGAGCTGATAAATCCCTGTTTCAAAGCTTACGCGTGTACGTGTGGAAGACTTCTCAAATATCATCCCCAAAGTTTGACGTTCCATATACGGAACAAACTTTTTGGCTTTGGTTTGTATTTTTATTTTCTGTGCTAATGCTATCATCTCTAAAATTTCATCTTTGCTAAAATCGTTGAGTGTTAAAAAGTGTCTCATGAGACTATCCTTATACATCATTATATAATGTAAAAATTTTAAGAGGTTATTCTACCATAAGTTTATTGAGGTATAGAACTATAGCTTAATCATATTCTAACCCATTTATCCTAAAGGCATAGACTTTGAGTCCAGTGACAAGTCCCAATTGAGGGTAATATACCATTTTGTAAAGAAATGTAAACAAGGAAAAATATCCTTGCCTAGAAGAACAAAAAAAGCTCTGTACACAGTATATTAGTCTGTAATATCAACCATAAGTGCAAAACTTTTGACAAAAGGTACTGCCATAGAAGGATTTTTAATCATTGCTTTAAAGTCACCTTTAACAAATTTGAGTTTTCCTGTAGTAAAAGCGATACCCATACTTGCCATACCCAAAGGTTTGCTTGTCCATTTACCCCAGTCTTTTTCAGAAGCCCTCATGTCCCAATCCGCGTCTTCACCATTGTAAGCTCCAGCTGATACAGCACGTCCATTTTCTACGACAAATACACATAATGGTGCATCCCCATCTTTGAATCCACAAGTGATGACTGAATTAAAGTTAATATCTGCGAGTTTATCTGATACTTCAGGAGTCGCATTCCACGCATCTTTGAGTGCATTAATCCATTCATCTGTAAAAAGTTGAGCCATAATAATCCTTTGGTCTGTTAAATTTATTGAAGTATAAATTTACCCTTAATTCACTTAAGCACAGTACGCATCAAAATAATTGAATACCAAAATACCATAAATGCTACTTTCATACCCCTAGCCTACAAATCCATACTTTTTCAAAATAATCTTTAACACTGCCTTCTGATAGGCACCTGTATGTCTAAAAACTTCTTCACCTTCTGCATTAAAGAAAATTTGTGTCGGCATCTCTTTGAGCTTATAAATATCCCGACTCACCAATCTCTCCTTTTGAGAATCCAGAGAAAATATCTGATAATGTGGGTACAGTTCCAAGACTTCTGCAAACGCTTTAGACATTGCCAAGCAACTATAACAATGAGACATTCCAAAAGACAATATAGTAGGATTACCATTGCCGATATGGTCTTTAATATGTGCATAACCTACGACAGGTAAAGGGGTTGATTCATTCATTTTATGCCTTTTAAGCGTATTGTAACGGATTTAGATAAAATTTTGTGGGGGAGATACATATTCCATGTACCCAAACAAAGTTTAGATACATGAAAGTAGAAGAGAGATAGACTAGCTATTTCTCTTTTCGATAATTTCTTTTGCTACATTTTGTGGTACTTCTTCGTAATGGTCAAATTCCATTGCGTACGTTGCACGTCCTTGAGACATAGAACGTACATCAGTGGAGTATCCGAACATTTCAGAAAGAGGCACAAAGGCATTGACAATCTTGCTTCCTGCTCTCTCATCCATACCTGTGACTTGTCCACGTCTTTTGGCAATATCACCAATAACGTCTCCCATATAATCTTCAGGAGTTTCAACTTCCACTTTCATCATTGGTTCTAAGATGATAGGATTGGCTTTACGACAACCCTCTCTTAGACCCATAGAAGCTCGCTGAGTTTAAATGCCATTTCAGATGAATCGACATCATGGTAAGAACCATCATAAACTGTTACTTTGAGATCTTCTACAGGGTAACCTGCTTGAATTCCTCTAGCCATTGCTTCTTGAATACCTTTGTCAATGGGTTTGATAAATTCTTTTGGAATTACCCCACCTTTAACTGCGTCCACAAACTCATAACCAAAGCCTGGTTCTTGTGGCTCAATTTTGAGATACACATGACCAAATTGTCCACGTCCACCTGATTGTTTCGCATATTTGTATTCTTGATTTACAGTATCTTTAATCGTTTCACGGTAAGACACTTGTGGAGCTCCAACATCAGCTTCTACGTTAAATTCTCTTTTCATTCTATCTACAAGAATTTCTAGGTGAAGTTCACCCATTCCTGAAATAATAGTTTGTCCAGTTTCTTCATCTGAAGATACACGAAAAGATGGATCTTCAGCAGCAAGTTTAGAAAGTGCTACACCCATTTTTTCTTGATCAGCTTTTGTTTTAGGTTCTACGGCAACAGAAATAACTGGATCTGGGAAATCCATTCTTTCTAAGACTACTTTATCAGAAGGATCACAAAGTGTATCACCAGTCGTTGTAGATTTAAGACCAACCACTGCACCAATTTCACCTGCATAAATTTCAGAAATTTCTTCACGCTTAATCGCATGCATTTTCATGATACGACCGATACGTTCTTTTTTGTCTTTTGTTGAGTTATGTACGTAAGAACCTGATTTTAAAGAACCACGATATACACGGATAAATGTCAATTGTCCAACAAATGGGTCAGTCATAATTTTAAATGCCAATGCTGCAAATGCACCATCGTCCGTTGAAGGCACTTCTACTTCTACTTCTTCATCATCCATCATCGTACCTTTAATGGCAGCTGATTCAACAGGAGATGGTAGGTAATTCACAACAGCGTCAAGTAACGTTTGAACACCTTTGTTTTTAAAAGCAGACCCAACAGTCATTGGCACAATGTGCATACCAATGGTAGCGGCTTTAATTCCAGCCATGATTTCTTCTTCAGAGATTTCTTCACCCTCTAAGAATTTTTCCATAAGCTCTTCTTGACCATCTACTTCTGCGATGCTCTCAATCATTTTTTCACGGTACTCTTCAGCTAGTTCTTTCATATCTTCAGAAATTTCTTCTACATGATAGTTAGAACCCATTTCAGCATCTTTGTCCCAAACAATAGCTTTCATTTTTACAAGGTCAACAACACCTGCGAAGTCTTCTTCAGCTCCAATTGGGAGTTGAATAGGCACAGGATTACCTTTGAGTCTTTCTTTAATCTGTCTTTCAACTTCATAAAAATCAGACCCAACTCTGTCATATTTATTTACAAAAACAATAGATGGTACACCATAACGGTTTCTTTGTCTCCATACTGTCTCAGATTGTGGTTGAACCCCACCTACTGCACAAAATACTGAAACAGCACCATCAAGAACTCTCATAGAACGCTCAACTTCAATCGTGAAGTCAACGTGTCCTGGGAGTATCTATAATGTTAATTTGTTTTTTATCCCACTCACAAGTAGTAGCTGCCGAAGTAATAGTAATACCTCTTTCTTGCTCTTGTTCCATCCAGTCCATAGTGGCAGCACCATCATGCACTTCACCGATTTTATGTTCAACACCAGTATAGAAAAGAATTCTTTCTGTAGTGGTTGTTTTACCAGCATCAATATGAGCTGCAATACCGATGTTTCTTACGTCGTTGAGTTTATGCGTTCTTGCCATAACTTATTTCCTTACCATCTATAGTGAGCAAACGCTTTGTTCGCTTCAGCCATTTTGTAAGTATCTTCTTTCTTTTTGAAAGCAGAACCTTTATCCGTTGCAGCTTCCATCAATTCATTGGATAAACGCTCCATCATCGTTCTTTCATTTCTTTTTCTAGCAGCATCGACAATCCATCTAATACCTAAAGATTGCTGTCTTACAGGTCTTACTTCGATAGGCACTTGATAGGTTGCACCACCTACACGTCTACTTTTTACTTCCATAACAGGCTTGACATTATCCATCGCTTTGTTAAATACTTCAATACCTTTTTCACCAGATTTTGATTCAATTCTCTCTAATGCGGCATACATCACTTTTTGTGCAACAGATTTTTTACCACCAAGCATGATAGCGTTGATAAATTTTGTTAATACTTTAGAACCATGTACTGGATCTGGCAATACAGGTCTAACGGGAGCTTTTCTTCTTCTCATATGAGGATTCCTTCAATTTATTACAATTTAAATTTACTCAAGTCTTGTTCCCTAAGGTAAATCTCTAAAAGATTTCTAACAACACCTGCTGAAGTCTGTTCCCAGACTAAACTATTACTTTAACGCTAAATAATCAATGATTATTTTTTAGGTCTTTTTGTACCATACTTAGAACGTGCAACAGTTCTACCTTGAACACCAGAAGCATCTAATGCACCACGAACAATATGGTATTTAACACCAGGTAAATCTTTTATTCTACCACCACGTACAAGTACGATTGAATGCTCTTGAAGGTTATGACCTTCTCCACCGATATATGAAATAACTTCAAATCCAGAGGTTAACCTCACTTTTGCAACTTTTCTTAAAGCTGAGTTAGGTTTTTTTGG
Organism: Sulfurovum sp.; assembly: GCA_030949325.1. Taxonomy (GTDB): domain Bacteria; phylum Campylobacterota; class Campylobacteria; order Campylobacterales; family Sulfurovaceae; genus Sulfurovum. The sequence goes on from JAUZSQ010000073.1 coordinate 8,822, forward strand.
AGTTGTTGTATAAACTCTAGTACATACGCCTCTTCTTTGAGGACAGTTGACAAGCGCAGGTGATTTTGATTTTTTCACTTGCTTTTTACGTTCTTTACGAATCAATTGATTAATTGTAGGCAAATCGTAATCCTTTCTGTTTTATTAGTTTGAATTGAATCTGGCTTTTACACCCTGTTAATGCATACACATGCACTAAAAGAGGGTAAATGCGATATATTTTTGGAGATTATTATACCTAAAAAAATTACCCCCTACCTTTTTCATCCGTAAAATAGACATATATCGCATATATCCACAACAGACCAATAGGTAAAATAGCTGTAAATTCAGGCAGGAGTACTCCATTGGTACCAATCTGATTGAGACCAAATAACACACCCCAAATGATAAAAGTCACCCCTAAGGATACAGCAATAATTCTACCTGTATTCATCATCCTTGCATGAAAAGGCAATTTGAAAAACAAAATAACCATAAGGGCAATAGCAAATAAGGGAATAATCACTTTGTCATAAAAAAGCTGCCCGTATTTTGTCTGAACTTAACCCTTGTTGACTCAAAAGCTTCCATGTATAATAGGCATCAATGATATTTAAGGATTTTCCTTCATACAACGATTCTATAATTTTGGGTTTATAGCCTTCTAGTGTTTTAATATGTGCTTTATGTTCTACTGTATATTTGACCAAGTCACCTTGATGATACTGATGGGTTTTGACTATAGCATCTTGGGCATCCCATTCTTGCCCATTAAAAATAGCAAGAGGGGTTTTAATCGTATAACGTACTTGATAGCCTTCGACCTTAAAGATAGTAATATCAAAAATTTCTTTGGCAATGGGGTCTAGTTTAGCAATATAGACAAAGGTATCATTGTATTTAAAAAACAAGTTCTTCACGTTATGTGCATCTATTTGATTTTCTATGACTAAAGAAGCTTTGTCTTTGGCGTAGGAAAACTCGGTCGTATGCAAATAGGTAAAGATAGCATAAATAAGTATAGCCACTAACAGCAAGGGTTTAATCAAGACTTTTTTTGTTGTACCCAAAGGCATGTAAAGCACCCATGGTATTCGTACGTATAAATGCCATCTTGGTCATAATCAGACGCAAAAACAATCGCTAGAGGATAGAGTAGCCCCAAAGCTTGTTGCCACATATAATAGATATACAATATTTTGTAACTGCCAGAGATACTAAGCTTTTGTGCATGTTGAAAGTAATCTATCGCTGCAAAAGCGAAAGAGAGTCCAAAGAGAATTGCCAAGACATTTTTGAGATAATGCTTTGCAAGATAGACAAAATAGAGTTTGGGTCTAAAGATACTCATAGTTACAGTCCTTCTATAGACTTTAGACTATACAAAGATTTGACACGTAAGAGTTCTTCTTCTATTAGCACTTCACAAGCCTTGGCTACATGAGAGATAAGCTTGGGTAAGGTGTCTTGTTCTTCACACGAGAAATCATGCAAAACATAATCAGCCACTTGTGACTTATACTCAGGCTTTCCTACACCAATGCGTACGCGTAAATATTCTTTACTGATGTGACTATCTAAAGATTTGAGACCATTATGTCCACCATGTCCACCACCTCTTTTGAAACGTACTGCACCAAAAGGTAAATCTATATCATCATGAATCACAATAACATCATCAAGTGCTATTTTAAAAAATTGTTTTACAGGTAAAGCAGATTTACCAGAGAGATTCATATACGTAGTAGGTTTCAAAAAAAGTGAGTGTGTAGAACGATAGAGTTGCCCATAAAAAGCATTTTTGGAGATGTCTCTAGCAGAAAAGTTATCAATAAGCCTATCAATAACTTTAAAGCCAATATTATGACGTGTCTCTTCGTATTGGCTTTCGGGATTGCCTAAACCAATAAAAAGCGTCATAAAGGTTACTTCGCTTTGATTACACCACAAACAGCGACAGTCTCTTTATCCATAACTGTACACTCTGCTGGTTTTGCAATATCTCTGATAAGAATAGATTGGTCTCTGTCAAGTCCTTCAACATCTATCTCAAATTTCGCAGGCATATTTTCAATCGCACCCCTTACTTTGAGTCTTTTTTTCAACAAGACAAGAACACCTTTGTTCTTAATACCCATAGGTACTCCTGTAGTCACGACAGGTACAAGAAATGTTGTCACTTGACCAGGTACTGTGATTCTAAGGTCAACATGTAATACATCGCCTACAATAGGGTGTAGTTGATATTCTTGGATGACTACATTTAACTCTGTATCTCCTACTTTTACTGCGAATGCAAGACTTTCTTTATTTCTTACTGTTCTAACAAATTCACCACGTTTAAACGCAGCTTGGATATTTTCAACACCATTTGCATAGAGGTTTGCAGTCAGATAACCATCTTTTCTAAGCTGTTTTGCTGTACGCTTCCCAATACTCTCTCTAACGATACCTTCTAACATTTTGGTCCTTTGTAATTAAATTTTTAAAAACGAATTATACACAACTTAAGGTTAAATTATTCTTCACCTTCTTCGAGTTCCTTAAAGCCAAAGACATCTGGTTCTTTACCATCATCTTCTTGCACGATAGCACCTTTTCCTACCCCTTGCATCTTTAACAGCATATCAGAAGGATTTGTCGCATATTCTAGTGCCATATCCTTCGTAATTTTCTTTGCATCATAAATATCGAGTAAGGCTTGGTCAAAGGTTTGTGTCCCATAAATCTCTTTACCATCGGAGAGGGCATCAGGTATTTCAGCGTCTCTGTCTTCCATAATCAGCTGTTCTATCCTTGCCGTTTTTTTCAATATTTCAATTGCCGCGACACGTCCACCATCAATCGTAGGAATCAGCCGTTGACACAAAATTCCCTCAATCACTGAAGCCAATGCCAAACGAATACGAGGTTGTTCTTCTGCTCCAAATGTACCAATAATCCTATCAATAGTCTCTTTGGCATCCATCGTATGAAGTGTAGAAAAGACAAGGTGACCTGTGTTTGCAGCATGAAGACCAATCTCAATCGTCTCCATATCTCTCATCTCCCCTACCAAAATAATATCAGGGTCTTCTCTCAACGCAGCTTTGAGTGCATGGGCAAAAGAAAGGGCATCTTCTCCGATACCCCGTTGATTAATCAAACATTTCTTATCAGGATGCACAAATTCTACGGGGTCTTCAACCGTAATAATATGTTTTTGCTGTGTTTCATTGATACGATTTATAATCGCAGCAAGAGTCGTAGATTTACCAGAACCCGTGACACCAGTGACGAGTATCATCCCTCTTGAAATCTCTGCAAAACTATCGACTACAGGAGGTAAGTTCAGTTTTTCTAACGGCAAAATATCTACAGGAATAACACGCATCACAGAAGAAAGTCCATTCATCTGATAAAAGAAGTTCGCACGAAAACGCCCTTCTGCCCCAATGACATAAGAAAAGTCCAATTGCTTATCCGCTACAAGTTTGGTATATTGGTCTGGTGTCAAAATTTCTTTTGCCAAATTTTCCATGTGTGTCGCAGTAATGAGTTCTTTTCCCAAGACTTTCAATACACCATGTACCCTCACCCTAGGTATCGCTGTAGCTTTGATATGTAAGTCAGAACCTCCATTTTTCATCATTGCTTTAAGATACATCTGTAGTTTGGCTTCCATCTCTCCCATATCGTCTCCTTTACTTATCGTATTATTGTAGTTGTGCTAACATGGAGCCAAAGGCTTCTTCAAAAGATTTGAGTCCGTCTTTGAGCAATTGTGCATAGATTTCATCCATATCAAAACCATTATCTGCAAGTTGCATAAAATAGCCTCTAATCACATCTTCATCAATAGGTAACTTCGGTGCATGGCTTTGCGTATACGCTTCAATCGTTGCCAAGGGTGCCGTGTTGACTGAATGTGGAGCTAGAAGTTCTTGCATATAATAATCAGACGGCAAAGCATCACCCTTGACCCCTGTACTTGCAAAAAGTGTACGAATACTTGGTAATCGTGCTTTTTCTACCATATTATAAATCTTTCCTGCATTCATAATCCCCGTCTTAGAGATGTCTAAGGCTTCTTGTTCCAAATTTTTGTCTAAGAGTCTATCAAAACGGCTTACAAAAACAGAAATAACAGCATCCACTCGCCCTCCTCCCATCTCTTCATACTTTTCCATGCCTCTTTTCATTGCTTTGAGACATTTTTGTGCTTGTTTAGGAGAAAATACCAAGGTGGCATTGACAGAGATACCTTGACAAATGAGTTTCATCATCGCTTCATATCCAGCCTCTGTTGCAGGGACTTTTACCATCACATTTGGCTCAGAGATAGTCTTAAACAGTCTCTCTCCTTCTGCTATCGTAGCTTCGGTGTCATGGGATAAAAAGGGGTCAACCTCGATAGAAATATACCCATCATTTCCCGCATCATAACAAGCCCTTAGTGCCTGAGCTGCTGTGCGAATATCTTCAATAGCTAAGGCTTCATATTTCTCTTTGGGTGATTTTCCTTCCAAAGATTTTAATTGTTCTGCGTAAGCAGGAGAAGTCATTATCGCCGAAGCAAAAATTGCAGGATTTGAAGTTGCTCCATTAATCGTGCCATTTTCAATCAAAGTAGAGAATTCATTTTTCAAAAAGTCTCTCTCTACAAAATCTAACCACAAAGAGAAATTTATGTCTCTATTTACCATCTTTATTCCTTATATTTCCATGAGAAGTCGTGCCATTTCCCAAAATCTGTAGGTTTCTCTATCGTAAGTGCCAAGGCATCAAGAAAAAAATCTCTCTCTACCACTTCAGCCCCCAAACCCATCATGTGTTCTGTTTTCATCTGACAATCTATAAAATCATAACCTCTACTGCCTAAGACATCACTGAGTGCCTTAAAGGCTACTTTGGAAGCATCAGAGACCAAAGAGAACATAGATTCACCAAAAAAAGCTCTGCCTATGGCCAAACCATAGAGTCCCCCGACAAGTTTCCCCTCCAAATGTACCTCTACACTATGCCCATAGCCCTCATGATGCAATCTCGTATAGGCTTGGGCTATCTCTTCTACAATCCATGACGATTCTTGTCCCTTGCGAGGGGTCATCGCACAATAAGCAATGACTTCAGAAAAATGTTTATCAAAAGTAACGGTAAATTTGCCAGAACGTAACACTCTTTTGAAAGATTTACGCAAATGAAATTTATGAGGATAGAGTAAAAGACGAGGATTAGGTGACCACCAAAGGATAGGGTCACCCTCAGCAAACCAAGGAAAAATCCCTTTTTTGTACGCAGCTAACAGCCTCACAGAAGAAAGGTCTCCCCCATAAGCCAACAAGCCATCATCAGGAGCATAACGGGGTTCAGGAAAAGCAGAAAAGTATCTATTTAAAGGTTTAACGTAATACTTAGCTTTTTCAATGATGGGCATTTAGTTGCTTGAAAATTTGAAACTAAGTGCTTTATCTTCGTACGTGACCTTCACAGACCCACCTTCTACCAAACTACCAAAAAGTAATTCATCGGTTAATGCTTCTTTAATTTGGGCATCGACTACACGGGCAATGTGTCTTGCTCCGTAACGTTCGTCATAGCCTTCATTTGCCAAATGTACTTTGGCTTTTTTGGACAATTTGACAGTGACATTTTTAGCAGACAATAGGCTATTGAGCTTGTCTAGTTCTTCATCGACGATAAGAATCAAGGTATCAAGAGAAAGTGCGTTAAATTCAATCGTGGCACTTAAACGGTTTCTAAACTCTGGAGAGAAGAATGAAGCTAAGGCTTTGTCTGTTTTCATTGAAGAGTCTTTTTCAAAGCCCATGACATTGGCTTCTTTGGTACCAATGTTTGAAGTCATAATAAGAATCACGTTCTTGAAGTCACTCACGATTCCATTGTTGTCTGTAAGCTTCGCTCCATCCATCACTTGAAGTAAAATATTCATAATATCAGGATGGGCTTTTTCGATTTCATCTAGCAACAGCACCGTATGAGGATGCTTTTTAATCATCTCGGTGAGTAATCCACCTTGGTCATACCCTACATAACCGGGAGGTGCGCCTACCAAACGGCTAATGGTATGGGCTTCCATATACTCAGACATATCTAGTCTCTCAAAATGTACATGCAACGTCTTGGAAAGTTGTGTCGCTAAGGCTGTTTTACCCACACCTGTAGGTCCTACAAAGAGAAAACTACCGATAGGTTTATCATCAGAATTGAGTCCTGCGTACGAACGTTTAATCGCAGTAGAGACTGCTTCTATCGCTTGTTCTTGTCCTATAATCCTTGCGGATAAATCTTTGGTGAGAGATTTGAGCTTCTTGGTATCATCTGTACCAATGACAGTCGCAGGAAGCTTGAGCATCTTGGCTACAGATTTCTCAATATCTGAAGATTCTACTAGCTCACCACTCTTTCCTTTGAGCATAAAGTGAGCTCCCACCTCATCAATAATATCCATCGCTTTATCTGGTAAGAACCTATCGTGCAAATATTTGACAGAAAGGTCTATCGCCGATTCCAATGCCCCATCAGTAAAACGAATCTTGTGAAACTCTTCATATTTATGCTGTATGCCTTTGAGAATAGTAAAAGTATCTTCTTTACTAGGCTCTTCTACATCCACTTTGGCAAAGCGACGGCTCAGTGCCTTGTCTTTATCAAAAAAGTTTCTAAACTCTTGATAGGTCGTAGCTCCAATACACTTCAAATCTCCTCGTGCAAGAGCAGGTTTGAGAAGATTGGACGCGTCCATACTTCCCCCACTTGTAGCCCCTGCTCCTACCATCGTATGAATCTCATCGATAAACATAATGGCATCTTTGGCTTCTGTGAGTTCTTTGATAATACCTTTAAGACGCTTCTCGAAGTCTCCTCTATATTTTGTTCCTGCTACCAATGCTCCCATATCGAGGGCATAGATTTTAGACTTTTTCAAAATATTGGGTACATTATCTTCACTAATACGCAGTGCCAATCCCTCAGCAATCGCTGTTTTACCAACACCGGGTTCACCTACGAGCAGAGGATTATTCTTTTTACGCCTACAGAGTGTTTGCATCACACGTTCTATCTCATCTACGCGACCTACTACAGGGTCTATCTTTCCTGTTTCTGCCAAGGCTACAAGCTCTACCGTAAATTTCGCTAAGAATGTTTCTTTCTCTTTCTCTGCTTCTTCACCCGTTGCTCCTTCTTTAGGCTCTTGGTCATAACGGTGAGAAATCACCTCCAAGATATCTACACGCTCTATCTCTTCGCTCTTCATCAGATACACAGCATAAGAGTTTTCTTGCATAAAAATAGAGACTATCATGTCTCCGATATTGGCTTCTATGCGTCCTGAGCCTTGTATATGTGTCATCATGTTATTAATCACACGAGACAAAGCCACGGTCTCAAAAGGCTCTATTTCATCTTTGAGTGTAGGTGTCATCTTGCCAACATGCTTTTGCATACTCGCCTCCAAGATAGCTACATCTGAGTGAAGCATAGAGAATATTTCTTTTCCAGCGTCAGATTTGAGAATAAACAAGAAAAGGTGTTCTACCGTTAAATATTCATGCTTCTGTTCTTTGGCATACTGTATTGCATTTTTGAATACATCATTGAGTGTCATACTAATCATTATTTTCCTTACTATACGTCTTCTTCAAGTGTTGCCAAAAGAGGAAATTCGCTCTTTTTGGCTTGTGTTTTAACTTGCTGTACTTTCGTTTGTGCAATTTCTAAGGTATAGACCCCACAAATTGCTTTACCTGCTTCATGTATTTGAAACATAACTTGTTCTGATTCCAATTGAGACTTATGAAATACATTTATCAAAATACCTACAACAAACTCCATGCTTGTATAGTCATCATTATGCAATAACACCTTAAACATCCGTGGTTCTTCTAAAGCTAAGGCAAAATCCAGTTCTTCTTCTATCTTTGGCAAAAGTATATCCTTTTAGAGTGTATTTTATCATAGCTTCCCTAATAGCTATGAAAGAAGTCTATTTATACTATAATTGTATTAAAAAGAGCAGAGGAAAGTACATGAAAACCCTTTTTATCACAGCGACAGGGACGAATATAGGTAAAACCTATACCACACTCAAACTTATTAAAGCCCTAGCAGCACAAGGCTTACGCGTAGGCGTGTTCAAACCTATCGAAACAGGTGTCCAAACCATAGCTCCCGATGCCACCCTACTTCTACACGCTTGTCAAGTCAGTCAATCCACTCTTTGAGGCATTTAGCCCCTTAGATATAACAGCCTATACCTTTGCCCTTCCTGCTGCACCTTTTTGTGCTGATATACACCATACTATAGACATTGAAGTTATCCTAAAAAAATACCACTTTCTTTGCCAATATTGCGATATTTTACTCGTCGAAGGCGCAGGAGGACTACTCGTACCCATGACCCAAGACTTTACGATGCTAGACCTCATCGTCAAACTCTCTGCTCCTACCCTACTCATTACCCCAAGCCGTCTAGGATGCATCAACGATACCCTACTCTCCATACAAGCCCTCAAATCACGCAATGTTTCCTTTGATTGGTGTGTCAACCTCTATGAAGACCAAGACTCCTTTAGCGAAGTCACCCAACCCTACTATGATGCTACCTTTACTCAATGGTGGTCTGTAGCAAAAGGCTTGGATAGGTATGTTGAAAATTTGTGCTATCATACATCCTCATAAAATACACAGAATAAAGGCACAAAGATGATGAAAGCAAGAGATATTCTTTTTAATACGAGTTGGGATGAGTTTGATATGGGAATATGTAAACTCTCCGTTCCCTTTTTCAATCAATATATTCCATTTATATTGTTTCAAAACCATGACCGTAAACCTAAACTTACCCCAAAAATGATTGTTGCACTCAACCATATTTTAGAACTTGATATAGATAAACAAACGCTCTACTTTGAGAAATATAGCAAAAAAGACATACCTAAGGTACAAGAGATTCATATTGACCAAGACAATGATATCCTTGATGCTGTCTATTCAGAAGTGATTCTTTCTATGCCAAAGGGAGAATACATGAGTCTAGTCGTCAAAGATGGTACGATTATCCATCTTGATGACAAAGGTACCTATTTGACCTCACTTAAAGAAGCTTAGAAATGAAAACATTATTATTAGGATTAGCCCTATTATTTATACTTACCTTACAAGCAATACCTTAGCCAATTTGTATTTTTACTAAAAAATAGCTATTTTCTTCTTCTCTAACCCTCCTATTTACGGGGTTTGAACTTTTAAAAATATGCTCTTTTTCATTTTGGCGAAGGTATTGTACAAGTACAAGCGAGTAATACATTTGACACAGCACTCTTTATAAAGGCCAAAAAAGAACATAAGGTCATTATTCTGGACTTAGAAGCTGTTTGGTGTCATTGGTGTCATGTGATGGATAAAACAACCTATAAAAACAAAGTAGTACAAAACTTAATAGATAAATATTTTTTATTTGTTAAAGTAGACCATGATGCTAGACCTGACTTGGCTCAAAAGTATCGTGATTATGGATGGCCAGCCACTATATTTTTTGATGAAAATGGCAAAGAGATAGTTAAACGCACAGGCTATATCGCCCCAGATAAAATGATAGCTTTACTAAAATCTATCATTGCAGACCCCTCAGCAGAAAAAATTGAACCAGAGGTAAGCCGAACATACAAAACATCTATACTCAACCCTAAACTCAAAAAGACGCTGGAACAAAGACATAAAGATACCTATGATACAGACTTAGGAGGACTCAACATAGGACAAAAGTTTTTAGAAGAAGATTCTATACTCTATACCATGCTCCAAGCTTCACAGGGTAATACACGAGAAGAAGCACGAGCGAAAAAAACACTCGACGCTGCTATACAACTCATTGACCCTGTATGGGGAGGGGCATATCAGTACTCAACACATGGAGATTGGAATCATGCACATTATGAAAAAATTATGAGAATCCAAGCTCGATATATCAAAGTCTATGCATTGGCTGCAAAGCAGTTTAAAAGTGAAATATATTTGAATGCTTCCAAGCATGTAGCAGAGTATGTCTTACGATTTTTAAAAGACGACAATGGTGCTTTTTATGTCTCACAAGATGCCGATATAAAACAAGGTGAAAAAGCACATCGTTATTTTGAATATAATAATACACAAAGGCTATCACTTGGTATACCAAAGATAGATAAACATTTATATGCTTCATCACAAGGACAGATGATAGAAGCATTGGTCTATTTATATGAGGCTTCAAAGGATAAAAAGTATCTTCATTATGCAAAAAGTGCTGCAAACTGGACACTTCGTAATAGGTTTGTTCATGGTGGAGGGTTTTCCCATGATAAAAAATATACGCTACTGTATCTTCAAGATAACCTGTATATGGGCAAAGGATTGTTAGCACTGTACCGTGCAACAGGGGAAGTACCTTGGCTACGTCAAGCATCTAAGTTAGGCTATTTTTTAGCACGTCACTTTAAAGCACCAAAGGCTGGTATCTTTACCGCCACAGATAATGGTACACCCATTAAGCCCATACGACAGCTAGATGAAAATATACATACGGCACGTTTTATGACGCTACTTGGACACTATACGGGTAAAAGTACGCATAAAGATTTTGCTAAACATATTATGCGTTATTTGGTCAATAACACGATAGCACTCAAAAGAATAACCGAAGCAGGTATTCTTATATGTGACTATGAGTTTTCACATAAACCTATACACTTAACAGTTGATGGAGAGAAAAGCCACAAGCACTGTATAGTCTAGCATTAAGTCAGGCACCAGAGTATGCACGAGTAGAACTTTTAGACCTACAAAAGGCTAAAGCTTATAATCCAGATATTAAGTACCCTAAATCTACACAACCTGTAGCCTATGTCTGTAGCAATTCAAGATGTTCATTCTCTATCTACTCCCTCAAAGAATTTCAAGAAGTTATAAGTAAGTTCAAATAAGGCTATTGAATCTTCTAGGTTTTAGGGTAAGCACAAGGGATTACCCCTACATAAGCATGATTAGCCGTAGAGGTACCCTAAACATACAAGGTGAGTAACCCTTACCACTTACACTTTTTAGCAATAAAGGCCAACTGCTCGTCCATACTGAGATGCTCTACATCCACGACTACGTCGGCTAGTTTTTTGTACATACTTTCACGTTCTTTATAGAGCTTTTTGGCTTCTGCTTCTTGGGCAAACAGTGGACGTTTGGCGAGTTTGGACTTGCTGTTTTTGGCTGTTTTTAGACGTGTATGTATCCATTCAAATGAAGCATCAAGTAAGACTACTGTACCTAACTTTTTGAGATTATCTACCTTGTAAAACCCTCCTCCACAAGAGATAAATGTACCTTGGACTGAGGATTCTATCCAGTCTGCTGTGGCTTGTTCTTGTTGGCGAAAATAGGCTTCTCCTTTTTTGGCAAAGACTTTCTTGACTTCGGCATTTTCTTTAGATTCTATGAGGTCATCGGTATCTAGGATGAATGCTCCATATTTTTTGCTAAATGCCCTAGCCGTTGTGCCTTTACCTACACCCATGAACCCTATTAATATAATATTATTTTTCATCTTTTATCCTCATACTTTGATTTTTTTCCATTCGCCTTGTTGAAAGGTTTTCCATAACCATATTGCTTTGACTAAGGTATCACTTATCATCGCGAGATAGACAAATATGATATCGTTAAAGTACCAACTCAAAAACAATGCAGGAAGTATCCGTACAAACCACAAGGAAACAAGATTGATTTTGAGTGTTCTTTTCGTATCTCCAGCGCCTCTTAATGCTCCTGAGAGTACGAAGTTAAATGCCAAAGGTATTTGTGACAATCCTACAATACGCAAATACAAACTAGCCTCTTCTATCGTCTGCCTATCATCAGTAAAAATCCATACGATTTGCTCTGGCATAAATATCATAAAAAACGAAAGTATAAACATTAACCCCACGGTATATTTGAGTATCAAAAGTACATCTTCTCGTGCTTGTTCAGGCTTTTTTGCACCCAAGCCTTGACCCATGAGTGTCATCGCCGCGATAGTAAAGCCAATACCTGGCATAAATGCCAAGCCTTCTACACGTAAGCCTATTTGATACCCTGCCAAGACCTCTGTCCCATAATCAGCAATAATCAGAGTAAACAACATAAAAGACCCAAAGGTCAAAGTACGCTCAAAAGAAGCAGGAACCCCTACTTTTAAGGCACGTCTCAAGAGAGTAGTCGAGTAATGCCATACAGGGATATAGAGCGTTTTGGCTTTGATATAAAGCCATAGGTAAATCATAAACTCCAAGATATTGACAATGACTGTACCCAAAGCAGCCCCTGCGACACCCATCTGAGGAAAGCCAAAATTACCAAAAATCAATAGATAATTGAGTATCACATTGAGAACGATTGAACCTAATTTGACATACATCGGAGTTTTGGTATCACCCGTGGCATTGAGGGCTGTGACGAATACAAGCTTGACAAAGACAAAAGGTAGCATCCATGTGAGCATTTGGACATACGAGGCACCCAAGGCAATCACTTCGATATCTGTACCAAACCATACATACACATCAGAGGCTACTACATACCAAAAAAGCATCACAGGTAAGGAAAGAAAGAAGGCAAAAACCAAAAGTGTCGAAAGTCCTGTCGAAGCGCGTGTCATATTATTAGAGCCTACAAAACGAGACAGCAAAGCAGAAGTCCCTACTTGCAAAAGGGTCAGTATCGCAAAGACAAACATCAAAGACTGTAAACCTAATCCCACAGCAACCACAGCAAAAGCAGAAATACGTCCTACCATAATCAAATCGGTAATCACTTGCAACATATCCAATAGAGAATTAATCCCTGCAGGGATAGCCATCTTGAGTATCTTGCGATGTTTTTGTGGAAGTATTGTCATTAGGATATTTTGGTAATATTCATCAAATGCAACATCAATCCTACCAAGAAAATAGACAAAAGTGCCATCATCCAACTCACAGCCACCATCCTACGCTCTTGACGAAAGACCGAAGCCGTCTTCATAAATACCACAGGTACAGCCAAAAAGACAATCACCGTTGGGGCATAAGCAGTAAAAGGAGTCAATCCATAGAGGAGTACAGCACTTTGGGTCGCCACATAAGAGGCATAGACGATACTATACATCAAAAGCAGTAACATCCCTTGTAAAACAAGAAAGACGATATATATCCCTTTGGCATTTTGTTCATCATTGTATATTTTCATTTGTTATCCTCAAATATCTGTTGTATGGCTTCTATCAATACTTCTTTTTCTATCCGTCCAACCGTACGCGTATAGGCTTCTAAGTCCATACCTTGTTTCTGAATGCTTCTTTGCAAGATAATCTCTCCAGCATCAAGCTCAGAGCTAACCCAATGGACGGTCACTCCACCCAAATCATAGCTATCTTCATAGCTTTTACGGATAGCATGAAGTCCTTTATGACGAGGAAGCAAAGAGGGATGCAAATTGATACTTACAATATGTTCTGTAAACACAGGGGTCAAAATACGCATAAACCCTGCCAAAATAGTCAAATCAGGGGTATATCTCCCCAATGTCTCTACCAATTGCGTATCAAAGTCTTCTCTACGCGTAAAGCCCTTAGACTCAATGATTTCCAACGGAATATCATAGCTCTTAGCAAAGGCTATTCCCTTGGCATCAGACCTATTACAAATCGCCACCACCACCTCAAAGCCTTTGAGATGCAAATGTTCCAAAATATACGCAAAGTTACTACCAGTCCCTGAAAAGAGTACGGCTAATTTTTTAGTTTTCATAAGTGTATTTTACTCTAAAGAAAGCCAAAGGTCAATACTTCACCTCTACACAATTTTATTTCGATATAATACGCCTCATATTTATCTATTTTGGACATAGAATCCAGAAAATCTTGATAAGGAAGGGGGGTGCTTGATATGCCAGGAATTAAAATAACTTCACGTGATACATTTGATGATGCGTACAGAAAATTTAAAAGACAATGTGACAGAAACCTTATTGTAACAGAAGCTAGAGCTCGTCAACACTTTGAGACTCAAACTGAAAAGAACAAAAAAGAAAAAATTGCCACTCGCAAGAAAATTCTTAAAAAACTCTTCATGCTTAGAAGATACGAGTCAAGACTCTAATCTTATCGTAACAGAACATTATGTTCTGTTACTTTTGCAATACCAACGCTTCAATCAATCCCCACTTTCCATACCCAAAATCAGCATTAATATGTCCAGCATCGACCAAGACATCTAAAGATGCATCATAATATTTGGCTATCTCTTCTACCTCTGCTATCTTCACCCAAGGGTCATTGTCCGATACCACGATATGCACGGCTTTAGCAGTAATATTCTGAGGTCTAGGACAAGGGGAAAAAGGTCTTAATCGTCTTTTCTTTCGTATCAAGACTAGGAATAGACACCATAAACAATCGCTCTACCTCTACGATATCTCCCTCTTCACAAAGCCACAACCACAAATTATTGGCTAGAGAATGACAGACTACAGTATCAGGGTTAAAGTCTTGGAGTACCTCTTTGACTTGTCTCATCCAACGATTTTTAGAAGGGAAGTGACAATTATCAAGCAAAGGAAAGCAAACCGTACCATAGTCTTGGGCAATCTCCGAAGCCAATTCAGACTGCCAATGAGGAGCATCTGAGCCTCCCCAACCGTGTAGGATTAGTGTTTTATTCATTTTGAACCTTTTTTGTTTATGGGTTTTTAGTGAGCTATGTTAATATTTAGCCATTTTTTTAACATAGATAGAAGCTATGTTAACTTATATCCCTTTTTTTAACCTAGTAAATAATGCTACATTGACATAGAACTTACTGTTTTTGATTTGAATACTTTCTAAAATACCGATAGAGGCTAACGCTTTAAGATACTTTGATGCTGTCTGTCTTGTAAGCCCCAACCCTTCAACCAAAAAATCTATTTTTGTATAAGGATGATGAAACAATATCTCTACTAAATCTTTACTATATATCTTTGGCAACTTTTCCTTTAACTCTTGCTTCGTTTGATACATAAGGGCAGATATATCATTGACTAAAGAGATGGTTTCTAATGAGGTTTGTTCTACACCATCAAGCATATACAGTATCCACTCTTCCCAATGGTCTTTGGTTCTCACTTCTTGTAACAATCTATAATAATCACTCTTGTGCTTGATAATGTAATGGCTCAGATATAAAATAGGAATATCAAGTAAATCATTTAAAATAAGATACAAAATATTGATAATCCTACCTGTACGACCATTGCCATCATAAAAAGGATGAATTGTTTCAAATTGATAATGAATAATAGCCATATTGATAAGTGGGTCTATATCATTTGGCTCATTTATATACTGTTCAAGATTGCCTAGAAGTTTTTCTATATCTTCGTAATTTTGTGGGGGTGTAAATATCACTTCACCTGTTTGAGCATTGGCTAAATTTGTCCCACTTTGTCTTCTCACTCCTGCATCATTTTGTTCTAATTCTTTCTGTATTTCAACGATATATCTTTTAAGTAGTAGCTTATTTTCCTTGACAAGATGATAACCTTTCAAAAGAGAATTTTTATAGTTTTGTACCTCTTTAGTAGCATGAGATATATTTTTTCATAGCCAAATGGGCTTGGTACAACTCATCATGCGTGGTAATAATATTCTCTATCTCACTACTATCTTTGGCTTCTTGTAGGGCTAGTGAATTTATCAAAATATTACTATTGGGAATGATTTTTGAGACCCCATTTAGCTTCGCCAATGCACGGTTTGCCATTATAGATTTTTTGAGTATAGCTTTTGTTTCTATGTCTTTCGTTATGGGTAAGTTTGGAGGGATAAATTCTTTCATTTTATCATCACTTCACTAAGACAAAGTATCCCACCTATCACCATTAGGTCTGATGTATCCCTGTATCTGTGGTTACTTTCATCGTAGAATATTTTATAGTTCATTATTTTTCTTTACAACATCAGATTTTGCAAATTGATATAATGCATCATCAAAATATTGCAATATTAAATAAATATCATTTTCTATATTTTGATATTCTTCTTTATTGATTATTTTATCAAAATGAAATACTTTATTTCTAAAAATTCTTATGTTATTTAACTTTGTAAAAAAATAATGTCGATTTACTCTTTTATCTTTTTCTATATCGATATTTGGAAAAATTTGTTTCAAATCATTGTATCTTAGATATTCTTTGTATGTTTTTTTTAGAAGCATTGTCCAAAATCTAAAACTCAATTCTGCTATTAGATTATCTTGTGTAATGTGTTTATTTTGCTGTTTTAGCATTTTGATAGATGAATTTATTTTCATTTGTAATTGAGGCTTGATGAAACCTTTATCAAAAAGCCATTGTTCCCCTACCTTACTTATAAACAATTTATTGAGTGAATTTCTTAGCCCTATTTCAACCAAAGACAAAGGCACATAAAACTTATTTGATAGTTGAATATTTTCAATATATTCTTTTACACCACTATATTGAGTTAATCTACTATTAGATATAAATTGATTTTTTATTTTTACACATTTTTTCATTTGACTTCTTTTATTATTTTAGTTCTAATTATCATAGAATCCCCCAATAAGCCTTTAGCCTTTGAGTTAAAGCTTGGGGTCTTTTTATTTATAGTAATTTTTATTATCCTTTCATCGCAAAATATTTTATAGTTTACAATCAAAATGGTATCTCGTCCGTTATTTCAATATTATTATTTACACTTTCATTCAATATAGCAATATTATATTCATCTAATAATATGCTTAACTCTATCATAAATCTTTTTGATTTCATTAATACATTATTATTTTTAATTTGTTCTGCCATTTGTTCTAATATTTCTCTTGGTATCTCTTTGATTTCAGATAAAATTTCTAATTGTTTTAATGCCGTGTCAATATGTGTAGAATTTGCAATTAAATTTATAAATATCATTAACATCGTATGTCTAGTTTTTGGATGCTTTATTATTGTTTCAAAAATTGATTTTGCTACTTTTTGAACGCTTGTATCGCGTCCTTTTATTGCCTGATACTTACCGATAAAACCATAAGGGTCTATCTCTTTTCTAATTGGTATTATCAATACATCTTTCCCCACTGCAAAGCCAACCTCTTGATCACACCAATTACTTTCTTTAAATCCTTCCATTAAAATAGCTGTTAAAGCATCCATAGAATGCAATGCAATTTCAATTTCTTCTTGCCACTCTTTGCTTGGCTCAATATCTTCATGAGCTACAAATCCACTAATTCCATATATCAATAATAGATTTTGCAAGTTTGAAGCAGTTTTTTTATATTTTGCTAAATGACTAATAAATAATTTAAAATGTCCTTGCTCCCAAAATGTTGCTAATTGAATATTTTTCTTTTTAATTTCATTATGTTCTATTTCTAAATCATCAGCAATTTCTAAAATTGTATCTACACTTTCATTTGCTAAAAGTTCCTTAAGATATATTCTTTTACTATTTTTACATTCATCTTTATCACGAGTACTTATATTGAATGCAGGTAAATAAGTAAAAATATCGATACAAGTCATTTGTTGCTGTAAAGTTTCAGCAATTTTATCAATTAGTCTAAATTTTTCAATTGGTTTCATTAATATACCCCTCATAGAACCCAAACAAAAACTCCATCCTCTCTTTATCACTCTTAAACCTTTTAGAAGTATAGCACCTATCTACAGCCTTATCCAACAATTGAACTGATGATTTATTTTTATCGCTTTCATCTTCCAACTCTTTAGAAAAATGTATTGCTCTGTTCTTTATCTCATTCCAACTTAGTGCCACTTTATATCCTTATATCGTATGAAGCAACAATATCCCCTACAAAGACAACACATAATCCCTAACCTCTGCATCTATCTCTACTATATCCTCTATACTCGTCGCTTTGACATTGCCAAATTTGGCATAAGCATCTAAGACTTTGTCGCTCATACCAAAGAATGAGCATTCTTCTTTTTGGAAGGCTTCTATGGCTACTTCATTGGAGGCGTTGATGATTACGCCTAGGTGTGGGTTCTGTAAGATATGCTCTTTTAGGTTCCATATAGGGTAGCGAGTGGGTTCTATGGGTAAGAATTCTATCGCTCCCATAGCCAATAAGTCTGTAGGAGGGAGAATGGCATCGGTGATTTCACCTTTGAGGGCAAAGGCGATAGGGAGCTTCATATCTACTCCTGCAAAGTGAGCTGTCGTTGAGCCGTCTTTAAATTCTGCCAAGGCGTGGATGATGGACTTTTTTTCGATGACCGCATCGACATTGGAAGTACCAAAGAGCCATTTGGCTTCTAGGAGTTCAAAGAGTTTGTTGGTCATCGTAGCTGAATCTATGGTGATTTTGTTTCCCATAGACCAATTGGGATGATTGAGTGCGTCAGCGAAGGTAGCATCTTTCATTTTGTCTATGTCCCAGTCTCTAAATGCTCCACCTGAAGCTGTAATATAGAGCTTGGAGATAGGACGTTCATTGATGAGATACCACAAGCCAAAATGCTCAGAATCAATAGGCGTAATCAACGAAATATCCAAAAACTCACCTGCGACGACAAGAGACTCTTTGTTCGCTAAAGCCACACGTTTGCCCAAAGAAGTGGCTTTGAGTGTAGGGGCTAATCCTGCGTAGCCTACAAGGGCATTGACAATCGTAGAACTCTTCGAAGATGCAATCACTTCAAGAATGGCTTCTGCTCCAAAGCGTACATCATCATGCACAACTTTATGCCTATCACGCTTGTCTGCGATGACGACTACTTTGGGTTTATGTATGGCTATTTGTTCGTTGAGTAGGTCTATATTATATCCTGCTACCAAGGCTTCTACTGCGATATCGTAACGCTTGGCAATGTGTAAGGTATTGACTCCTATTGAGCCTGTAGAACCCAAAAGTACGATACTCGAATCCATTATAACAAGGCTCTAAGTGAAATGACCATCATCGGTGCGGCGAAAAGGTATCCGTCAATTCTGTCCAAGATTCCACCATGCCCAGGCAAAACATCGCCTGAGTCTTTGACCCCTGCTTCTCTTTTGAGATATGATTCAAAGAGGTCACCAAAGATAGAAGCTATAGCCGTAATAAGTGTAACAATAACCACTGTCCAAAAAGGGGCTATATCACTATACAAGCCAAATAATGTACCGATAATAGTAGCCAAAATAACCCCTCCAAAAACCCCTTCTAGGGTCTTGTTGGGACTGGTATCAGAAAATTTGGTTTTGCCTATGGCTTTGCCTACAAAATATGCACCTGTATCCGTAATGGCTACAGTCACAAGCAACCATGCCATCGCCGAAGATACCAAAGTCTTGGTAGAGAATAAGAAAGAAAAATACCCCTGAAACAGGGTACAAAAAAGGCTAGAGTAAACGTTTGTCAAAATTATGTAAATACGCAATAGACCCTGCAAAGATGATAGCTACAAGGAAGAAGAGGTCATCAGGATTGGGATAAGCATAAGCCAATAGCCATAAAAGTACAGCCCAAAAATACGCAGAAGAAGAACTAAGGTCGAAAAGTTTCATCGCTTCATAAAAAGCAAAGATATAAATCACTCCCAAAAATGCCCACATCAAGAGAAAATTGTCTATCCAGCCAATAATGCCTACAAGTGCCAATAAGCCTATTCCTGTGATGATACGCTGTTGAAAAGAAGTCAAGTTTTTCATACGATAATTCCTATTATTGAATTGATTTACAGATAAAAGTAATTATATCACGCTTTGCGTTAGACTCTGATTTCTACCCCTTCTTTCGTGACTCTGAGGGTATCATATTTGTTGTATAGTACCTTTGCACCTTCTTGTACTTTGACAAATTTACGCTTGGTATAATCCACTTCATAATCCCCTGAATTCTTGACCGAAAAATCCACACAAAGTTTCGCAGCAGCTTGAAGTACTGAGTCTGCTAACTGCTGTTTGTCTGTGCGTATAATAACGTGACTCGACGGCACATCTCTAATATGCATCCACACATCATTCGCCTTAGCGATTGCTAGTAATTTTTGATTTTCGTTGGCATTACGCCCTACCAGTACTTTGTAATCTTCTATCCAAAAGAGTTCACCCTCTCTAAGCTTCTCTTTTTTACGCAAAGACTTCGCACGTTTAGGCACTAAAAGCTCCAATTCATAGGGTGTTTTGGCTTGTTCTAGTGCATAATAAATATTCTCATAAAAGGCTTTTTTGGAGCTAAGGTTTTCTTGTTCTATATGCACATTTTTGGCTTTGGACTTGGCACGTTTGGCAAGATTGAAATAATAATCAGACATACGATTGACTTTGGTATTCTTGGGCAAAGGTATGCTCACTTCATTGCCCTCAAAGTCATAAGTTTTGAGCTTGGTATCATAGGGCTTGATTTGATACAAGTTTGCCAAGATAAGATTACCAGCATCTTGAGACTGCTTCGCTTGAATCCCCAATTTTTTCTTTGTCGGGCAATTTGTCCAAAAGTTGTGCAAACTTTTTTATCTTTTTGGCTACGCTAGAACATTTTTGTTTTTTGATTTCACGAAGCTTTGTCTCTTGCATCTGCGTAAACTTTGCTTCTAAATACTCCCGAATATCACCTATGTCTTTGACCTCTTCATGACGTTCAAACGCAGGAATTGCCAAAAGTTCCATCGCAGGACGTACTACACGAAAAGAACTCTCAGCATCAATATGCCGAAGGGCTTCAATCGTCACTTCATTGTCATCAATCAAAATAGCATTCGTATTTTTGCCCGTAAACTCCAACTGCAAATAGATGACCTTGTCCTTATACGAACTCTTAGGAGCAATCCTAAATCGTAAAATACGGTCATCATGAGGCACATCTACACCCAAGAGCTTAGACCCCGAAAGCAAAGCATGCAAGAGCGTATCAAAAGGAGCATTATAGCCCTTAAGTGGTCGTTGAGAAGGTGCTTTATACACCGAAGAAACCCCACGAGTGAGGTTAAAGAAATAACTTTCATGCTTGTCAAATGTCATCTCTATCGTATTGTTCTCCACACGCCTAGCACGGGAAATAAACGTAAAATCTTCGATACACTTAGCAATAGCTTTGAGTTCATACACTTTCATAAAATCACCTTATATTAATGAGTCTGTTATTTTAGCATAATTAGATTAGGTCATGTTCATACACCTTCAAGCAAAGTAACGCCAAGAGATGTTTAACAGAATCTATAAAGTAAAAATGACCCTAGAGATATTAAGAAAGTTACCAGATTATTTAGTGGTCTTGACTATGAGCTACATCATGGGTAAACAAATGAAATCTGTAGATTATAACTCTAGAAATATCAAACTTATAGAAAAAGAAAATCAAAAATGATGCGTCAGATATTGGGTATCATTGATAGTATTATCGAATAAAGGAACATTCCGATACTATGTAGCAACTATAAAAACATTTACAAGGCATACGGTGAAAAAATATTTTGCATTTATAGCATTACTCATGGTCATAGTTTTTCTTTATACAAGTAAAGAGAGTAACCCACATGACCCAACATCTAGCTATCCACTCTTTAAAGTGCAATGTAACAATACTTCTATCCCTAACTTTACACTTAACTATGATTCAAACCCATCAGAAGATGAAGTCGAGAAATTATGTACTTGTATATGGGACAAATTTGTTGCATGGGAAAAAGAAATTGCTGTTAAATTGAGCTCTGGAGAAACACATACTATTAGTGCTGTACATATGGCAGGGTTTCTCGCAATATTTGGTGCAAGAATCAGTGAATGTGGAGGAGATAAACTCTAGGCTTTAAAGTTTTAGCGATGAGCCTCTGCTTATCACGAAATAGTAAGTTTAAGTATATATAATATATAAATTCAAATGAAGGAGACACCATGGCAAAAGGTCAAGATAAACAAAAATCAGTGAAGACGAAATCAACAAAAACTTTAAAAGAAAAACGTGCAGAAAAAAAAGCAAAGAAGTCTTAAGGTTACGTTCACTAACCCCTCTATTTGGCATTTATGTATATATCTGATATAATATCTATATAGATATACAAAAGGATATAAAATGTCAATAGTAAAAAAACTTATCTCGTTTGATTCGGTGGTTGCAGAAGAACTTGAAACTCTTTCTAAAACACTTGACATCACCCAAAAAGAACTCATAGAGAGAGCCTTGGACTTCTACTTTGACCATACAGATAGCATAACCGCACAGAAGTTGTCAGATGATGTAGCATCGGGGGAAAGTAAAAGTACATGACGCAGACGATGTATTTGCAGAACTCGGGCTGGAGTAGTGTATAAGCTAAAACTAACAGATGAAGCGATACTCAACTTAAAAAAATTTAACCATGCAGAACAACAACTTATAGCTAAAAAATTACGCTATTTGGAAGAGCATTTTGAAGGACTCAAAACAACTAAAAAAGTCACAGAGTTAAAGGGTACAGACTACAAGCACTATAGATTTGTGATAGCTAGGCGTATACGAGCAATATTTGAAATAAATAATGGTAAACTCATACTCTTGGTACTTAAAATTGGAAGAAGAAAAGATGTATATGCGTAAGATACTGCACTTTTTAGCAGGAAGTTAAAAAAGAGTTATCATTATCACCTGACACCTAGACTTATACAAAGACCTCTACTATAAAACAAGCATAGAAGCGAAAAAAGACCCAAGATTAAAAAACTCAGGCAATATCATAGGCTTTGAATTTGATGGTGTTTTTTGGAAAAATGAACCTAAAACAGCCTTTTATGATTGGATGTATATCAAAGCCCTTTACCAAAATAATAAAAATATTATAGATGAACTATGCACCTATACAGCATTTACTGATATAGAGTTTAATCCTAAAAAGTCTATTAATTGTCAAGCTAAAACTTGTGCTATTTTGGTATCATTAATCAAAAAAAACAAGATAGAAGAGGCTTTAGGTTCTAAAGAGAGATTTATTGAGATGGTTTATCCTAGAGTGATTGTACAGAGTGGACTTTTTTAGAAATTGAAATTATTTATGGACATAATATGGGTATAATATATACTATAATTCAATCATTGAAATTTCAAAAGGATAAAAATGAAAGTATGTAAAATATGTGGACTTAATTATCCTGATTATGGTAATGGTTGTTGGAAATGTCATTCTCATCTTAGACCAAAATCTAATAGAATGAAAAAAAGAGTAGAAAGAACACCTAGAATGGTTGAGGGTTATGAAGAAGTCTATCATAGAGATGGGACGAGTGAACCTTATGTTTATATGGGTGATGGGGTTTATATTCACCCTGATGATGCTTGGTGGTAAGGTTTTCTATAGACACGATATGGGTACAATAAATATTATAATTTAATTATTCAAATTAAAAAGGTTCAAAATGAAAAATGCAAAATCATTAGAAGAATTAAAAATATTAGTTTTTGAAAAAAATGAAGCTAACAAGCGAAATAAAGATAAATTATTTAAACTAGCTAAAGGACATTATGACATAAAAACTATTGAAAAGTTAAGAGATGATTTTGGATTTAAAAGTTCTAAAATATATCTTGCTAAATTAGACAATCAGTCATTAGATGATGCTATAAAAAATAGAGATTTTGAGAGTTTTAAAAAGTTTATTGAAGTGTTAAAAGATAAAACCAAAGTCAATACAGAGGAATTAATAGAAAAAAAATATGATGATATATTTTTGAAACTTCTTATAACAAAAGGCTTTTATGCATACCTTTCTACACAACTAACTCAAAAGAAAAAGTGCTATTATACAAGTAAAAGAAAAGACATGAATAAAAGACTAAAAAAAGATATGAGAAGTTAGTAAGAGGTGAGATAGAATACAAAACATAAAAGCCAAAGTGGAATGAACCTAGTATTGGAGACAGATGGATGGAGTCAAGTCCAAGCATCATGGCGATTTTATAATAATGAAGAAGTAACAATTCCCTCACTCAATGACCCCATCATAGCAGAGGTAGTAGAGGAAAGTAATAAAAGAGTAGGTAACTATACCTTGGTAGCCTATGATTGGTCACATTTGGACTATAAAAAAGCATACAAAGAAACAGGAACTTGTGACTAAGAATAAGAAAGGGAATGCAGAAACAGATAGGGTATGATTTGCAAGGTTCATTGGCAATGGATGAGAAAGGAAACCTTTGGGTGCCTTAGCCCAAAAACTTGGCAACAAGTGAGAAGATATACTCCACTTATGATAGCAATATTGATACAAACTTAACGCATTTAGAGGAGTTGGTTCAAAGAACCAAATACATACGAGAAAATTATAAGTTTGAAAAAGAGTTGGTTGATATTATTGACCGAGAAGGAGATAGTGTAGCCTTAATGAGAGAGTATGAAGCCAATGGTTGGTGCTATCTGATTCGAGCTAAATCAAATCACAAAGTTTACCTGCCTGACGAGGATAGAGAGGCAAAACAAGGAGATTTGGCAAAAGAATTAACGCTAGGAAGCTACCTTAAAACCATTAAATATAAAGTGGATAAAAAGATGCAAAAAGTGAAGATATTTGTCAATGAAATAGAGGTAACTATAAAAGAGATGCCACCAAATCAGTACTTGACGAGGACGGTAAGCTGAAAAACTATCTTCACAGCAGGAGAGAGTATCAAGGCAAGGTTTGTGGTAGAGAGATTGGTTGATGAAGACAACAATATTGTTGCCCAATGGATGCTTTTGAGCAATGTTCCCAAAGAGGTAACAGCCACAACTATTGGTACTTGGTATTATCATAGATGGAAAATAGAAAGCTATTTTAAACTTTTTAAAATCTTCTGGATTTAATCTTGAAAGTTGGCAACAAGAAACTCCAATGGCTCTGTTTAGAAGACTTCTCGTGGTCTCGTATGCTACATTGTTTGTTTGGAAAGATTGAGCGTTCGGAAGAGAAAAAATGCTCCTGCTGTTAGAAAGTTTTTAGTGCAACTCTCAGGACGACTTATTGAAAAGAACAAAGAATTTACAACACCTGCTTTACTATCAGGTCTTTGGGTTTTTATGAAGATGATGAATGTTTTAAAAATCTACGATGTTGAGGCTCTTTTTGCTTTTAAAGAGCAAATCGGGGATATGATGGGCATGGAACTTTGAGTT
>JAUZSQ010000074.1 GCA_030949325.1 Sulfurovum sp.
TCCCCAACCCCCTAAAGTAGTGCACACTTAAAATAGACCATACCTCCCCCTAAGTACCAGAGGAAATCTAAAAATTAACAATAATCTATTCTAAAAGCAACTATCTAACTAAAGAAAGAAATCTTTATTTTTACTCTCAATAGCCTCAGTCAAAAGCTCTATCCAATCTTTATCTTGCTTTTTATGGGTGAGTATCTCCATCGGTGTTTTACCTTTTCGTTTGCCCTGAACATATCGTCTATGATTATGATAAAATGCAAAAAGGTTGAGAAACTCTGGGGTCACCTGATTTCTTGCTCGGTCTAAATAGGGGCGTAAGATAGAGTTGATGTTCTCAACTATAGATGAAGCTTGAATGATATTATCTAGCTCATTAAATACTTTTTCTTTAATATCCTCATATGTATCACCTAAGATTTGCTTAGAATTTTCAGCATATATAGCTCTTTTCTCTTTTGCTCTTCTCTTTCTATCACTCTTTTTAGCTTTGATAACAGCCTTATTCCATTGCCACTCTAAGCTAAGATTCTTTATCGCATCATTACTTACCCCTAATGCTTTGCAGACTTTTATAGCCTCTTTCGTCTGCTCAAAGTAGTCTAGCAAATCAGGAAGAATCTTTTGATACTCTTAACCTCTTTATTTACCTTTGTATGTTCTAAGAGTTCCATCAGTTCAATGGCTGTCTCTATCTCTCCTCTTGCCCAATTAGCATCACGAATCTCTCCATTGGAGTGAAAGGGATTAAGTTGTTTTATCGCATATTTGTATAAATAGCTAAAGTTTTCATACAATTCAATCGCTTCAATTGTCTTCACACAAGCCTCATCGTATAGCTTTGCTTTTTCATCAAATACTTTTTGGCTTATTCTGGATAAACATACCTCTTCACGCTCGTATTCACTTGCTATAGAGCCATAAGCCTTTGCCCTAAATATCCGTACAAAGTCACCTAATCTATGGGAGAGGGCATGAAATGTATCAGGCTGTCGGTGAACCCCAATCAAGCTATCTTTGATTCCTGTAAGTAATCCTGTTCCTTGGTCACTTACTGTATTATTGATTTCTATATCTCGGTTAGATGTCAAATAGTTAATATGTTTTGACCAAGTCTTAGCACTTCTATCCTCAGCCAATTGTATATTGAGTATCGCGGTACTTTTAGGCTCAACCATTATAAGAATCGGAGTTGAACCTATAAATATCTCATCAAGAAGCGCTGTGATTTGAAAGCTTTTATCCATAGGTATGGATTCTATACTTGGGATTAATGCACCCATCGCTGATAAACTTCTACCGATAGTACTAGCACCAGAATAATCCAACTTCTCACGCTTCATCATTGTAGAGATAGCTCCAAGACTAGAAGCTCCTTCAAATCTGTAGCTTAATATCTTTGAAAAGATTTCTTTTTACTGAGTTTCTTCATTGTTTGATATGTAGTAAATACCAAAGGGAGTAAACGTTGTAATCTCTCTATGAGCATATAGACAAATCTCCTAGAAATGTTGTACTCTATAGCTAATTCTGTGATAGCTCCATACTCTTTTGCTTTTTGTGCTTCATATGCTTGATAGGAAATATCTAATCTTATTTCTGGCGTTAAATCAGCTCTTCTTGCATACTTGATTGCGTAGTAGTTTAAGAGTTCTATAAAGTTTTTTTTAGTATCATCTTTTTACCTCTTACGGTATTTATTTCACTCAATACATTGCTTTTGTTGAGTGAGTCTCTTATTTTACTTCTTTTCTTTCATTTATGCTAATTTTTATTGAATTTATTGGGAAGTGTGTAGTTGTTTGGGAGGATGCCCTAAATCTCCTTGTTTTACCTCTCTATCCTCGTCAGGCAGGTAAACTTTGTGATTTGATTTAGCTCGAATCAGATAGCACCAACCACTAGCTTCATACTCTCTCATTAAGGCTACACTATCTCCTTCTCTGTCAATAATATCAACCAACTCTTTTTCAAACTTATAATTTTCTCGTATGTATTTAGTTCTTTGAACCAACTCCTCTAAATGCGTTAAGTTTGTATCAATATTGCTATCATAAGTGGAGTATATCTTCTCACTTGTTGCCAAGTTTTGGGCTAAGGCACCCAAAGGATTTCCTTTCTCATCCATTGCCAATGAACCTTGCAAATCATACCCTATCTGTTTCGCATTCCCCTTTCTTATTCTTAGTCACAAGTTCCTGTTTCTTTGTATGCTTTTTATAGTCCAAATGTGACCAATCATAGGCTACCAAGGTATAGTTACCTACTCTTTTGTTACTTTGCTCTACCACTTCTTCTATGATTGGGTCATTGAGTGAGGGAAATTGTTACTTCTTCATTATTATAAAATCGCCATGATGCTTGGACTTGACTCCATCCATCTGTCTCCAATACTAGGTTCATTCCACTTTGGCTTTTATGTTTTGTATTCATCTCACCTCTTACTAACTTCTCATATCTTTTTTTAGTCTTTTATTCATGTCTTTTCTTTTACTTGTATAATAGCACTTTTTCTTTTGAGTTGGTTATTGTAGAAAGGTATGCCCATAAGTATGCTTCCCACTTTTGCTTACTACTACTTCATCTCCACCCAAAAGATAGATTGAACCCTTCTTTGTTAAATGCGTTTTGATAAACATCCAATTGATTTCTTCCCAATTTATCTTTGAATGAAAGAACCGTGTAATTGTCCGATAACTCCTCCTTTTTCACTCCATCTGCTCAATCCTAACATTGTGATTCTTCCTCGCATTGAGAGCAAGGCTTGGATGATTATTTCTAGTTGTTTATGCTTGTTTTTTGCAATTATAGGTGCGATACATCTTAAGAGTGTTATAATTTCTGTCATGGGATAACTTTATGTTTTTTTGGTTTAAGATTATAGCAGTTATCTCATGACCTATCTTTATTTTTGGCTTTGCTTTTTGGCTAAGGTATTGTAAATGGGGAAGCAATTTAAATACCTCTTTGACGTATTTAAGCCCGTGGTAGTGGGCTTTAAGGTCAAGAATACTCATCTCATTCATATCAGAATTTTGGCGTAATCCATGAGAGAAATTGACCATAAAAGTAGAGAGATTTGCCCAATTATGGATAGGTATTTTCTTAATGTTCATAGAATCCTCCATTCCCCAATACTGCTTGGCATCTTTAAAGACAAATTCAATCTGAAAGCGAAGTGAATAGTAATCAATAACCTTTTCATAATCCAATGTTACATCGGTAGAAAAGAGATTCACATGAGAGATTTTACCTGTGCTTAAATTTCTCTTTTGGATAATCACAACATTGAGAGTATCAGAAAATTTACGATGGGACATTTCCATTTGATAAATTCTTGTTTGGATATTTTTATCTTCGTCTATGCTATCTGATTTTTAGATAGGGTTCAGGAAGATTATCATAGTCAATAGCATCTCCATATTTCCTAGGAGCTCCTCTTCCTGCATACTCTCCACTATAAGGAAATACCAGTGCAGAATTTTTTGAAGTTTAGAAATGATATGCAATCCACATTGCCTCAACCATTTGTACAGCAGGATTATTTCCAAATGCTCCATCAAAGACAAAATAGACAATATCAATATGCTTGTCAATCCGTTTAAGTGCCTTATTTACGGACTCTTTGACAAATTTTAGATAGGGAGAGAGTTCAATATCTTTTTTATCTTGATTCCCACTTCCTTTAGGTCTTCCGACTTTAGCATCCTTTTTTTTCTTACTCTTCTTCACACTTTTATCTTTGATACAACCTTCTTTTTGTCTCGCACTATCTGTTGTGTACTTAGTGGATAGGCTTTTCTTGTCTCTACGCTTATCAACGAAAGATTGAGAAATGCCAAACTTTTTATCACTTGATTTTGGATAGAAGAATAAAACCTATCTACC
This sequence comes from Sulfurovum sp., assembly GCA_030949325.1. Taxonomy (GTDB): domain Bacteria; phylum Campylobacterota; class Campylobacteria; order Campylobacterales; family Sulfurovaceae; genus Sulfurovum. Next base: position 3,886 of record JAUZSQ010000074.1, read on the forward strand.
CCATAAGTATGCTTCCCACTTTTGCTTACTACTACTTCATCTCCACCCAAAAGATAGATTGAACCCTTCTTTGTTAAATGCGTTTTGATAAACATCCAATTGATTTCTTCCCAATTTATCTTTGAATGAAAGAACCGTGTAATTGTCCGATAACTCCCTCCTTTTTCACTCCATCTGCTCAATCCTAACATTGTGATTCTTCCTCGGATTGAGAGCAAGGGTTGGATGATTATTTCTAGTTGTTTATGCTTGTTTTTGCAATTATAGGTGCGATACATCTTAAGAGTGTTATAATTTCTGTCATGGGATAACTTTATGTTTTTTTGGTTTAAGATTATAGCAGTTATCTCATGACCTATCTTTATTTTTGGCTTTGCTTTTTGGCTAAGGTATTGACTATAGTGCATGATAATCATGCACATTTTGATGAGATTATAAAAGAATATCATAGAAATGCAATAAAGGATGTTGATGAAAAACAAAAATTTGAAAAAGCAAATTTTAACTTTAAGACTATAACAAAGTTAGAGTTTCATGATGATAAAAATAAAATTGGTTTACAAATAGCTGATATCTTTGCAGGTTTGATTAATAAGGCTATTCCTTATTTAATTAAAGAAGAGAAATATTTAGAAGCAAAAGAATCTTCTATTCTTTTGCAAATTTTAACAAGTTTGTACTTTCAAGAAGCTATTAACTTTGTTGTACCTCTAAATCATCATTTAGAAGTTATATCTCCACTTTTGGATAGAAATCTAAACTTTATTATGGACATGGCATTTTAGAGGGATAGATAAGGATAAAATTGATGATTTTTACTTGACAGAAAGTAGGCTTATTGAATGTATCAGTCTAAAGTAACTTCAAAATTCATAGACTTCTGCGCAGGAATAGGTGGAGGAAGAATCGGTTTAGAAAACTTAGGTATGACTTGCTTAGGTTTTAGTGAAATAGATAAAGATGCAGAAGTGACTTATCGAGAATTTTTTGGAGATGATGAAGTTAATTATGGGGATTTAATGCAGATAAATCCTGATGATTTACCCGATTTTGATTTTATGGTTGGGGGTTTTCCTTGTCAAACTTTTTCTATTATTGGGTCGCGTTGTGGGCTAGATGATGAGGAGAGAGGGAAGATCATTTATGGTTTAGTAAAGATACTCAAAGCCAAAGATGTCAAATATTTTATATTGGAGAATGTTAAAGGGTTGATAAATCATGATAAAGGGAATACTCTCCAAGTAGTTTTAAAATTGTTGGATGATGCAGGGTATAATGTTTATCATAAGGTTTTAAATAGCTTGGATTTTGCTGTGCCACAAATGAGAGAGCGAATCTATTTTGTAGGTGTTAAAAAAGAGTTGGTTGATGATGACTTTTCTTATGAATTTCCTACAAAATACAGTGGAACTAGTCAATCTTTGGAAGCGTGTTTGATTGATGGTGATGAGAAATTGATATTTGATGAGAGTTTACCTGCGTATCAGACCTTTTTAAAATATTTGGATAACAAATACAATAAGGGAAAGTATAATATAGAGGAACTGCTATCAGAAGAGTATAGGGTTTTAGATACACGGCAATCTGATTTGAGAATTTATGAGGGGAAGACTCCAACTCTGCGTAGAGGACGGCATGGGATTTTGTATGTAAGAAAAGGAACGCTACGGAAGTTATCAGGCTATGAAGCCTTACTTTTACAAAGGTTTCCCCAGCACTATGCCGACCAAGTAAGAGGAAAGATAAGCAATACCAAACTACTACAACAAACGGGAAATGCAATGACTTCAAGTGTAATTGAAGCGATTGCCGAGAATTTAATGAATACTATAGGAGGGAAAAATATGACAGAAAAAGAGATATTGATAAATAGAGGTTCGACAACGGCTAAAAATGGTTTTAAAAATGAAATATTTGTAGTGGAAGTATTTAACGATTGGCAAAATAGTCCACTTTCTCAATCGTGGCTTAAAGCGATGAATTATGAATTAGATGAGATAGAAAGTGTCAGTGCAATAAAGGTAAAAGGTTCGTACAAAGCCGATGTTCAAGTAGCAATCAGTATTGAAATTAAGCTCAAAAAATTGACGGATATTCAAAATCTTCAAGTCAAACTTGTATCCAATCCACAAGGGTTTAATCAAATAGATAAACGATGGCTCAAAAGTTATAGAGTACTTTGGGATATACCTGAAGATGTATATGCATTGTTACAATATTTTACAGGAGAGAAAAAGCCAAATATTGAAAATCCAAGAGATGAGAGACGGATGTTTGCTGATGAGTTTTCTATAGAAGAACAGCAAGTTATTTTAAATTTCTTGAATGATAATAAAACTTTGATTGTGAATGATATTCTTAAAGGAAGAGGCACATTTTCTGCTGAATGGATGTTGGTTATCTTGAAGCTCAAAGAGACAGAAGATATTCACTGGGCATTAGAACCTATGAATAAAGTGTTAAACTATTTTGGAAATGGAAAATAATTATTACGCCTAGAGGAAGCTTTAAAATAGGGAATATCACCATTCAAAGAAAAGGTGGAGACAATGGCAGAGAGACTGCCAATATGTTACAATTTAAGATAAATCCTGCTAAATT
>JAUZSQ010000075.1 GCA_030949325.1 Sulfurovum sp.
AAGATGGTCGTCAAATAATAACAAAATTAAAAGATAGAGATAGAATAGTTTTTCAAACTATGAGAAAAATACTGAATTTCCTAATCTCAAAGGAGTAAAGATTATTTTGATGTATCTCAATCCCTTATGCAAAAGTTTATTTTGAAAATCAGATGGGGATGAGGAAGTGTAGAGTTTGGTTCAGTTTTTTTATCTATTAATGGTTTTAGAATACCACCTTATGGAGATATTGATAATGATGCTTTTGGTATGGAAGTTAGAAAAAATCAAAGGAAGAAGCAGATATTTAAGTAATCGTGAATTAATAGGAAGAATTACTTGAGATAGAAGATGAGAAGAACAATATCACGTTATTTCAAGTAGAGAAGGTATCGTTCAAAATGAAAACTTTAAACAACTTTATACATAAATCAACAAAATCAACAAAATCTCAAAAAAAAGAACAATGGTTTCTTCTATAAAACATTACGAAGGTTAAGAAAAATATGTGGTTGAAAGGTATTAGATGGGATAGTGTACCTAAAGATATAACTTCTTGAAGTAACAATACAGAGAAAATAATACAACAAAAGGATTGGAAACAAAGCACAAAGAGTTATATCTTTTAGATAGAGAAGCAAGACGTCAAAATATCAGTAAGAAAATCTTTAAAATTATGAGTCTTAGTTCTAAAGATATAATAGATTTTATATTTAGGTAATGATATTATGAGACAATCTTGTTGAAAATAATAAATTAAATACACAAAAAAATTTAACACACTTTTTAGAAGAGTTTGAAGTAAAATTCCACTCATTATGCAATAGATAAAAGAACAGAAAAATCTATTAAGAAGGAAATGATAAAAAGTATTAATGATGAAATCTTGATAAGAAAAGTTGAGAGATTTTATATTTACTAATAGAATGAGAATATTATAGATGAAGTTCTAGAGAAGGAAGTCTCGTATAAAGAATTAGATAAGGCATTAATTGTTTTAGAAACAAAAAAGAACTTTTAGAACAAGAAAAAGAAACATTAAAAAAACAAAAAGAACAAAGTAAAGCTCAAGTTACTAAACTAAAAACATTTTGTCTAAGGATACAAAAGAGTTAGTTGCTTTCCAACATCATATAGGTTTTGTATGCAAATACAGCAAAAAGATTATGCGTTGGAGATACGATAAGGCAAGTAAAAAATAATGAATTTGATCAAAATGAATATTTAGATAACCTTCAAGTAGTAGTATTAGAATTGAAAAAATTAAAATTATAAGTAAATATATTACTATAGAAAATTATTTAAGTGCAGAAAAAAAGGTTAATGATGATTTAGTTCAATTTATTTTTAATTATACTAAATCTATATATGAGTCTACGACAAATAAAGAATTTATGATAACTATAAATAAAAATGATATAAAATATATGTGTAAATTTGAACCAATTAAAATAAATATTATTTTAGATAATCTTTTAAGTAATTCAAAAAAAGAAACGATAAATGCAAAGAATGTAACAATTAATTTTTTTCAAAGAAAAGATATATTAATGATGGAATATCTTGATGATGGAAGTGGCATAGACTCTTCCATTGTTGATTTAGATACTATTTTTGATATAGGAATTGGTAACTACAACCAAAGGTTCAGGACTTGGAATGTATCATGTAAAAAATTATTAAATGATATGAAGTCAACAATAGCAGTAGAAAGACAATCTATAGGGATAAAATTTTTAGTAAGGTTTGGAATATGAAGTTAAAATATAAAAATTCTTTGGATAGGGGATGAAAAAGATTCTATAGGGATAAAATCTAAAAATATTAGAAGAGTATCTTGAAGATGATTATGGTTTCGAGTGTAAAAAAGAAGATATAATGATAGATCAGATTATGAAGAATTTTTAGAAAAGATATGTAGATAATAATAAGATAAAAGTGAATTCAGATATAGAAGAATTTGATTTACTATTAGTTGATTTCAATCTAGGAGAAGAAAGAGCATACTGGTGATAAGTTAATTCAAATAATTAGAGAATGATAGTATTTATTCCTGAAATACTCTTTTCTCTTCTGACCTTGATTCTTTACGTGAAAGATTAACCCATCATATTCTAGATGGGGTATTCACATCTGTTAGAGATGAATTAGAGGATAAGGTTAAAAAACTTATAAAAGTAACCATTAAAAAAGTACAAGATGTAAATAATCTTCGTGGCTTGATTATGGCTGAGGTTTGCAGAACTTGATAGAATTAAGGAAAAAATTATTATCAAGGCTACATCTATAGAAGGTGGATTTGATACACGAGAGTACATTTTAAAAACTTTAAAAAAATCTTATTCTGATAATTTAAAACAGGTTGAAAAATATAAAGAAGATAGTGATTGTATTGAATAAGTTGTATGTTGATAGTGATAAAAAAGCAAGAACTATTAATAAAGTAGAAACTAGTTTCGATGAAGAAAAATATCGTAAGACTATTTTAGGGAAAAGAAATAAGTTTGCTCATGTAGAGGAGTGTGATGGTTTTGACGAAAAGGGATTGCGTAAAGTTATTGGAGATATACCTTTTACTGAAGAAAATGTATTGAAATACGAAAAGAAATTAGAGAATATAAGAAATTATTAAAAGCTATTGAAAAACAATTAACTTAAAATGAATCATAAAAATATAATAATTATCGGTGCAGGTGCATCTGGGCTTATCTCGGCTATCGTTCTTGCTCGTGAGGGTAAATATGTACTTGTACTCGAACAAAATAACAAAGTAGGCAAAAAAATCCTTGTCTCAGGCAATGGAAAATGTAATATTACAAACAAAGATATTCACATCAATCGTTTTTATTCACATAATCTACCCTTTGTCGCTCAAGTCTTGCAAGGCTATGACTTTACTGTGGTAGAACACTTTTTTCATTCTATAGGCTTGTGCCTTAGCCAAGGCAAAGAGGGGCAAATGTTTCCTCTGTCTTTACAAGCCTCTTCTGTCGTCACGCTTTTGGTTGCAGAGGCTACGCGTTTGGGTGTAGAGATACTCTGTGATGCCAAGGTCACTGCTATTAGCAAAAAGAAAGACACCTTTATAGTAGAGAGTACCCAAGGACAAAAACAAGCACAGCAACTGCTTATCGCTTCGGGGTCTCCTGCTTCACCCCAATTAGGAGGGTCTAATTCGGGTTATGCTTTTGCTAGTAAAATGGGTCATACGCTCCTTCCTCGCCATCCCTCTTTAGTACAGCTATGTTCAGAGGAATCATGGGTCAAAGTCTGTGCAGGAGTCAAGGTAGCAGGTCTAGCCAAGCTCTATGCCAATGGTCAATATATTGCAGAGAAAAAGGGTGATTTACTCTTTACCAAATATGGTGATTAGTGGTTTGGCTATCCTTGATTTGAGTCGAGAAGTGAGTACACGTTTGGCTCTTTTTGACAGCTGTCAATTGCGTCTTGACCTCTTGCCTCAGTGGAACAGAGAAAAACTTAGCCATATTTTATTGGGTATGATACACACACAAAGTGACAAGCCTTTGAGTTTATGGCTTCAAGGTCTGCTCAATCACAAGCTCATCTCGATTGTGATAAAACAATCGAAAAGTACTATCCAAACCTCTCATCAGCTCAACCGAAAAGAGATAAACAAACTCGTCCATAGCATTAAAAATCTCAAACTCTCTATTAGCGATACCAAGGGCTTTACTGGGGCAGAGGCTAGTACAGGGGGTGTTGATACCACAGAAATCAATCCTCTCACGATGGAATCACTCAAAGTCAAGAACCTGTTCTTTGCAGGAGAAATACTTGATGTAGATGGAGACAGAGGGGATTTAACTTTCATTTTGCATGGGTATGTGGATTAAGGATGCAAACAGATGCTATAATTGCCAAAAAGTAGTATTCTTTGGCATCCTTTCAACAACATGTAAACATTTCGGTTATCGCTTCAGGGGTACTGGTCGTACCTTTACATAGTGCAGGTCTTTTGAGTATCTATGAATCTCTCGTCATGCTCATTTTGGGTGTCGTTGGAGGAATGCTTCCTGATTTAGATTTAGACCACTCGAAACCCAGTCAAATATTCTTTCGGATACTCTCTATCTTTGTACCCTTAATGATTCTATTACAATTTTCAGAAGAAGTACCCGTCATTCAAATGATGATACTATGGGTGATTTTCGGTCTATTCTTGCATTTTGTCTTACGCAAGACCCTTGCCCAAATGACCACGCACAGAGGGATATTTCATACTATTCCTATGGGTATACTGTTTGCACAAATGGCACTTTATACTTCCCAAGAACTCTTAGAACAGACAGTATTTGTCTCTAGTATCGTGGCATTTTTTATCTTTTTTGGCTTCATCATACACCTACTCTTAGATGAAATCTATAGTGTCAATTTCGCAGGTATCCAAATGAAGAAGTCCTTTGGTACAGCACTCAAAATCTATGACAAAAATAACCTCATCGGTACAGCTATACTGTATATTCTCATCCTCGTATTTTTGCAATACGCCCCTATAGAATCCGATATTTTTATAGAGATTCTTAGTATACTCAAAGACATAAAACTATTTTAAACCCAAAAACTTTTTGAGCGAACGTTTGGCCTTACTGTCTAGGGTATAGTGAATATGTTCCAAGTACCATAAAAGCTGTTTGGGCGTAATATCCCTTTTTTGGGCTTCTCTTTTGAGTAGGTATTGGGGTATTTTTATCTTTTGCTGTGCAAAGACTTTCGCCAATCTTTGTATAGGCTGGGCATGTTTGTTGTAGCACAGTCTTGCAAACACAAAAGGTAAGCCTGTTTTTTCATACCATGCTTCAGCCAAATCTATCCCCTCTCCACCATCAAGATAATACTTCAGTGCCGTATCACCAATGAGTACCCTACCCTCTAAATGCAAGATTTTAGCCAGTTGATTAGATGTAGCAGAGGCAGGGTCTTCTTCATTTTCTCCTTCTAAAAGCAGTACAGAATAGACTTTCTTCTTTGCTACAATACCCAAAGAGGTACAAGGGTATTTAGCAGAGGCTACAGAAGAGATAAACCCTGCATGGATGCTTCTTTTTTTGAGGGCTTTATTAATCATAGAAGGCACATCACGTCTATAATGCAAGGCTAGATGGGTGGCATTATGTGTAATACTACGCTTTAAGAACACTTGAAATGGCAAAAGATTGAGATAAGAGATAGCACCAAATAACATACCTCATCCTTTTTAAGCGTGATTATACCAAACAAGATTTATAATCGCACTATAACAGAAGGAATTTTTCATGATAAAAATAGAATTTTTAGGTCCTATTGGAAAAGCACCCCTAGAGATGGAGGCCAAGACCTTAGCAGAGGTAGCCACTAAGCTCAAAGAAGAGCATGACCTAAGCCAATGGCTAGACAAATGTGCTGTAGCACTCAATGATACTATGGTCAACGATTTGACCCTTAGCCTCAAAGATGGAGACAAAATTTCTATCTTGCCTCCTGTATGTGGTGGCTAAGATATGGAACTCTATCATGGTGCATTAGATACCAAAGAGATATTTGGCCGATGGCTAGACGAAGAAAGCCAGTCCAATTATGGAGCCTATATTCCTTTTGTAGGTACCATTCGTGCAGAAGACGGCATAGAAGCATTGAGCTTTGATATTTATGAACCGATACTACAACAATGGTTTGATGATTGGCAAGAAAAAGCCCAAGCTTTAGGTGCAAAGGTCAAAATGGCTCATGCCATAGGCGATGTGCCTGTACATAGTTCTTCTTATATCTCTGCGGTATTTTCATCCAAACGTAAAGTAGCCTTGGTACTGATTGAGACCTTTGTCGAAGACTTCAAAGCCAATGCACCCATTTGGAAATATGACGTAAAAGAAGGTCAGCGTATCTATGCTGAAGAAAGAAGCACTCCTATGACGGGTGCTGGATTGTTCCAATAAAGGGCTTACATGATACACTTTGATACCTCAATACAAATCGTCCAAGACTTAAAAATAAACCATTATAACATCAAGAAAAACTATCTGATGGATACCTTGGGATATGTACTTGCACAAGATATTATCGCAGAAGCACAATTCTCCAGAGCTTCCTACTTCTGCGATGGATGGCTATGCTATCAAACACCAAGATATACACCTAGGTCGGCTCAAAATAAGTAGTATTAATCCTGCTGGAGAAGTCCTCACAGATGAGGTCATAGAAGGTAGCTGTATCAAAACCTTTACAGGGTCACTCATGCCTCAAGGGGCTGATACCTTAATACCTATTGAGAATGTCACAGTAGAAGCAGATGAAATTGTCATCACCCAAGAAGTCCCCCAAGGATTTGCTGTCAGAGCCATAGGAGAAAACTATGCCAAAGCAGAGTTACTTATCCCCAAAGGTACCAAAATAGACTTTCCTCAAATTGGTGTCATGAGTTCACTCAATATTGTCCAAGTAGAAATCTATGAAAAACCTACCATAGCCATACTCTCCACAGGCTCTGAACTCCTAGAATTAGGAGAGACACAAAGTAATAATGCACAAATACGCTCATCTAATAACTATATACTCGAAGCCATTGTCCAAAAGTACGATGGTATTCCTTTGCAATTAGGCTGTATCAAAGATGACAAAGAGAGTATTACCCACAGTATTTCCTCTGCCTTAAAGCACTCTGATATTGTAGTCACTACAGGTGGTGTGAGTGTAGGGGATTTTGATTTTGTCAAAGATGTGATTCATGCGTTAGGGTGTGAGGTCATCTTTCAAGGGGTACGTGTCAAACCAGGGCAACATATTATGGTCGCACGTAAAGACGATAAATTTATCATAGGCTTACCTGGCTTTGCTTACTCTTCTACGGTCACAGCACTGCTCTACCTAGTCCCTCTCATTGCCAAACTACAGCAAGGGAAATGTAGCCTAAGACCTGTCAAAGCTACACTAAGTGACCCCTTTGTCAAACGTGCCAAAAAAGCAGAATTTACAGCCTGTAATATCTCCCTAAAAGAGGGACAATATTTTGTAGATTTTCAAGGCAAAAAAGTAGGTTCTTCTGCCATTTTGACCAATATGCTAGGAGAGGTAGCCCTGCTCTTTACAGCAGAAGATGCACAGTCTAAAGAGAGTGGAGAAGAAGTTGATATCCTTTTACTGGGCTAAATAGCTATCGGTTACTAGGTATCTTTGAGCCTCTGCAACATTTTACTAGCAGATACACTCACAAGCATAGATACAAGCACATACGCCAAAAAGAAATATAATCCTACCTCTACCTCAGCACGACTCACATCCGCTTTATTGGCTGTGAGATAGACCAAGAATACAGCCACGACAAAGACATCTACCATAGACCATTTACCAATGGCTTTGAAAAAGGCTACGATATGTCCTGCAAATCTATGCTTCACGAAAATAGCAATAAAAAACAAAGAAAGTATCTTTAGAATAGGCACAATCACAGAAAAGAGTAAAATCACCGTGGCTACAACAATATCACCCGTACTAAAGAGCTTCTCAATAGAGCCTATGACCCCTTTGGATTCAAAAGAGAGGACAATATCGCCTAGGTATTCTACTTCTTTATGAATAGTGACCATCAACAGTGGAGAAATAAGCCCATAAAACAGTGTTATCATCGCAGTGATTGACCCAAAAAAGGTATACGCACGTAAACTTATAAAGAAAAAAGAGCCTAAAACGATAGCTAAGACATACATAAAATAAAGTGTATACCCTTGGGCTTCTTGCATCAGTGCTTCTTGTTTGGCTTTTAAGAGTGCATAATCCACCTCTCTTGTCCCCTCAAACGATTCTCCTAGTAATACCTTTGCCAATTTTTCTAATTGTAATTTGGCTTGTTCTCCTGCACCTTGAAGCATGACCATATTGGTCGTGGCTTGTTCATATTCTATCGCATACACATAGGCTTTAGCCCCCAAAAAGAGCATGACGAGCAAACAAAGACTAATCAGAGCATAGATATTACGTTTTGGGTGTGCTATCATCGTTTTTATCCTTCTCTTCTTTGTCTGAAAAGAAATAAACCCCTATCAAGAGCCACACAGCACCTATATCAATCGCTACATCAGCCAAGTTAAATACAGCAAAATTAAAACCACAATGCCAAGCCACATAATCAACTACCCCTTCATAGATAAAACGGTCATAAAGATTGCCCAATGCCCCTCCCAAAATTAAACCCAAAGCAAAGGGATACTCTTTGATATATCTCTCTTTAAATATCACATACAAAATGACGATAATTAACACAGATTGTATCCACTTCAAATACTCCCCAAGAGAAGCGAACATCGAAAAGGCTACCCCTTTGTTGTAGTATAACACGAGGTCAATACATTCTCCTGCTCTATAATAGCCATCGACAAAAAGGACTTTGATATTTTGGTCTATGATAAAAACCCCTAAAAGTACCAAGAAAAATATAGCAAAGACACGCATTAGGAAAGTACCTTCTTAAAAAAGACTGTACATTCATCCATCATCGTCTCTAGTATTTGTTCATCTTTGCCTTCTAAGAGTAAACGTATTTTGTTTTCCGTACCTGAATACCTAAAGAGGTGTCTCATGCCTAGTTTTTCTACTTTTTCTTTGAGAGTATCCAAGCCTTGAATAGTCGCAAAATCTTTTTTGGCTTCAATAGGAAGGTTGACGAGCATTTGAGGATAAGAGACATAAGGATTAAAGGCTTCACTGGCTTTTTTGTCTGTCTCGACCAAGTACGCCAAGGCTTGTAGTGCTGAGGAGATACCATCTCCTGTTTTGGCATAATCAGAAAAGATAATATGTCCACTTTGTTCTCCTCCAAAGTTGATGCCTTTATCTTGCATCATCGCTACGACGTTTTTGTCCCCTACAGAGGCACGATGAAGGGTGATATCTTCAGTCTGAAGGTATTCATCTAAACCTTGATTACTCATGACCGTAGCGACCATACCCTTGCCTTTTAATGTGCCTTGATTTTTGAGATGTACAGCCAAAACACCCATCAGTTTATCGCCATCAACCACCTCACCATATTCATCAACCATCACCAATCTATCGGCATCTCCATCTAAGGCGATACCCACATCTGCACGGACTTCACGCACGATATTTGCCAAATTCTCAGGATGCATCGCACCACAGCCTTCGTTGATATTAAACCCATTGGGCTTGTCTCCAATGACTACCACATCAGCACCCAATTCTTTGAGAATAGTAGGTCCTACATTATATCCTGCACCATTGGCACAATCAATCACTACCCTCTTTCCTGTGAGGCTAATCTCTTGAGGGAAAGAATTCTTGATATGGACGATATAGCGACCGATGACATCATCAATACGTTTAGATTTACCGATATTTTTATCCACAGCTTGTGCGAGAAGGATGCGTTTGTCATCTTTGAAGATGGCTTCTATTTCTTCTTCTTTATTACGGTTAAGCTTATTGCCTTTGTTATCAAAAAACTTAATACCATTATCATAATAAGGGTTATGTGAAGCCGAAATCATAATACCTGCATCACAACGCATATTCTCCGTCAAGAAAGCAATCGCAGGAGTGGGCATAGGACCAATTTGTATCACATCAAACCCTACAGCAGTAAGACCTGAGACGATAGCATTTTCTATCATATAGCCACTTCGTCTGGTATCTTTACCTACCAATATTTTGTGGGTTTTGGCAAACTGTTTAAAATAAATCCCTGTAGCCATAGCCAAACGCATCGCATCCATAGCAGAGACTTTCTTTCCAGCCTTGCCCCGTACCCCATCTGTTCCAAAAAGTTCCACCCAAAATCCCCTTAAATAAATTGCTTAATTCTAACAAAATAATACTAAGTTATTGTTAACTCATACATATTTAATCTATCTTTAGATACAATTCGCTAATTATTTTCACTCCAAAGGAAAAACTATGGCAAATAACAAGTCAGCTAAAAAGCGTATATTAATCTCTGCTAAAAAAACAGAAAGAAATAGATACTACAGAACAAGAATCAAAAACATTGTTAAAGCAGTCCATGAAGCAGTCGAAGCTTCAGACAAAACAGCCGCAACTACTGCATTTGCAACAGCAAATAAAACGATTCATTCACTCGTAAGCAAAGGATTTATCAAAAAAACCACAGCTGCAAGAAAAGTAAGCCGTCTTCATAAAATGGTAAACAAAATAGAAGCATAAACACTTCAATCTGCTCCATACACTAGCCTTTAAAGGCTAGTTACCCTATAATACCTCCAACAATCCAACATAAAGTTTAGCTATGTTTAAAGAAAAATTACAACCTTTTATCAATAGATATGATGAAATCACTGCCCTTTTATCTTCTCCAGATATTGCTTCTAATATTCAACGTATGACAGACCTTAGCAAAGAGCAGTCAGGATTGAGTAGCCTTGTAGAAAAAGCCAATCTCTATATTGAAACCTATGATTCTATCATTGAAAATAAAGAACTCTTAAAAGATGAAGAGTTAGGTGACCTTGCCAAAGAGGAACTCAGTGAATTAGAACCTATGCTTCCACAATTAGAAGCAGACATTAAAATCCTCATGCTTCCAACGGACAAGAATGATGACAAGAACATACTCTTAGAACTCCGTGCAGGTGCTGGTGGAGACGAAGCAGCTCTTTTTTGTCGCAGATGTCTTCCGTATGTATTCTCGTTATGCAGAACAAGTCAATTGGAAAATAGAAATTATGTCTTCTTCTGAAGGTACAGCAGGGGGATACAAAGAAATCATCGCTCAAATTTCGGGAGAAAATGTCTATGCTCTTCTCAAATATGAGGGAGGTATTCACAGAGTGCAACGCGTACCCGATACCGAAACACAAGGTCGTGTACACACTTCGGCTATTACCGTAGCCGTCATCCCAGAAGTTGATGATGTTGAGATTGATATCAAGCCCAATGAAATTAAAATGGACACTTACCGTTCTAGTGGTTGTGGTGGACAATCGGTCAATACCACCGATTCTGCTGTACGACTCACCCATATTCCTACAGGTATTGTAGCTGCGATTCAAGATGAGAAATCACAACACAAAAACAAAGCCAAAGCCATGAAAGTACTCAAAGCTAGGGTCTATGAAGCTGCTTTACAAGAAAGCCTAGATGCCTCTTCTAGCCAAAGAAAGCTTCAAGTAGGTTCTGGGTCACGCTCAGAGAAAATCCGTACGTATAACTATCCACAAAATAGACTCACAGACCACCGTATAGGACTCACTCTCTATGCCCTTGATGATATCATGAGCAATGGTACCCTCAAAGCTTGTATTTGAGCCTCTCATGGCACATGCAAGAACAGAGGCAATTAAAGAAGCAGGACTCTAAGATGAGGTTTTTATACTTATCTTATTAGCTCTGAGTCTCTCTATCTCTGCCTATTCTATAGAACTTAATTGGGAAAATGACTATAAAAAAGCCTTAGTAAAAGCCCAAAAAGAAAAGAAGATGGTCTATCTTTTTATCGGTGCAGATAACTGTAGGCATTGTGAAAGGTTTAAAAAACAAACCCTTTCCAACACAGAGCTTATAGAGACGATGAAAGAAGATTATATTCTCTTGTATATGTCACGCGACCAACAAAAGATTCCGTATAAATTTGACTTTGATGGAGCACCAAGACACTACTTCTTGAATGCCAAAGGCGATATTATTGCCAATGGTCAAGGCAGTAGAGAGCTTGAAGGCTGGTACGATATATTGGATGAAGTCGATTTACTTCAAGACTCAGCAGAGGAAGATTAGATGCAAGAGTTTCCAAATATTACACTAGAACAACCCATTCAAGAAAGTATTCAATCACTCTTTGATGTGGCTTTATCTATAGAAGGTGGATGGGGATATAGACAAACAGAAGCCACCAAGATCATCTCCGTACAAAAAGAAATGCCCCTACCTCAGCTCCAACACATGCTCATCACCATGCGTTCACACCTAGAAATGAACATCACACGCACAGAAGAAGAACGCTATTCTGCCATCAATGCCAATGAAAAATCACGCGAAAAGATAGAAAAAAATACGAAGGTATTTGACAAAGTCACCTACACAGTCACAGCCATCAAAGAAGACCTCTATCACGCATTCATCAAAGAATACAAAGCAGGATATGACGACCAATCACTAGACTTAACCGCACACTTCCAAAAACGCAAAGAAGCGACACTCACTAGAGAAGTGATTTATTATTTTGAAGTGAGTGCTGTTTTATAAATCCTGTAGTTTGAGCGATAAAAGCTAAAAATATGCTCTTTTTCATTTTGCTTAAGGTATTGACATAGTGGTCTATGCATTCCACGCAGGAGCGATGGGAACGATCCAAAAAGGGGACTTTGGATTTTGGAATGAAAATGCGTAGGGTGCTGTTTTCAACGCACCACATATCACGCATAAAAAATATATTTGTTATTTGAAGAAAAGGTGCGTTGAAAACAGCACCCTACCCGTCACTTACTTCCCAAAAACCCTCTTAAAAATCCCATCCACATTCTTAGTATAATAATCAAAGTTAAAACACTCTCTAATCTGTTTTTCACTTAGAGACTCTCTTAATTCTTCATCGGCTAGTAGGTGTAATAGATAGAGTGATTCGCCTTTTTTGTTGGTTGTGCCTTCTCCTGCTTGGATTTTTTCCCATACTTTCATGGCGTTTCTTTGTACTATTCTATAGGCATCTTCTCGGCTTACGCCTTTGAGTGGGAGTTCTAATAGGACGCGTTGAGAAAAGACCAATCCACCCGTGAGGTTTAGGTTTTTCATCATATTTTCAGGCATGACTGTGAGGTTGGCAATGACAGAATTCATACGGTGAAGCATGAAATCTGTGGTGATGAAGGCATCAGGTAACCAAAATCTTTCTGTTGATGAGTGTGAGATGTCTCTCTCGTGCCATAGTGCTACATTCTCCATAGCAGGTGTTACACAAGTTCTAATAATTCGTGCAAGTCCTGTGATGTTTTCTGTGAGGATTGGATTTCTTTTATGTGGCATAGCAGAAGACCCTTTTTGTCCTTTTGCGAAATACTCCTCAGCTTCATAGACTTCTGTTCTTTGTAAATGTCTCACTTGTACGGCAAACTTTTCTACAGAAGAAGCCATCAGTGCTAAAGTCGTTGCTAACCTTGCATATCTATCACGGTGTACGACTTGATTTGAACAAGGTTCAGGTTTGAGTCCTAGCTCTTTCATGGCGTACTCTTCTAGCTCTAATGGAGCGTGAGCGAAGTTGCCCATTGCACCAGAGATTTGACCTACGGCGATGACTTTTCTTGTTTGTTTGAGGTTTTTGAGGTGTCTCGCCATCTCGTCATACCACACAGCAAGAGTGAGACCAAAAGTAATAGGCTCTCCGTGGATACCGTGGCTTCTTCCTACCATTAAAGTCATTTTATGCTCTTTGGCTCTTTTTTTGATAGATTTCATGAGCATTTTTACATCTTTAATGACAATATCAAGAGAGTCTCTCATTTGAAGTGCCACACCTGTATCTACTGCGTCAGAACTCGTCATTCCATAGTGAAACCATCTTGATTCTTTGCCAAGGCTTTCACTCACACTCGTATTAAATGCGATTAAATCGTGTCTCGTGACGGCTTCTATCTCTTCAATTCTTTTGACTGAAAACGAGGCATTTTTGACAATTTTATCTGCATCTTCTTGAGGGATTTTACCCAGTTTTGCCCACGCCTTAACCGCTGCTTTTTCTACTTCTAACCACGCTGAATATCTTGCCTGTTGTGTCCAATTTTTGCTCATCTCATCTCTTGCGTATCTTTCTACCATATTAACATCCTAATCTATAATTTATGATACAATTTTACCTTAATAGCAGTTACAAAGGGGTTACACCATGCCATTCGTCAAAGAGAAATATCACATAGAAGAAGAAATTATCGCATTTTTATATGTGATGAAAACACTGGATTTTACCCAAGGAGAAGCCCAACGACATGTGGCTAAAGGGCGTTTGCTTATTGATGGTATCTCTATGATGCACACAGGTAGTAAAATAAAAGGAGAGATAGAGATGGTGTTTTTTAGGGCTTTGGGTCGTGGGCAGACTTCTCTTTTTTGCTTCTAAGGATTTTATGATATTTGAGAAGCCTTCGGGGGTACTTGTCCACCCCAATACTATGGCTACGCCCTACTCTATGCTAGATGAAGTACGCACCCAAGCAGGGAACAAAGCCAATGCTTGTCACCGTATTGATATGGAAACTTCAGGCTTATTGATTGCGTCCAAACACAAAAATGCCGAGCGTAAGATTAAAGGTTTTTTTTGAGACCAAAGAGATAAAGAAAACCTATTTGGCATGGGTAGATGGAGAACTTAAAGAACATTTTTCTAGCCATGAAGCGATTAGCGTGAATAAAGAAGGCTATGAAAAGACCAAACACAAAGTCTTTATTGACCCCCATGGCAAAGCATCACATACCGATTTTGAGCCTTTGGAATATGATGCTGACTTAGATGCTACCTTGGTTGCTTGTTTCCCTCATACAGGACGCACCCATCAAATACGCATACATCTGTTTCACGTGAAACATCCTATTTTGGGTGACCCTATTTATGGTGCGAGTTATGAAGCAAGTGATGATTACTTGGAACTTACACAAAATAAAGAAGACCGACTTATACAGCATGGGGCATCCAGATTGATGCTTCATGCCCAAAGCCTTAGGTTTACTTATGGAGCAAAGTTTCATATACAGAGTAAAAGTGACTTTAGACAGATGAAGCACCTTATCCATCCCAAAGAAGAAAGAGTTTTTAATCTCAATAGACAAAGGTAAAGCTTCAAGACCAAAGATTAAGTCTCAAATCAGCCTTAGAAAAGCAAGGTATATGAGTAGAGAGTTATTACAGAGAAACCATCAAAGCCCTCGTCATACTTTTAGAGAAGTATTGAGTCTATACTATTTCTTTTAATAAATAGTGTGTACTATAGAGCAATACCTTAGCCAAAAAACCCCTCTAAGCCACCCTCTCACTAGAGTGAATCGCCCCTAAATTCGCAATCTTAATGGATACCTTCTGAATTAAATGAGCTACTGATTAGCTAAATGGGGATGAGCAATTTAAATACCTCTTTGACGTATTTAAGCCCGTGGTAGTGGGCTTTAAGGTCAAGAATACTCATCTCATTCATATCAGAATTTTGGCGTAATCCATGAGAGAAATTGACCATAAAAGTAGAGAGATTTGCCCAATTATGGATAGGTATTTTCTTAATGTTCATAGAATCCTCCATTCCCCAATACTGCTTGGCATCTCTAAAGACAAATTCAATCTGAAAGCGAAGTGAATAGTAATCAATAACCTTTTCATAATCCAATGTTAAATCGGTAGAAAAGAGATTCACATGAGAGATTTTACCTGTGCTTAAATTTCTCTTTTGGATAATCACAACATTGAGAGTATCAGCAAATTTACGATGGGACATTTCCATTTGATAAATTCTTGTTTGGATATTCTTATCTTCGTCTATGCTATCTGATTTTAGATAGGGTTCAGGAAGGTTATCATAGTCAATAGCATCTCCATATTTCCTAGGAGCTCCTCTTCCTGCATACTCTCTACTATAAGCATACCTTTCTACACAACCAACTCAAAAGAAAAGTGCTATTATTCAAGTAAAAGAAAAGACATGAATAAAAGACTAAAAAAAGATATGAGAAGTTAGTAAGAGGTGAGATGAATACAAAACATAGAAGCCAAAGTGGAATGAACCTAGTATTAGAGACTGATGGATGGAGTCAAGTTCAAGCGTCATGGCGATTTTATAATAATGAAGAAGTAACAATTCCCTCACTCAATGACCCCATCATAGAAGAAGTGGTAGAGCAAAGTAACAAAAGAGCAGGTAACTATACCTTGGTAGCCTATGATTGGTCACATTTAGACTATAAAAAGCATACAAAGAAACAGGAACTTGTGACTAAGAATAAGAAAGGGAATGCGAAACAGATAGGATATGATTTGCAAGGTTCATTGGCAATGGATGAGAAAGGAAATCCTTTGGGTGCCTTAGCCCAAAACTTGGCAACAAGTGAGAAGATATACTCCACTTATGATAGCAATATTGATACAGACTTAACGCATTTAGAGGAGTTGGTTCAAAGAACTAAATACATACGAGAAAATTATAAGTTTGAAAAAGAGTTGGTTGATATTATTGACCGAGAAGGAGATAGTGTAGCCTTAATGAGAGAGTATGAAGCCAATGGTTGGTGCTATCTGATTCGAGCTAAATCAAATCACAAAGTTTACCTGCCTGACGAGGATAGAGAGGTAAAACAAGGAGATTTAGCAAAAGAATTAACGCTAGGAAGCTACCTTAAAACCATTAAATATAAAGTGGATAAAAAGATGCAAAAGGTGAAGATATTTGTCAATGAAATAGAGGTAAATATAAAAAGAGATGCCACCAAATCAGTACTTGACGAGGACGGTAAGCGAAAAACTATCTTCACAGAAGGAGAAAGTATTAAGGCAAGGTTTGTGGTGGAGAGATTGGTTGATGAAGACAATAATATTGTTGCCCAATGGATGCTTTTGAGCAATGTTCCCAAAGAGGTAACAGCCACAACTATTGGTACTTGGTATTATCATAGATGGAAAATAGAAAGCTATTTTAAACTTTTAAAATCTTCTGGATTTAATCTTGAAAGTTGGCAACAAGAAACTCCAATGGCTCTGTTTAGAAGACTTCTCGTGGTCTCGTATGCTACATTGTTTGTTTGGAAGATTGAGCGTTCGGAAGAAAAAAATGCTCCTGCTGTTAGAAAGTTTTTAGTGCAACTCTCAGGACGACTTATTGAAAAGAACAAAGAATTTACAACACCTGCTTTACTATCAGGTCTTTGGGTTTTTATGAAGATGATGAATGTTTTAAGTATTTACGATGTTGAGGCTCTTTTTGCTTTTAAAGAGCAAATCGGGGATATGATGGGCATGGAACTTTGAGTTGTGTAGAAAGGTATGACTATAAGGAAATAGCAGTGCAGACTTTTTTGAAGTTTGGAAATGATATGTAATCCCACATTGCCTCACCATTTGTACAGCAGGATTATTTCCAAATGCTCCATCAAAGACAAAATAGACAATATCAATATGCTTGTCAATCCGTTTAAGTGCCTTGTTTACGGACTCTTGGACAAATTTTAGATAGGGAGAGAGTTCAATATCTTTTTTATCTTGATTCCCACTTCCTACAGGTCTTCCGACTTTAGCATCCTTTTTTTCTTACTCTTCTTCACACTTTTATCTTTGATACAACCTTCTTTTTGTCTCGCACTATCTGTTGTGTACTTAGTGGATAGGCTTTTCTTGTCTCTACGCTTATCAACGAAAGATTGAGAAATGCCAAACTTTTTATCACTTGATTTTGGATAGAAGAATAAAACCTATCTACCCCATAAGTATGCTTCCCACTTTTGCTTACTACTACTTCATCTCCACCCAAAAGATAGATTGAACCCTTTTTTGTTAAATGCGTTTTGATAAACATCCAATTGATTTCTTTCCAATTTATCTTTGAATGAAAGAACCGTGTGATAGTTCGATAACTCCCTCCTTTTTCACTCCATCTACTTAATCCTAACATTGTGATTCTTCCTCGCATTGATAGTAAGGCTTGGATAATTATTTCTAGTTGTTTATGCTTTTTTTTTGCAATTATAGGTGCGATACATCTTAAGAGTGTTATAATTTCTTTCATGGGATAACTTTATGTTTTTTTGGTTTAAGATTATAGCAGTTATCTCATGACCTATCTTTATTTTTGGCTTTGCTTTTTGGCTAAGGTATTGATAGAGGAGCTAGTAATGAATGCTAAGGATGTCCTAAAAGTCTTAAAACGAGAAGGGTTTGAGTTGAAGTCACAAAAGGGCTCTCATAAAAAACTCATAAAAGATAATCACATCGTTATCGTTCCTGACCATGGTACTAAAGAAATACCAAAGTTTCACTAATATTGTTAACATTAAAATAAAGGAAAATAAATGGAGTATATCGCATTTATACATAAAGAAAATGATGAGTATGTAGCCGTAGTCCCTGATTTGAATTTTGTCTCTAGTTATGGAAATACTTTTGCTAGTATTATCTTTAATATTAGTGAAGCAAGTGAGCTTTATTGTGAAAATTTAAAAACTCTCCCAAAATCTTCAACACTAGAAGTATTATTAAAAGATAAAAGCCTTGAAATAGAAAAAAATGCCATACCTCAACTTATCAATATAAAAGTAGAGAAATTAAAGAGAATCAATATAATGATGAGAAGAGACATCCTAGAAATACTACCAGAGAGACTTGTCGCATATAATGGTAATCGTAGTGCCTATTTACAAAACCTTGTTATTCAAGATTTACATTTGCATAATATTACTATAAATTAGAGGCAAAAAAGAGAAAAGTTATACTTTTTCTTTTTTTCTACACAATTACTTCTCATCCTCACTATTCAATTCCCTCACAAACCACCACAAAAATCCTCCTGCTGAGACGACAATAAATCCTAACATAAATAAATCAACGGTTGTCATACTGTTGCTCCTTCTATCTCTTGTTCTCTAAGCTGTCCACAAGCAGCTGAGATGTCTAGCCCTTTGGATTCTCGAATCGTACAGTGTAATCCTCTTGATGTGAGATACTCTTGAAACCTATGCATATCTCCGTCACTTGGGCGTTTGAATTGTGTACCACCGTAAGGGTTGAAATAGATGAGATTTACTTTGGCTTTGATACCATCAAGCAAAGACAAAAGCTTCTTCGCAGAAGCCATATCATCATTCACATCTTTCATTACAAGATACTCAAACATCACCCTTTTTCTTTCATTAATAGGGAAGTTTTTCACAGCTGAAATGATAGATGCGATATTATATGCCTTGTTGATAGGCATAAGCTTTTCACGCAATTCATCATCTACTGCGTGAAGTGAAATCGCTAGATTGATACCCAATTCCAATTTACCCAAGCGTTCTATCTTCGCAGAGAGTCCAGAGGTAGAAATCGTCTGACGGTGCGTCGCAATCGCCATACCATCTCCTTCGGAAAATATTCTCACCGATTGCACCACAGCTTTGAGATTGTCCAAAGGTTCACCCATACCCATATACACTAGATTGACACGACGATTGGCTGCAATGTCATTGTCTTGTTTGATAAGACGTACTTGTTCGACTATCTCACCAGCTGTGAGTTACGCATAAAGCCACCCTTTGCCGTAAGACAAAAAGCACAACCTACCTTACACCCTACCTGCGAAGAGATACAAACGGTATAGCGTTCTTGATGTTTGACCGAGCCATCTTCATGGTATTCTTTCTTACGCATGAGCAACAACACAGCCTCTACCGTATGTCCATCATGAAGCTCATAAAGGTACTTACGGCTTCCATCTTTGGAATTTTGTACCATCACTTGTTTCAAAGGAGTCAGCGTATATTTCTCAGCCAACTCTTCTTGCAAAGCCTTAGGCAAATTTTTCATCTGTGAAAAGTCTGTCACATATTTATGATACACCCAAGAATAAATCTGCTTGGCTCTAAACGAGGGTTTGATTAGCTCTGATAGTTCTTTTTGTGTGTAGTCTTGTAATATAGTTTTCATTGTAGTCCCTTGTCTTTTTTTGATTATACCATCATTTTTTAATATGCTTACTCAATCGCATCATTGCTTCAGTATGGTTATCCATAAAGTCTTTATGGGCATTTTGATTACAATAATTGGTGACAATAAATGCTCCTGCTACAGGGATATTGAGACTTTGTGCGACTCGAATCACAGCATAAAATTCCATATTTTCTATCTGTATATTTTTGCTCAAATAGTGTGAAGATAGTGTTTCATCGCAAGTAATATAATTGGACGAGTTGACTATCGTTTCACGTGAAACATCTTCTGCTGAGGATACCATATTGTCAATGGGTGTATACGCATTGGCATTGAAAAAGCTGTTTTCAATATTGGTTGCTGTCTTACTTTCGATAATATCAAATATCTTCTTCTCCCCATAACTCCCTGCCGTTCCTACAAAAAAGATAAACGGTGGTTTCTTGTCTAAGCAAATCTTGGTGAGATTAATACTCATATCTACCATCCCTATTCCCATAGGTCTAGCGAAATCAAAGGTCTCTTTTTCTCCTGCACATATAAACATATTATATCCTCACTGGTATATTTTGGTCTCTAAGATAGCGTTTTAAATCCATAATGTCAATTTCTCTAAAGTGAAAGATAGATGCTGCGAGAGCTGCATCAGCATTTCCGAGGCTAAAAGCTTCTTCAATGTGTTTCATCGTCCCTGCTCCACCACTTGCAATCACGGGGATATTGACAAGCTCTGAGATACGTTTGTTTAGTGTATTGTCAAACCCTGCCTTCGTGCCATCTGCGTCCATAGACGTAACGAGCAGTTCCCCTGCCCCTCTGCTGTAGGCTTCTTTTGCCCATTGGAGTGCATCTAAGCCCGTATCCTTGCGTCCACCATGGGTAAAGATATGCCACTTGCCCTTTGATACTTGCTTCGCATCAATCGCCACGACCATACATTGAGAACCAAAACGCTTTGCACCCTCTTCTATAAAGGCAGGTCTTTTAATCGCTGAGGAATTGATACTTACTTTGTCACATCCCACATTGAGAAGATTATAAATATCACCAAGCTCACGAATCCCTCCTCCCACGGTTAGAGGGATAAATACTTCTTGTGCCACACGTTTGACTACATCCACAATCGTATCACGCCCCTCGTGTGTCGCTCCAATATCCAAAAAGGTAATCTCATCAGCCCCTTCAATATTGTAACGCCGTGCCACTTCTACAGGGTCTCCTGCATCACGAAGCCCTACAAAGTTTACACCCTTTACCACACGCCCATTGTTTACATCCAAACAAGGGATAATCCGTTTTGCAAAATAGTCCATCTTACACTCCTCAAAAATATAAAGGAATTATATCCTAGCTCTTATGAATAACCTTAGCACTAGGTACGACAGTAACCGATAAATCTAAATGCCTGTCTTGGTCATCGAAAAATATATCGGCACCAAAGGCTTCGAGTATTTCATACTTTTCGCTTCCTCCCAAGAAAAAGGCTTCGTCTATCCTCACGTTCCATACATTTAAGGTCTTAATCACTCTCTCATGCGTGGGTGCTGACCTTGCTGTAACCAAGGCTGTTCTAATCGGTGATTCTTGGTCTTTAAACTTATTTTGAATATGTGCGATAGTCAAGAGGAACTTTGCAAATACCCCTTTGTCTAGGGGATTGTCTTTGTTGTCTTGTTCGTACTTGATAAACGCCTCAAGCCCCTGCTCTTTATAGATAAGCTCAGAAGCCTCACTAAAGAGTACAGCATCTCCATCAAAAGCAATACGCACTTGGTCACCTCGTGAATGATGCACCTCTTGATGCGAAGGCAATATCTTTCCAGCAGGAACACCATTTTGTATGGCATTTATCACATCATTGTCATTGGCAGAAAGGAACAAATCTACCTTGAATGCTTTGAGATAGCTAGACGTATCATTGCCACTCGTCCATCCTGAACGTACGATATCAAGATGATGTGCATCAATAGCATGGGTGATGCGTAGGCTAGTTCCTGCATTATTTTTGGATAATATAATCACTTCGACTTGTTTTTCTTCATCGCTAAAGTATTGATTTATCTTTAAAAGGTTTTCTATAAGTCTATATCCCGTACCCTTTTGCAAGGGCTCATTTTCATTGGCTAACTGATACTTATAATACGCATCTAACCCCTCTTCTTCAAACACTTTATTCTCCGTCTCTAGGTCAAACAATGCCCTAGAACTGACTGCTACTACAAGTTTGTTTGTAAGGTTGTATGACATGAGAGTTCCTTTATCCATTATAGTCTCCATGTAGGTTGGTCTATGATACCTTTAACATCCATCAATACAGGTGCATCTTTACTTAAGGCTTCATAGGCTTGTCTATCAAGTAACTTGAACTGTTTGTGTGCTACAGCTAGGATGATTGCATCATATTGCTTTTGGGCTACAAAAGGGTCAGAGATAATACCATGTGTATAATGTTGTTTAGGCTCAGATGGGTCAACCCATGGGTCATAGACATCTATAGCACAACCATAAGTCTTTAGCTCTTGAATAATATCCACAACTTTAGTATTTCTCATATCAGGGCAATCTTCTTTGAATGTCACTCCCAAAACCAAGATAGAGGCATTTTTTATTTTCTTATCATGGGCAATCATGTGCTTAATCGTCTGTTCTGCAATATATTTACCCATGCCATTGTTTATCTGTCTAGCTCCCAAGATAAGGTTGGGTTTATATCCCATTTCTTCTGCTTTGTAGGTGAGATAATAGGGGTCAACACCAATACAATGTCCACCCACTAGCCCAGGGGTGAGCTTGATAAAGTTCCATTTGGTAGAAGCGGCTTCTATGACTTCATGGGTATCAATCCCCATCACATCAAAGATAAGGGCAAGTTCATTGATAAGGGCGATATTGACATCTCTTTGGGTATTTTCTATGACTTTAGAGGCTTCTGCTACTTTGATACTAGAGGCTAAGTATGTTCCTGCGTCTATGACTGATGCATACAAAGCATCGACACGTTTGGCTATCGTTGGGGTAGAACCTGCTGTGACTTTAAGTATCTTCTTTACTGTATGTTCTTTGTCTCCTGGGTTGATACGCTCAGGAGAATACCCTGCAAAGAAGTCTGTATTAAAAGTTAGACCTGATACTTTTTCAAGCTGAGGTACACAGACTTCTTCTGTGACCCCTGGGTAAACAGTAGATTCATAAATGACTATATCACCTTTTTTCAAAACCTTGCCTATAGTTTGAGAAGCTTTTATCAACGACGTTAAATCAGGACGATAACTGCTATCTATCGGCGTAGGTACGGTAACTATATAGATATTAGAGTTTACTATATCTTGTATATTGACAGAAAATATTATCTTGTCCTTGATGTCTGCTAACTGTGTATCGCTAAGTTCCAAAGTACGGTCATGTCCAGACTTTAGCTCATCAATACGGCTTTGATTAATATCAAAACCAACCACCTCATACTTCTCTGCAAAAGCATGTGCTAAAGGTAGCCCTACATAACCCAATCCTATAATCGCTATCTTATCTTTCATCATGCCTACTTTTTATTATTATACCTAAAACTTATTCTCTATCAAAAACTTCTTCTTCTACTTGCTTTAGGATATATAAGGCTCCTTCTTTTGTAAAGTGGTCTTTATCAAAATACATAGGTATCTTCTTCGGAGTGAGTGTTCGACAAGACTGCTGTGGTGTACACATCAGTTCTAGTATAGATATATAGTTTAATTTATCCACTTTAAGCACCTTTTGTAGTGTCGTTTCTAAATTTAATGTGTACTCATAATCTCCTGCTATTTTATGGATGAATGCTGACTCCTCCCCTAAAGATAACTGTAATAAAAGTCTAGGTAAAGGTTGCTTATATCTCATGGTTCTTCCCAAAAAGACAATCTTATCTGTATATTGTGCAATATACTTCATACTTTTGTGAATAGCTAGAGGAGTGGTATGATGAAAATTGGCCATAGATATAATAATGACATCAAAATGTTTTTCTTGTATTAAAGTCTCTAATGTCCATTGAAATAAATCTTGACAGGGTGTATCACCCCATGTTGCATTTTGTACAGGCAGACATCCTGAAGCATTGAGTTGTGTAAGCGTCTCATCTTCTTTCAAGAGTGAATCCAAGGCACGGTAATAGTGTGCAGCATGGCTATCTCCTAGAAGTAAATAATTTTTCTTTTCTTTTTCCCACACTACACATTCCTCTGTCTTATAGGCATCCATACTCCTATCCTTACTCACCAAAAAGCATTGACTAGCACGAAATTCTTCCGTCACATCATAATTAATATACTTTTCGACTTTCGTTTTATAAGATACATTTTGAGATTGAAAGAGCGTAAATATAATATAAGACAGCCCTGCTAAGATAATACTCAATAAAATATGTAAATAAAATACATTCCATTTGAGTAAATATCCTTGTCTTGTGCGTTCTTCTATATATTTCCAACTGAGAAAACCCAAGACAATAGAAAGTATAAAAAGAAAAACTTGCTCTGTTATCGTGAGTATGGAATTAAGTTAACTTATACTCATACCTTTCTACACAACTCAAAGTTCCATGCCCATCATATCCCCGATTTGCGCTTTAAAGGCAAAAAGAGCCTCAACATCGTAAATACTTAAAACATTCATCATCTTCATAAAAACCCAAAGACCTGATAGTAAAGCAGGTGTTGTAAATTCTTTGTTCTTTTCAATAAGTCGTCCTGAGAGTTGCACTAAAAACTTTCTAACAGCAGGAGCATTTTTCTCTTCCGAACGCTCAATCTTCCAAACAAACAATGTAGCATACGAGACCACGAGAAGTCTTCTAAACAGAGCCATTGGAGTTTCTTGTTGCCAACTTTTCAAGATTAAATCCAGAAGATTTTAGAAGTTTAAAATAGCTTTCTATTTTCCATCTATGATAATACCAAGTACCAATAGTTGTGGCTGTTACCTCTTTGGGAACATTGCTCAAAAGCATCCATTGGGCAACAATATTATTGTCTTCATCAACCAATCTCTCCACCACAAACCTTGCCTTAATACTTTCTCCTGCTGTGAAGATAGCTTTTCGCTTACCGTCCTCGTCAAGTACTGATTTGGTGGCATCTCTTCGTATATTCACTTCTATTTCATTGACAAATATCTTCACCTTTTGCATCTTTTATCCACTTTATATTTAATGGTTTTAAGGTAGCTTCCTAGCGTTAATTCTTTTGCCAAATCTCCTTGTTTTACCTCTCTATCCTCGTCAGGCAGGTAAACTTTGTGATTTGATTTAGCTCGAATCAGATAGCACCAACCATTGGCTTCATACTCTCTCATTAAGGCTACACTATCTCCTTCTCGGTCAATAATATCAACCAACTCTTTTTCAAACTTATAATTTTCTCGTATGTATTTAGTTCTTTGAACCAACTCCTCTAAATGCGTTAAGTTTGTATCAATATTGCTATCATAAGTGGAGTATATCTTCTCACTTGTTGCCAAGTTTTGGGCTAAGGCACCCAAAGGATTTCCTTTCTCATCCATTGCCAATGAACCTTGCAAATCATATCCTATCTGTTTCGCATTCCCTTTCTTATTCTTAGTCACAAGTTCCTGTTTCTTTGTATGCTTTTTATAGTCTAAATGTGACCAATCATAGGCTACCAAGGTATAGTTACCTGCTCTTTTGTTACTTTGCTCTACCACTTCTTCTATGATGGGGTCATTGAGTGAGGGAATTGTTACTTCTTCATTATTATAAAATCGCCATGACGCTTGAACTTGACTCCATCCATCAGTCTCTAATACTAGGTTCATTCCACTTTGGCTTCTATGTTTTGTATTCATCTCACCTCTTACTAACTTCTGATATCTTTTTTAGTCTTTGATTCATGTCTTTTCTTTTACTTGAATAATAGCACTTTTTCTTTTGAGTTAGTTGTGTAGAAAGGTATGCTTATAATAGACAATCAAGGGCCAATGCCACAGATACAAGGAGTAAGAAATATTGCCAATCCAAACAAATAAGCATTGGATAATAATCAATACCTTAGCCAATTTGTATTTTTACTAAAAATAGCTATTTTCTTCTTCTCTAACCCTCCTATTTACGGGGTTTGAACTTTTCAAAATATGCTCATTTTCATTTTGGCGAAGGTATTGCACTAAGTAGTGCAACTATAATATCTACAGCATAATAGACTCCCTGAGAGCGGTGCACATCACTATAGATAAATCACATAAAGCTCAACATATAATACGTTTTTATATATTCCAATCAATACCCTCATTACTATTAATTTAAACGGTAGTCATAAGTATATGCACTCAATATATAAATTATATTCTACATTTTCATAACAAAAATTTTATCAACATTGTGATATCGTAACAATACCTTAGCCAAAAAGCAAAGCCAAAAATAAAGAGAGGTCATGAGATAACTGCTATAATCTTAAACCAAAAAACATAAAAGTTATCCCATGACAGAAATTATAACACTCTTAAGATGTATCGCACCTATAATTGCAAAAAACAAGCATAAACAACTAGAAATAATCATCCAAGCCTTGCTCTCAATGCGAGGAAGAATCACAATGTTAGGATTGAGCAGATGGAGTGAAAAAGGAGGGAGTTATCGGACAATTACACGGTTCTTTCATTCAAAGATAAATTGGGAAGAAATCAATTGGATGTTTATCAAAACGCATTTAACAAAGAAGGGTTCAATCTATCTTTTGGGTGGAGATGAAGTAGTAGTAAGCAAAAGTGGGAAGCATACTTATGGGGTAGATAGGTTTTATTCTTCTATCCAAAATCAAGTGATAAAAAGTTTGGCATTTCTCAATCTTTCGTTGATAAGCGTAGAGACAAGAAAAGCCTATCCACTAAGTACACAACAGATAGTGCGAGACAAAAAAGAAGGTTGTATCAAAGATAAAAGTGTGAAGAAGAGTAAGAAAAAAAAGGATGCTAAAGTCGGAAGACCTAAAGGAAGTGGGAATCAAGATAAAAAAGATATTGAACTCTCACCCTATCTAAAATTTGTCAAAGAGTCCGTAAATAAGGCACTTAAACGGATTGACAAGCATATTGATATTGTCTATTTTGTCTTTGATGGAGCATTTGGAAATAATCCTGCTGTACAAATGGTTAGGCAATGTGGATTGCATATCATTTCTAAACTTCAAAAAATTCTGCACTGGTATTTCCTTATAGTGGAGAGTATGCAGGAAGAGGAGCTCCTAGGAAATATGGAGATGCTATTGACTATGATAATCTTCCTGAACCCTATCTAAAATCAGATAGCATAGACGAAGATAAAAATATCCAAACAAGAATTTATCAAATGGAAATGTCCCATCGTAAATTTTCTGATACTCTCAATGTTGTGATTATCCAAAGAGAAATTTAAGCACAGGTAAAATCTCTCATGTGAATCTCTTTTCTACCGATGTAACATTGGATTATGAAAAGGTTATTGATTACTATTCACTTCGCTTTCAGATTGAATTTGTCTTTAGAGATGCCAAGCAGTATTGGGGAATGGAGGATTCTATGAACATTAAGAAAATACCTATCCATAATTGGGCAAATCTCTCTACTTTTATGGTCAATTTCTCTCATGGATTACGCCAAAATTCTGATATGAATGAGATGAGTATTCTTGACCTTAAAGCCCACTACCACGGGCTTAAATACGTCAAAGAGGTATTTAAATTGCTTCCCCATTTAGCTAACAGTATTTAATTCAGAAGGTATCCATTAAGATTGCGAATTTAGGGGGCGATTCACTCTCGTGAGAGGGTGGCTTAGAGGGTTTTGGCTAAGGTATTGCACTTAGCTAACGAGTATTTAATTCAGAAGGTATCCATTAAGATTGTGAATTTAGGGGCGATTCACTCTCGTGAGAGGGTGGCTTAGAGGGGGTTTTTGGCTAAGGTATTGCATTTAGCTAACGAGTATTTAATTCAGAAAGTATCCATTAAGATTGCGAATTTAGGGGCTATTCACTCTAGTGAGAGGGTAGCTTAGGGAGTATTTTTGGCTAAGGTATTGTCCTACACCTAGCCATATATAGGACTTCTTTGTAGCTTTACCTTTATGTGCATTCACTACTTGTAGTGTCGTCTCATCAGCTTGTATATATTCATTTTCTAAAAGCCTCTCTTTTAGTCTTTCCGTAAACGGTTTTAATTTCTCAGAAGCCTTTATCATCCAATTAGATAGAGTTATATCATTAAATGGTACTCCAAATCTCCAAATCGGGTGCAAACTTAAAACACTAAAGTCAGTATTTTATCTCAATAAAACACTACGCAACCATCTCAGTATGCTCCATCAAGTTATCCCAAGCTTGATTCCATCTACCTTCCGTTAGACAAATAGCTCTGATAGGCAGAAATCTTTTGCACCATATTCCCTCAATTAGCAACCTGATACACAAACCCTCTGCTTGACTACTATTTTACAAGCACTCTCCGTAACACCTGAACCAATGGGTAAATTATTGTCTATGGAATTTTTATAGTCCATTCGCTTCAAATTATTTGTAAAATAGGAAATAGTTGCTTCAACTCCACCCTTGAGGCTAGATGATATTTTTTTCTTTTTTAACTCTACTATCTCTTCTAATAAATCGTTAGCACCATTTTGAATATTTTTTAAAGTGTGACAAAAAGCGTTATCAAACCACGCTCTTTGTTTTGTCTTACTTCGAGGATGAACACCTTTTGACGCTTTCGATAGATATTCTGTAGCATGATAATAGTCTAAGGTATTGGAGGCTGTATATTTTTCAAGAAGTAACCAATTCTCTCTTGCTCCATCTGCCAAGACCTATGATCTTTAGCTTCTGGAAACTTATTTTTGATAGCCAATGCTTCTTTCTCAAACTTAGCTTTAAAGGACTTCTTGCCGTACTCAGGGGCATTAGCGATATATATTGTATGCATTCTCTCTCCATCAATATCATAAAAGAGAAAGTGCCACACATTGCTTCTCGCCAACTTGTCTCACCCATTGGCATACAGGTTCCATCTAATCCCATTGCAATTGTTACTACTTTTTTATCCATTTCCAACGATCTCATACTCCCAATTCTCCTCTTGTTTGAGCAATAAATTACTAACTATTTGAGAGGTACTTCTTATAAATGAGCATGATATTTCTCTATTATGATTCTCTTTTAAGTCTTTTTGAATACAGCTTGGGCAGGGCTATGAGCATACTTATTTGAGACCATTTTTGCAAATTTTGGTGTGGATGTTTTGATAATACGGGCTTTTTCCTCAATCGGACACACCTGTTTTCCTGCTCCTAATGGAGCAAATACTTTTTTTTACTTCTATTTCTCCGTAGGGTGTTTGATATTTTTTACCTCTTTAGCATAGAGTTTCTCTTCTTTTACTGCTATTACTGTCTCTTTTATTTCCAAGTTCTTTAGTGCTTCTTCTGTTATTTTTTGCCCTAATTCATTCACTTTAGGCTACCCCAATAAAATAAACCACAATATAATCATCCTCTATAAGGCACAGAAACTGCCCATTTTTCTAAACCATGAAGTCGAACTATTTTATCCTCGACTTTATCCATTTCTATCTTACTAAGCTTCACACCCGTAGCATAAACTTTATCCACAAGCTTGACAATGGGTGAAACGCCATTGTAGGTCATACTCTTCGCAAACCCCATTACTTTTGAAATACTATCAAGTAAAGTACCATTCCAATGTTTCTCCAATACACCCCAAACTCTCTCTACAGGATTGTATTTACTGTGATAGGGAGGATAGTATGCTAGATCAATCTCAATCTTTTCCTTTTCTACAAAATCAACAATGCGTTTCATAAATTGTGTTCTGCGACTGCTATTTTCTCCTCCATTATCAAAATTGAGTAGAAGCTTTTTGACTTTTGGAAATGTATCTTTATTGGATTTCCAAAAATCTTCAATACAATCCACAATAAAGTCACTACTAGTAAATGTCTCATTCATATAGAGGTAGGTTTGATTATTCTCAGGCAAGAATAGTCCAAAAGGAGTGATAGTCTCATCATAGAAATCATGGTCAAGTGCCTTAGTTTCGACTCTTGATGAACCTCCTCTTGATAATTTGCCAAGTCTCACTTTATCTTTGGCATCTATTGAAATTCGTAATATACTTTCATCGGCTTCACACTCTTGATGCATTTTCTTTAGGTTTTCAAAAGATTTCATCTGTTTCAATAATTTTTTTAGGTTTGACCTTTGTCACTTTCTTTAGGGAATATCCTAATTCATTGAGTCTTTTTCTGATAGTTTCTTCTGTTGGAAGCTCCTCATCTGTATAGTCTTTTTTGAATAATGAGTTGATTTCTAACCTCTCTTGAGGTTATTCGTGTAAACAATTTTGTGGTCTTGAATGTGGGGTCTGTTTGGGCTTCTCCATCGACAATACTTTTGATGTCTATCGATAAATTTGGCAATTTCTCTTCTATTCTCTTTTTTCCTCTTGCTGAAAAATTATCTATAATTGCTTCTCCACTTTCTAGTTCTTGCTTCCCTTTCTTCAGTGTCTCACGATTCCAGTGGAACTCTTTTTCCACATAATACTGTCCTCCATATCCCAATGCTTTTACTACACGAGCCATAAACACTCGTCTCTGCGTCCCTTTTAATATCTTTGCTGTCTCTTTATATAATTCGGCTTCTGCTTTTGTGATTTCTTTCATGGTTGATATTATACTCTGGGGTAGCCTTAGGTAGAAAGAATTGGTTATTTGCTACTTCTGTGAAAGGTGCTGAGGCTATTGCTACTTGGTATACTATTATTGAGACTGCAAAGGCTAATGGATTGGAGCCATATCACTATTTGAAGTATCTCTTGACTGCGTTTCCTTATTATCAAAGAGATGGTAGAGATATTGAAGCGTTGTTACCTTGGAATGTAAGTGCTGATGGGATAGTTAAGATTTCTTAGGGGTTGCTGGGGTTATTGTGGGGGTTACTAATTTTTTATGAAACTTTACTGGGTATGTTGGTAGTACATCATATCAGTTCTCATTTGATCCTTTTCTCTAGGACTTTTGTCTGAGTTTTCTATCATTTCTAAAGTAATCCCTTTTCCCAAAGTATTTTCGACAGGAGTAGTTTTTTCTTTATTAGTATGTTGGTAGTACATCATATCAGTTCTCATTTGATCTTTTTCTATAGGACTTTTGTCTGAGTTTTCTATCATTTCTAAAGTAATACCTTTTCCCAAAGTATTTTCGATAGGAGCAGTTTTTTCTTTATTAGTATGTTGGTAGTACATCATATCAGTTCTCATTTGATCCTTTTCTCTAGGACTTTTGTCTGAGTTTTCTATCATTTCTAAAGTAATCCCTTTTCCCAAAGTATTTTCGATAGGAGCCGTTTTTTCTTTATTAGTATGTTGGTAGTACATCATATCAGTTCTCATTTGATCCTTTTCTCTAGGACTTTTATCTGAGTTTTCTATCATTTCTAAAGTAATACCTTTTCCCAAAGTATTTTCGATAGGAGAATTATCTGTATGGTATGTATGGTAATATATTAAATCACTTGGTGTAGGGTCTTTCTTCTTATTACTTTTATTTGAATTTTTTATAGGGCTTAAAGTAGGTTCTTGTCCCGTATAATCTTCAACTATCTTTACATTTTTTATTTCTTTTTTAGAAAGAATAGGTTTTGTAGAAGTTTTAGGTTCTATCTTTCTAGGCTTTTCACCTTGAGCCATAGACATATACACACTAAGTCCTATGATGGCAATAGCAATGCCAATTAAAATAACTTTCATGATACTATTTCCCCGTAACTCTCTCAATCAAATACTGCCCATACTGATTCTTCTTCAACGGTTCAGCTAACTCCAATAACTTCTTTTTATCTATATACCCCATCTCATAAGCAATCTCTTCGATACATGCTACTTTTAGCCCTTGACGGTTTTCTATGGTTTGGATGAAGTTAGAGGCTTCTAAGAGGCTTTCGTGTGTGCCAGTATCTAGCCATGCGTAGCCTCTGCCCATGAGTTCTACTCTGAGTCTGTCTTCATTGAGATAGTCTTGGTTTAGGGTGGTGATTTCTAGTTCTCCTCTGTGAGACGGTTTGACTTGTTTTGCTTTTTGTATGACATCATTGGGATAAAAGTAAAGTCCTACGACTGCGTAGTTACTTTTTGGCTCAGTAGGCTTTTCTTCTAATGAAGTCACTTTTCCTTCTTTATCAAATTCTGCGACTCCATATCTTTCGGGGTCTTGTACATGATAGCCAAAGACTGAGGCAAGATTATTTTCTTTTGCTTGTGTTACGGAATGACTCAAAAGTTCTGTAAGACCATGACCATAAAAGATATTATCCCCTAAAACCAAACACACATCATCAGAGCCTATGAAAGCTTCACCCAATATAAAGGCTTGTGCCAATCCATCAGGGGAGGGTTGTTCTATATAGCTAAAAGAAATTCCCAAATCAGACCCATCACCCAAGAGTTCTTCAAAGCGTGGTAAATCTTTGGGGGTAGAGATGATGAGTATCTCTTTAATTCCTGCTAACATCAACACTGAGAGTGGGTAATAAATCATCGGTTTATCATAAATAGGGGCGAGTTGTTTGGAAATGCCTTTGGTAATAGGGTACAGTCTAGTTCCTGACCCTCCTGCTAATATAATACCTTTCATGTCTTATCCTTTACTTTTGTTATAAAAATAGTTTGTGGCTTCTACAAAACCATCTACAGAACCACAATCAAAGCGTTTACCTTTGAATTTATAGGCAATGACTTTTCCTGCTTTGGCTTGGACTTTGAGTGCATCGGTGATTTGTATCTCTCCACCTTTTCCTGCCTTGGTCTCTTTGAGTATATCAAAGATATCAGGGGTCAAGATATAGCGTCCAATAATTGCCATATTCGTTGGTGCATCTTTTGGGTCAGGTTTTTCTATCATGTCACTGACACGGTAAATATTTTCCGTGTTATCGACTAAATGCCCTTGAATAATACCATATTTATCTGTTTGACTTATAGGGACTTCTTCAATGGCTACGACTGAACATTGATATTTATCATAGATGTCTATCATTTGCTTGAGTACATTGTCTTCTTCATACTTATTGCTACATAAATCATCTGCGAGTATTACAGCAAAAGGTTCACGCCCAATGAGGGTTTCACCTGTAAGTATAGCATGACCCAAGCCTTTCATCTCTACTTGTCGTGTATAAGAAAAGGTACATTGGCTAATGAGTGAACGAATTTCAGTCAAAAGAGGTTCTTTACTTGTGCCTTTGATTTGATGTTCTAGCTCATAAGAGATATCAAAGTGGTCTTCTAATGGCGCGTTTACCACGACCTGTGACGATTGCCATGGTCTTGATATTGGCTTGAAGTGCTTCTTCTACACCATATTGTATAAGAGGTTTGGTTAAAACAGGTAGCATTTCTTTGGGGGTTGCTTTAGTCGCTGGTAGAAAACGTGTACCATATCCAGCAGCAGGGAAAAGACATTTTTTAATCATTAGAATATACTCTCTTTAAGCTTTTAAAAAATATTGTAGCTAAAAATATATTATAGTGAAGTTAATTGTCTTTTGAGTATAATTTTGGCTGTTTCTACTCCTGGTTGGTTATACGTATTGACATTGATGAGTTCACCCACAAGTGAGGTAAGAAGTTCATAATAAAATATCAATGCACCCATATTATGAGCATCTATTTTAGGTATGATGATACTATCAAGAGGAATATTTTCTTCTGCTTTGAGTGCTTCCATCACAGAATCACATTGCATATTAATCAGCTTGGAGAAAGAAAGTGTATTGAGTGTATCTAGTGTTTCTAAATGTGGGAGGCTAGTATCTGGAATACTAATACTCTCTTCAAAATCTTCTATCTGAATAAAGGTAACAGACTTGTCTCGTGTACCTTCCATAATAAGTTGCAAAAAAGAGTGCTGGTCTTTGGGTCCGATGAGTCCAATAGGGGTAAGACCTACATTAAAAGCAGATGAACGTTGTTTTTTCCCTAGGCTTTCTCCCCAAAGTTGTACATACCATTCACAAAAGTATTTGAGTGACTCTGAATAGGCAAAAAGACAGTTTATAGAATACTGTGCATGGTTTTTGGCATAAAATAAAGATTTTTTGAGGAGTATATCATGTAAATAGCCTTGTTCAAAAAAAGACTTTTTAATATTAGATGCACCAAAGAGTAGGGCTTTAATATCAATACCACACAGTGCCAAAGGTGCAAGTCCTACGACTGAGAGTACAGAGAATCTTCCTCCTACATTATCAGGTAAATACAAAATATTTGCGTTGAATACTTTTTGCATACTTTTCTAAATTAGAATGGGGGTCTGTAATAAAAGTGTAGGCTTTGCTATCTGCGTGTAGGCTTAGTATATATTTATAAATAGCAAAAGTCTCTACCGTCGTCCCTGATTTTGAAATCACTAAAAAATGTGTTTTTTTGAGGTCTATTTGCGAAAGAATATTACTAATATTCGTAGGGTCAGTACTCTCAAAAAAATACAGTTTTCGGCTAAGATTTTCCATAGGATGAAGAAAATTATAAACAGCTTTTGCTCCTAGGGAACTGCCTCCAATACCAATGACAGCAATAGATTCTATATCTGCTGAAATACTATCAGCATAAGAGAGTATATTTGTAATATCTTGTTCAGGTAGTCTATAATATCCTATGGATTTTTCTTCTTCTTGAATTGCTTGGAAAGTCTGTTGAGAGATATTTCCTAAGACAGTGTTAAAGTAGAGTTTATTTTTCATAGTAAGTCTTGGGCTTCTTGTATGAGTGCATTGACAGCTGATTCATACACTTTGGCTAGGGTTTCATCGGTAGATTCAAAACGAGTGACCAGTACAGGCGTAGTATTACTAGCCCTTACCAAGCCCCAGCCTTTTTCAAAATTGATTCTCACGCCATCGACATCAATGATATTTAAAATTTTTGGGAAATCTCTAGGAGGGTTCTTTAAAAGCTCTTTGACTTTATCTATAATCAAAAACTTTTCTTCTTCGCTGGTCTCTACTTTAATCTCTTCTGTTGAAAAGACTTTTGGAAGTGCGTCTATCTCATGGTCTAAGTCTATGCCATCTGCAAGGAGTTCTAGCATTCGTAGCGTGGCATAAATGGCATCATCATAGCCAAAATAACGGTGCTTAAAAAAGATATGCCCAGACACTTCACAAGCCAAGTCAGCACCCGTTTCTCTCATCTTTACTTTGAGATTGGAGTGTCCTGTTTTGTACATGATAGCCGTTGCCCCACGACGCTCTAGCTCATCATACATCACTTGTGAACACTTGACCTCACCAATGACTGTAGGCTTATCCATCTTCATGGCATAAAGCAGAGCCATTTGGTCACCTTTGATATTGTGCTTATGGGTAAGGACTGCAATTCTATCAGCATCTCCATCATAAGCAAAGGCAATGTCGCCACTTTTGCTTAAAAGGGCTTTAATATCGACAAGATTGGCTTCTACCGAAGGGTCTGGATGATGGTTAGGGAAGGTGCCGTCTGGCTCCATATAGAGACCCTCATAGTCAAATGCTAAAGCGTCAAATATATCGCTAATGACTGTATCAGCTACACCATTTCCTCCATCTAAAACTATCTTCTTGGGAAAGTTTTTAAGATGCGCAAATTGTTCTACCATATAGTTGATATAAGGCGTTTTGATATTTACGTCTATTTTGTTTGTGTTGTCTTCTATGAGGAGGTCTTGATTTTGGATAATCTCATCACCCAAGGCATAAATATCATCTCCAAAAAAGGGGCTTTTATCCACCGTCATCTTGAATCCATTGTACTCACTAGGATTGTGTGAGCCTGTAATCATAATAGACGCATCCGTACGCATCCCGTCAATCTCTATATAGTTAGAATAATAATTCACAGGAGTGGCAACCATACCCATATCAAGTACCGTACATCCTGCCTTATTGAGTCCAGAAGTGAGATAATCTCGCAAAATGGGAGAGTGAGAACGTGCATCATAGCCGATAGAGACAATTTTTTTACCATTACTTTGGGCTTGAATCTTCTGCCCCAAGAAGTATCCAATGAGCTTTACCGAAGTCTCATGAAGCTCTTTTTCATAAATCCCTCTAATGTCATATTCTCTAAATATACTTTTTTGTATCATACTTCTTCCTTGTATCCATTTGGATTATTTGATTGCCATCGCCAACTGTCTTCACACATAGTATAGACATCTCTTTTTGCTTCCCAATCTAATATCTCTTTGGCATAGCTAGGGTCTGCGTAACAAGTAGCGATATCTCCTGCACGTCTAGGAGTGATAGTATAAGGGACTTTTCTGCCTGAGGCTTTTTCAAAGTTCTCTACCATTTCTAGTACTGAATAGCCATTCCCTGTTCCTAAGTTAATCGTCATCACTTCTGTAAAACTTGATATTTTTTCTATGGCTTTAACATGACCTTGTGCTAAATCCATCACATGTATATAGTCACGAACCCCTGTGCCATCAATCGTATCATAGTCATCGCCAAAGATATGAAGCGTCGCTAATTTGCCTACAGCTGTTTGTGCGATATAAGGCATGAGATTATTGGGTAATCCCAAAGGGTCTTCTCCGATAGTCCCACTAGGATGCGCACCCACGGGATTAAAATAACGTAATAAAACAATGTTCCAAGAATTATCAGATATATAGAGGTCTCTAAGTATCTCTTCTATAAAAAGTTTGCTTCTTCCATAAGGGTTGGTAGCAGAGGTAGGAAAGTTTTCTTTGATAGGTGAGGTATGAGGGTCACCATACACCGTAGCAGAAGAAGAAAAGACGATAGATTTGCATTGGTATTTTGCCATCACTTCACAAAGCGTAATCGTACCTACAATATTATTGTCGTAATACTTTAGAGGCTTTGAGACAGACTCTCCTACAGCTTTGAGTCCTGCAAAATGCATCACAGCATCAATCTTATAGTGTTCAAATACTGAGGATAACTCGTCTTTGTTTCTAATATCACCTTCTATAAAAGGGATAGACTCCCCTACAATACGTTCCACACGGACAATCGCTTCTTTGGAGGCATTGCTAAGATTGTCAAAGATGACAATATCATGACCCATTTCTTTGAGAAGTATTACCGTATGTGACCCAATATATCCAGCCCCACCTGTCACTAAAATAGCCATATTTTATTCCCTTTATTTATAATTAGAATTATAGCAGTAAAAAGTAAGATTTTAATCAAGAGGTCTATAATTTTTTTCTTTTTTCTTTTTATAGGCTTCACGTTTCTTTTGCATCATGACAGCATCTTGTAAATCTTCTTCATTATCATGACGCACAGCATCTATAAATTTACTATGGTCATCAAATTGACCCGTTCTTACAGCCCAAAGTAGTGCTAGTAATCCAATAGCCCCCAAAAAAGTAGAAACAGCAATCATCATGATGACTATACCTTCACTCATGTACATCCTTTAATTTCAAATTTTTAATACGCAGTGAATTTGCTACGACCAGCAAAGAGCTAAGACTCATAGAAAGAGCAGCGACTAGAGGATTGACGAAGCCAAAGACAGCCAGTGGTAGAGCAATCATATTATACAACAAAGAAAAGCCTAGATTTTCTTTGATAGCCCTAAAGGTACGGCGTGAGAGTTTAAATGCGTCATAGAGACTCAATGGCTTTTCATCTAGGAGTACAATATCACTCACAGAGATAGCAATATCAGCCCCTTGACCCATAGCAATGGCAATATCTGCTGAGGCAAGGGCAAGGGTATCATTGATACCATCTCCTACCATCACCACTTTATGCCCTGCTTGATGGTATTCTTTTATTTTAGAGGCTTTGTCTTGGGGTAGGAGTTTACTATAAATCTCTGTGATACCTACTGCTTGGGCTACTTTTTTGGCACTTTGTGCATGGTCGCCTGTGAGCATGACGACTTTTATCCCCAAGGCTTGTATATTGCGTATAGCTTCTTTGGCTCCTTCTCTTATGGTATCTGTGAGTTCAAATTGAGCCATGAGCTTTCCATCGATACAAAAGAAGAAAAGAGCATGTGTAGAATCCTCTTTGACTTGTATGCCTAACTCTAAAAGTAAAGAAGCATTACCAGCTAAGAGATGTTGGTTTTGATAGAGCGCTTTGTATGCCTTTGGCTTGTATGCTTTTTATCTCTTCTAAATGTAGCTCTCTGTATATCCTCATATTGTGTATGTATATAAGCTTGGATACCTTTGGAGATAGGGTGATTGGAGGTAGAAACCAAGGCATAGAGTAAAGAAGGGTCAAATGTGTGATGCATTGTAGCATGGACTACTGAGGGTTTGCCCTGCGTAATCGTGCCTGTTTTGTCTAGGGCTAGTATATCAGCCTTTGCCATGGTCTCCAAAAAGGAAGCTTCCTTAAACAAGATACCTTTTTTTGCCGAAATCCCAATACCTACAAGTGTAGCCATCGGTGTTGCCAAGCCCAAGGCACAAGGACAAGCGATGACAACGACAGAA
This sequence comes from Sulfurovum sp., assembly GCA_030949325.1. Classification (GTDB taxonomy): domain Bacteria; phylum Campylobacterota; class Campylobacteria; order Campylobacterales; family Sulfurovaceae; genus Sulfurovum. Next base: position 38,095 of record JAUZSQ010000075.1, read on the forward strand.
ATCCCTACTATTAAAGCTATCTCAAAACTATCTACAAAGAGATACCATCCTAGAAAAGTAAGTAAGGCGATGATGAGTATTACGCTAGAAAAATAGCCTGATATTTTGTTCGCCAGTTGTTCTATCTGAGGTTTTTTGCTCATAGAGTCTTCGAGTAAGTGAGACGATGGAAGTAAGCATAGAATCAGATACATCTTTTGTTGCTTCATAATGTAAGAGAGAATCCAAGCACTGTGACCCACTGATGATACTATCACCTACACGTTTGTAGATAGGCTCATTTTCTCCTGTGAGTGAACTTTCATCAAAAGAGCCTTCTCCTTGGATGACTATGCCGTCTATGACTACCTTTTCACCAGATTTGAGTTCTATGAGGTCGCCTATCTTGACATTTTCTATAGAAACTAGAGATTTATCGCCATCTGTGAGTACAGTGACTTCGCTAGGGGTACTTCCCATGAGACTATCTAGGGTATCGACGGCGTGTTTCTTGCTCAATACTTCAAGGTATTTCCCCACCAATACAAAAGTGATAATCATCACCACAGAATCAAAATAGACTTCGCCCCTTTGGCTAATCATCGCATAGATAGAATAAAGATACGCAGACATTGCACCAGAGGCTACGAGGGTATCCATATTGACAGTATTATTTTTATATCCATAATAGGCCCCTCTAAAAAATATCCATCCAGAGTAAAAAATCACAGGTGTAGCGAGGACAAATTGGGCAACGTTGAGTATATCTTTGAAGGATTGTTCTATACCAGAAAAATACCCTGCATAATGTGCCACAGCCAACCACATGATATTCATAGCCCCAAAGACAGCGACTAAGATACGAGAATAATAGGTTTTGCGTGTAGCCATGGCTCGTTCTTCTTGTAATTTGGGGTCATAGGCGTAAGCGTTGTATCCAATAGAACGTATAGTCTCTATAATATGTGAAAGCTTGACTTCTTCTTCGTCCCACACGATTTTGGCTTTATGGTTACTATAATTAATAGAAGCTTCCAAGATACCCTCTGTGTTGTGAAGTACTTTTTCATTGAGCCATACACAAGCAGAACAATGAATCCCTTCGATGATGAGGTGGATTTTGTTGAGTCCATCATCATCTACAGAAATATACTTATTTTTGAAGCCTTCTAGGTCAAACTTTGCCAAATCATCATGATGTGTCTAGGGCAGGTTGAAGCGTAGTCTCTCCTAATTTGTCGTAAAAAGTGTCTAAGCCCTCATTGTTAAGAAGATGAAATACGCCTTGACAGCCATGACAGCAAAAATAGTGTGAGGCTTCAGATATCATCACTTCTTCAGAAAAATGAAGATGACAATGGCTACAAGTAGGTTCTTTCAATCATCTTCCTTGGCTTTTTGCTAGAGATGATAGTATATTCTAGCTAAAGTGGAGGTTTGTTTTAGGTAAAAAGAGTAGAATTTCGTTATGGAAAATGTATATATTTTAATCTTATTATTGGTATTAGCAGAATTGTTTGAAGCCTTGATGCAACGTGCTTCTACACTCTTGGGTGTTTTGGAACATTTGTATGGCTATTATCAAAAAAGTATATTTTTCTTTTTGTTGATGCATCCTTCTTTTTATGTCATACTGGATATCAATACCTTAGCCAAAAACACTCCCTAAGACACCCTCCTCACGAGAGTGAATCGCCCCTAAATTCGCAATCTTAATGGATACCTTCTGAATTAAATACTCGTTAGCTAAATGGGGAAGCAATTTTAAATACCTCTTGACGTATTTAAGCCCGTGGTAGTGGGCTTTAAGGTCAAGAATACTCATCTCATTCATATCAGAATTTTGGCGTAATCCATGAGAGAAATTGACCATAAAAGTAGAGATTTGCCCAATTATGGATAGGTATTTTCTTAATGTTCATAGAATCCTCCATTCCCCAATACTGCTTGGCATCTCTAAAGACAAATTCAATCTGAAAGCGAAGTGAATAGTAATCAATAATCTTTTCATAGTCCAATGTCAAATCTGTAGAGAAGAGATTTACATGAGCAATTTTACCTGTGCTTAAATTTATCTTTTGAATAATCACAACATTGAGCCTATCTGCAAACTTACGATGTAGCATTTCCATTTGATAAATTCTTGTTTGGATATTCTTATCTTCGTCTATGGTATCTGATTTTAGATAGGGTTCTGGAAGATTATCATAGTCAATAGCATCTCCATATTTCCTAGAGATCCTCTTCCTGCATACTCTCCACTATAAGGAAATAGCAGTGCAGAGTTTTTTGAAGTTTAGAAATGATATGTAATCCACATTGCCTCACCATTTGTACAGCAGGATTATTTCCAAATGCTCCATCAAAGACAAAAATAAACAATATCAATATGCTTGTCAATCCGTTTAAGTGCCTTATTTACGGACTCCTTGGACAAATTTAAGATAGGGAGAAAGTTCAATATCTTTTTATCTTGATTCCCACTTCCTTTAGGTCTTCCAACTTTACCATGCTTCTTTTTCTTACTCTTCTTTACACTTTTATCTTTGATACAACCTTCTTTTTTGTCTCGCACTATTTGTTGTGTACTTAGTGGATAGGCTTTTCTTGTTTCTACACTTATCAAGGAAAGATTGAGAAATGCCAAACTTTTATCACTTGATTTTTGGATAGAAGAATAAAACCGTTTCTACCCATAAGTATGCTTCCCACTTTTGCTTACTACTACTTCATCTCCACCCCAAAGATAGATTGAACCCTTCTTGTTAAAGTGCGTTTTGATAAACATCCAATTGATTTCTTCCCCACTTATCTTTGAATGAAAAAGACGTGTAATTGTCCGATAATCCCTCCTTTTTCACTCCATCTGCTTCAATCCCTAACATTGTGATTCTTCCTCGGCATTGGATAGTAAGGCTTGGATAATTATTTCGAGTTGTTTATGCTTTTTTTTGCAATTATAGGTGCGATACATCTTAAGAGTGTTATAATTTCTGTCATGGGATAACTTTATGTTTTTTTGGTTTAAGATTATAGCAGTTATCTCATGACCTCTCTTTATTTTTGGCTTTGCTTTTTGGCTAAGGTATTGGTATATTAGTATGCTGACAGACGTTTTAAATTTGAGTATGATTTTTCTGTTGGTATTAAAGATAGTTGATTTATTTTACAAAATCACCTTTATCCGAAAAGTGTTTGTACAAGGCGAAGTTTCATCTGATATGCATGAAATATTGGCGATGAAACTCTCTAAATGGTTCTTTTTTATGGGTGTTACGACCTATCCTTCGATATTATACATGGCATTGCTTTGACTTTTCAGCTAAAAAGGAATATAATAGCAACACTACAACATCAAAATATTATATTTTAATGTAATAATCTTCACCAATCCCTATCCAAATACAAGAGGAAATATGAGCGATAATAAAAAAGCTTCTAATGGAAATACTCCCCATAGAAAAAATAGAACACACGTACCTGTCAATGGACACAAGATTGAAGACTTACAGCAACTTCCCCTTACCGAACTTGTTGAAATAGCCAAAAAGATGAAAGTTGAAAACCCCAATGAATTTCCACGGAAAGATTTGATTTTTGAAATCTTAAAAGCCCAAGTTACAGCAGGTGGATTCATCCTTTATACGGGTATCTTAGAGATTATGAACGATGGGTATGGTTTCTTACGCTCTATTGATGGAAACTTCTCAAACTCTAGTAACGATACCTACGTATCTGGTACGCAAGTCAAACGTTTTGCACTAAGAAATGGTGACATCGTTACAGGTCAAGTACGCGCACCCAAAGACCAAGAGAAATATTATGCACTGCTTAAAATAGAAGCGATTAATTATGTAGCTCCTGATAAATCAAAACAACGTCCTCTTTTTGATAACCTTACTCCACTGTATGCGATGGAACAACTCAAAATGGAATACAGCCCAATGAAGATGACAGGACGTGTATTAGACTTGTTCTCGCCTATTGGAAAAGGGCAAAGAGCCTTAGTTGTAGCCCCTCCTCGTACAGGTAAAACAGAACTCCTCAAAGAATTAGCCCATGGGATTACACATAACAATCCTGATGCTTTTTTGATGGTATTACTCGTAGATGAGAGACCAGAAGAAGTCACAGATATGCAACGTTCGGTCAAAGGTGAAGTCTATGCTTCTACCTTTGATTTACCTGCACAAAATCATGTGCGTACAGCAGAAATGGTCATCGAAAAAGCCAAAAGACGTGTAGAAATGGGTCACGATGTGATTATTTTACTCGATTCTATCACGAGACTCGCTCGTGCGTACAATACGGTGACACCTAGTTCTGGTAAAGTACTCTCTGGTGGAGTCGATGCCAATGCCTTACATAAACCCAAAAGATTTTTTGGAGCAGCTAGAAATATCGAAGAGGGTGGAAGTTTGACTATTATTGCTACAGCTCTCATTGATACAGGTTCACGCATGGATGAAGTCATCTTTGAAGAGTTTAAAGGTACAGGAAACTCAGAAGTGATTCTAAGCCGTCATGTTTCAGAAAGACGTATTTATCCTGCCATAGATGTCACCAAATCAGGGACAAGAAAAGAAGAACTCATGGTCAATACCTTGACACTTCAAAAAGTATATGCCTTGCGTAATGCCATGCAAAATATGGAAGAGGTAGAAGGGCTTAAATTCCTTTTCTCCAAAATGATGAAAACCAAATCTAATGAAGAGTTTCTTTCTATTATGAATGAGGGTGCTTAGTCCTTTGAGGAAGTAGGATATGAATATAGGGGTTTTTGATTCTGGATTGGGTGGTTTGACCGTGGTCAAAGCACTACAATCACATATCCAAAATGCCCATATATTTTATCTAGCCGATACCCAAAATGCTCCCTATGGAGACAAAACCTCTGCACAAATCCTCCAATACTCTTTGGATATTAGCCATTATCTAATCGAAACGTATCAGATTGATGCACTTATCTTGGCTTGTAATACGGCCACTTCTTTTGCCATTGAATCCTTACGCCAAAAGTATCCTTCACTCATTATTATTGGTACAGAACCAGGACTCAAACCTGCTATTACTCAGAGTAAAACAGGCAATATCGGAGTACTCGCAACCCCTGCTACGTTACAAGGCAAAAAATATCATGCCTTAGTAGAGCGTCTTTCACAAGAGAACGAAGTCTATTTTTTGGAACAGGCATGTGGGGGACTGGTAGAAGAGATAGAAAAAGGTGTTATCTCGACACCTAAGATAAAGTCATTATTAACACATTGGCTTTTGCCTATGAAAGCCCATCATGTAGATACCATTGTACTTGGCTGTACACATTATCCTCTTGTAGGACATATTATCAAAGAGATTATGCATCCAAACATCACACTCATTGATACAGCCGAAGCCATAGCCAAACGCCTTCTCAAACTTTTACTACTCAAAGGACATCAAAACTCTGGCATACTTGAGCTTAACGTCGAAAGTACAGGAGATATAGAAATCCAATTGATGGAAATGATTGTAGATAAACCTGTGAAGTATAAGAGAAATAGACAACTGTAAGGTGCGTTGAAAATAGCACTCCGAGTGGCTCTACGATGATATTATTAGAATTTTTACAAAGAGATTCTCCTCTTTTGGATTATCGTTTGAAAGGATAAATAATATTTGAAATATGCTATAATCATATCCTATCATAAAGGAGTTAAAATGCAAACTATAGAGCTTCAAAATACTAATATGGATATAAAATTATTTGATAATTTAATTATGATGATTAAAAACTTTATTGAGAAATATAAATTATCAGATATAGATAAAAAAGTCGATGCTATTATCATAGATTTCTCTCCTTTACAAGAGAAAAACTTTTTGATAAGTGAAGAGCAAGAGATTAATCAATATGATAATTTTTTAGAATATTTAGAGCAGTTAGAAGAGTATTTAGAAAACATAGAAGATTTGGCACTCACAACAAATATTGCTCAAAAAGTAGATAAGGCTTTAGATATTATTACGCTCATACAATTTAGAATCAGTGGAGCAATCAGTGATTATAGGCTAGAACATCAATGCAAATAATCAAAGAAAACAGTTATACACGAGACAAATCAAAGCTTCTACGCAAAAATATCCTTTTAAAAGACCTTATCGAAGAGAGTGAACGCATATTTATAGAAAATCCACAAGACAAAAGAGTAAGACTTCATAAAATAAATTGTAAAAAAGATAAAAATAGATACTCTATCTCAATACCTTAGCCAAAAACCCCCTCTAAGCCACCCTCTCACGAGAGTGAATCGCCCCTAAATTCGCAATCTTAATGGATACCTTCTGAATTAAATACTCGTTAGCTAAATGGGGAAGCAATTTAAATACCTCTTTGACGTATTTAAGCCCGTGGTAGTGGGCTTTAAGGTCAAGAATACTCATCTCATTCATATCAGAATTTTGGCGTAATCCATGAGGGAAATTGACCATAAAAGTAGAGAGATTTGCCCAATTATGGATAGGTATTTTCTTAATGTTCATAGAATCCTCCATTCCCCAATACTGCTTGGCATCTCTAAAGACAAATTCAATCTGAAAGGCGAAGTGAATAGTAATCAATAACCTTTTCATAATCCAATGTTACATCGGTAGAAAAGAGATTCACATGAGAGATTTTACCTGTGCTTAAATTTCTCTTTTGGATAATCACAACATTGAGAGTATCAGAAAATTTACGATGGGACATTTCCATTTGATAAATTCTTGTTTGGATAT
>JAUZSQ010000076.1 GCA_030949325.1 Sulfurovum sp.
TATAAATAGCTAAAGTTTTCATACAATTCAATCGCTTCAATTGTCTTCACACAAGCCTCATCGTATAGCTTTGCTTTTCATCAAATACTTTTTGGCTTATTCTGGATAAACATACCTCTTCACGCTCGTATTCACTTGCTATAGAGCCATAAGCCTTTGCCCTAAATATCCGTACAAAGTCACCTAATCTATGGGAGAGGGCATGAAATGTATCAGGCTGTCGGTGAACCCCAATCAAGCTATCTTTGATTCCTGTAAGTAATCCTGTTCCTTGGTCACTTACTGTATTATTGATTTCTATATCTCGGTTAGATGTCAAATAGTTAATATGTTTTGACCAAGTCTTAGCACTTCTATCCTCAGCCAATTGTATATTGAGTATCGCGGTACTTTTAGGCTCAACCATTATAAGAATCGGAGTTGAACCTATAAATATCTCATCAAGAAGCGCTGTGATTTGAAAGCTTTTATCCATAGGTATGGATTCTATACTTGGGATTAATGCACCCATCGCTGATAAACTTCTACCGATAGTACTAGCACCAGAATAATCCAACTTCTCACGCTTCATCATTGTAGAGATAGCTCCAAGACTAGAAGCTCCTTCAAATCTGTAGCTTAATATCTTTGAAAAGATTTCTTTTTTACTGAGTTTCTTCATTGTTTGATATGTAGTAAATACCAAAGGGAGTAAACGTTGTAATCTCTCTATGAGCATATAGACAAATCTCCTAGAAATGTTGTACTCTATAGCTAATTCTGTGATAGCTCCATACTCTTTTGCTTTTTGTGCTTCATATGCTTGATAGGAAATATCTAATCTTATTTCTGGCGTTAAATCAGCTCTTCTTGCATACTTGATTGCGTAGTAGTTTAAGAGTTCTATAAAGTTTTTTTTAGTATCATCTTTTTTACCTCTTACGGTATTTATTTCACTCAATACATTGCTTTTGTTGAGTGAGTCTCTTATTTTACTTCTTTTCTTTCATTTATGCTAATTTTTATTGAATTTATTGGGAAGTGTGTAGTTGTTTGGGAGGATGCCGTATATCTCTAATATTTTTTTGTACCGAAATAGAAGCATAAAGGCTTAAAAAGAAAGACATTAAATAAAATCCTTTTTCAGCAAAAAGTAAAGAAGCATTCCATAAACCAATACTCAATAACAATATAGCAAAAAGAAAAGAAAACCAACAAATCAAAAAATAGATATGCGATACGGGGATATTTTCCATTTTATCTCTAAGGGTTTTTTGTAAAGAAACAGCTGAGAATAAGCCATAAAACAATACAGATAGATAATACCCTTTTTCATTTAATTCCATATTGGCATACAGTAGCCCTATGATAAAACCTAAAAATCCTGTAGCAAGTGCAATCCATGATGCCCAAATAAACGCCGTTGATGGTGTATTCATTTTATACTCCTTTAGTAATTGAATACCAAAGTATAAAGTGATGCTTTACACTTTATACTTACCTTGTCATACTATTACCCTCTCGCAAAAACCACATATAAAGCATACCTTTCTACACAACTCAAAGTTCCATGCCCATCATATCCCCGATTTGCTCTTTAAAAGCAAAAAGAGCCTCAACATCGTAGATTTTTAAAACATTCATCATCTTCATAAAAACCCAAAGACCTGATAGTAAAGCAGGTGTTGTAAATTCTTTGTTCTTTTCAATAAGTCGTCCTGAGAGTTGCACTAAAAACTTTCTAACAGCAGGAGCATTTTTTCTTCCGAACGCTCAATCTTCCAAACAAACAATGTAGCATAGGAGACCACAAGAAGTCTTCTAAACAGAGCCATTGGAGTTTCTTGTTGCCAACTTTCAAGATTAAATCCAGAAGATTTTAGAAGTTTGAAATAGCTTTCTATTTTCCATCTATGATAATACCAAGTACCAATAGTTGTGGCTGTGACCTCTTTGGGAACATTGCTCAAAAGCATCCATTGGGCAACAATATTATTGTCTTCATCAACCAATCTCTCCACCACAAACCTTGCCTTAATACTCTCTCCTGCTGTGAAGATAGTTTTTCGCTTACCGTCCTCGTCAAGTACTGATTTGGTGGCATCTCTTCGTATATTCACTTCTATTTCATTGACAAATATCTTCACCTTTTGCATCTTTTTATCCACTTTATATTTAATGGTTTTAAGGTAGCTTCCTAGCGTTAATTCTTTTGCCAAATCTCCTTGTTTTACCTCTCTATCCTCGTCAGGCAGGTAAACTTTGTGATTTGATTTAGCTCGAATCAGATAGCACCAACCATTGGCTTCATACTCTCTCATTAAGGCTACACTATCTCCTTCTCTGTCAATAATATCAACCAACTCTTTTTCAAACTTATAATTTTCTCGTATGTATTTAGTTCTTTGAACCAACTCCTCTAAATGCGTTAAGTTTGTATCAATATTGCTATCATAAGTGGAGTATATCTTCTCACTTGTTGCTAAGTTTTGGGCTAAGGCACCCAAAGGATTTCCTTTCTCATCCATTGCCAATGAACCTTGCAAATCATAGCCTATTTGTTTCGCATTCCCTTTCTTATTCTTAGTCACAAGTTCCTGTTTCTTTGTATGCTTTTTATAGTCCAAATGTGACCAATCATAGGCTACCAAGGTATAGTTACCTACTCTTTTATTACTTTGCTCTACCACTTCTTCTATGATGGGGTCATTGAGTGAGGGAATTGTTACTTCTTCATTATTATAAAATCGCCATGACGCTTGGACTTGACTCCATCCATCTGTCTCCAATACTAGGTTCATTCCACTTTGGCTTTTATGTTTTGTATTCATCTCACCTCTTACTAACTTCTCATATCTTTTTTAGTCTTTGATTCATGTCTTTTCTTTTACTTGTATAATAGCACTTTTTTCTTTTGAGTTAGTTGTGTAGAAGAGGTATGCATAAACATACAAGCTAAGATTTGGCGAACCTACTACCTGTTCACATCCAGTCTCGGTGGGAATGCATATAGTCAGTTCAATTAACTCTCGTATGCATTCCCACGCAGGAGCGATGGGAACGAGTCCAAAAGCACATCTCTTGTTGCATACGAGAGTCTAAACTACCAAAATCTTTCCACCTCAATTAATCCATTAACTCCCTCATAATCCCTAGCACTAGAATATCTCCAATGCATTGCCTCATCGACATAACCTCTTTTTACGGGATTTTGATGAATATACTGTATTTTACTTATCATCATAGCATCGGTTTGTATTAATTTAGGTTGATAACCCTCTTGACATAGTTGATAGATTCTATCTGTTTTATGGCAACCCCTAAATAACCCCACCAACCCAATATTAAGCAAACTACTACATAGTTGAAAGCATGATAAAAACATCACATAAAAAGTGATTTACTAACCAAGTATAGTAGTGAACTTAGCTATAATAGCACTATGAAAACAGAGCTTAGTAATATAGAAAAGTTATAAGAAACCATGTATGATCAAACCCAAGAGAATAGTAGTCAAGAAAGCAAAAGAATACAAACCCAACAAATGTGAGATAAATTACCGTAAGAAGAAAAGATAGATTACCTCATACGCCAACAATTTACCTCCAAAGTGAGTAAACTAAACCCTGATCAACACAAGTCTGTGTTCGAAGATACTAAAGGAGACAATCTAGTAATAGAAGATGAAGAGATTGAAATAACATTCTAAACAGAAGAAAGGTGGAAGAACTTCACCACCTAACAGAGTTACCAAGAGTAAGAGTAGAACACGATATAGGTGATGAAGAGTAAAATGTACCCCAAAGTCAAGACCAATAAAATCCAATTCCTTATTCCACCTCAGGATGCTACATCTAGTAACATTTCCCTACTCTGAAATACCTGATTATTCACCCCTTTAAAATACATTTCATCAGGAGTAGCATAGTCCAAAGTTTGATGAAGTCTTTCTGTGTTGTAAATATTGATATACTTTCCTATCCCTGTTCTAGCTTCTTTGATGGTCGAGTAGCTTTGAGGATAAACATCTTCATATTTAAGTGACCTCCAAAATCGTTCAATTACAATATTGTCAGTCGCTCTTCCTTTTCCATCCATTGAAATAGAAATATTGTTATCAACTAATATTTGAATATGCTCTTTTGCTGTATATTGAGAACCTTGGTCTGTGTTAAATATCTCAGGTTTATCATACTTCTCCAAGGCTTCTTTCAGTACCCCAGTTGTGAGTGATACATCCATCGTATTTGAGAGCTTCCAAGAGAGTATCTTTTGGTGTTCCAATCAATGACTGCTGACCAAATAGACAAAGCCTTTGTCCAATTTGATATAGGTAATATCGGTACTCCAAACTTGATTGGGTTTATCAATAACCACTTGATTTTTATCATTCTTAAATGCCTTCAATAAATATGGATATTTCTGATGCTCTTTATTGGCTATGGTTGTCTTAGGCTTCGGATATAAGGCGATGATACCCATGAGCTTCATTGCAGTCCTAACCTTCTTTTCGTCCGATGGTAAAGCCAAATCTACCTAACAGTTTATGCACTCTTCATGTCCATAATAGGGATACTTTGTATAGATTTTATCTATCACATTGAGTATCTCTTGACCTATCACTACTGAATGGTACACTGCTTATATACCTTTCTACACAACTCAAAGTTCCATGCCCATCATATCCCCGATTTGCTCTTTAAAAGCAAAAAGAGCCTCAACATCGTAGATTTTTAAAACATTCATCATCTTCATAAAAACCCAAAGACCTGATAGTAAAGCAGGTGTTGTAAATTCTTTGTTCTTTTCAATAAGTCGTCCTGAGAGTTGCACTAAAAACTTTCTAACAGCAGGAGCATTTTTCTCTTCCGAACGCTCAATCTTCCAAACAAACAATGTAGCATAGGAGACCACAAGAAGTCTTCTAAACAGAGCCATTGGATTTTCTTGTTGCCAACTTTCAAGATTAAATCCAGAAGATTTTAAAAGTTTGAAATAGCTTTCTATTTTCCACCTATGATAATACCAAGTACCAATAGTTGTGGCTGTGACCTCTTTGGGAACATTGCTCAAAAGCATCCATTGGGCAACAATATTATTGTCTTCATCAACCAATCTCTCCACCACAAACCTTGCCTTAATACTTTTTCCTGCTGTGAAGATAGTTTTTCGCTTACCGTCCTCGTCAAGTACTGATTTGGTGGCATCTCTTTTTATATTTACCTCTATTTCATTGACAAATATCTTCACCTTTTGCATCTTTTTATCCACTTTATATTTAATGGTTTTAAGGTAGCTTCCTAGCGTTAATTCTTTTGCCAAATCTCCTTGTTTTACCTCTCTATCCTCGTCAGGCAGGTAAACTTTGTGATTTGATTTAGCTCGAATCAGATAGCACCAACCATTGGCTTCATACTCTCTCATTAAGGCTACACTATCTCCTTCTCGGTCAATAATATCAACCAACTCTTTTTCAAACTTATAATTTTCTCGTATGTATTTAGTTCTTTGAATCAACTCCTCTAAATGCGTTAAGTTTGTATCAATATTGCTATCATAAGTGGAGTATATCTTCTCACTTGTTGCCAAGTTTTGGGCTAAGGCACCCAAAGGATTTCCTTTCTCATCCATTGCCAATGAACCTTGCAAATCATACGCCTATTTGTTTCGCATTCCCTTTCTTATTCTTAGTCACAAGTTCCTGTTTCTTTGTATGCTTTTTATAGTCCAAATGTGACCAATCATAGGCTACCAAGGTATAGTTACCTACTCTTTTGTTACTTTGCTCTACCACTTCTTCTATGATTGGGTCATTGAGTGAGGGAATTGTTACTTCTTCATTATTATAAAATCGCCATGACGCTTGGACTTGACTCCATCCATCTGTCTCCAATACTAGGTTCATTCCACTTTGGCTTTTATGTTTTGTATTCATCTCACCTCTTACTAATTTCTCATATCTTTTTTTAGTCTTTTATTCATGTCTTTTCTTTTACTTGTATAATAGCACTTTTTCTTTTGAGTTAGTTGTGTAGAAAGGTATGCTTCTATGTCCATAATAGGGATACTTTGTATAGATTTTATCTATCACATTGAGTATCTCTTAGTGCCTGTATCACTACTGAATGGTACTACTGCTTTATAATAGATTGAACTCTTAGGAATACTCAATAGTTTTAGCTGTGTATTTTTGGATATTTCAAGCCCAGTTTCCAGTAGTTCTTTTCTACTTTTAGAGGATACCGAGCTTTTTAGCTTTCCCACGACGAAGTCTCTTTCTACTATCACTTCACCCAGCTTTTTTGAAGTTGCATCTTTCTCTCTTTCAAGAGTTTCAATCTGTTCTTTATACTCTTTGACCACTGCACTTTTATCAAATGCTAGTGAAGCATTTTCTAAAAATTGCTTTTTCCAATTTTGGAGACTCTTAGGTAAAACTTCATAACTACTGGCTATCTCATTGAGGGTCCTTTCTTCTCTCAGAACTTCCACTACTAATTTGGCTTTATACTCTGCACTATATGTTTTTCTTTTTCTACTCATTTTATACCCCTTGCTTTATTATTTATATTTTAGCATTTTATTGCTTTTTTGGAATAATGATTTACTTTTTTTGGTGCTGGTTATGGGGTACATTATAGCATTTGTGTATCTTAATAATCAATTTGCTAAACTAAAGGTATATTTGACTGACGGCAGACTCAATATAGATAACAATGGAGCAGAAAACCATATAAGACCTATGGTACTAGGTAGGAAGAATTGGTTATTTGCTACATCTGTTAAAGGTGCTGAGGCTATCGCTACTTGGTACACTATTATAGAGACTGCTAAGGCTAATGGATTGGAACCATATCACTATTTGAAGTATCTTATGACTGAGTTTCCTTATTATCAAAGGGATGGTAGAGATATTGAAGCGTTGTTACCTTGGAATGTAAGTGATGATGGGGTAGTTAGGATTTCTTAGGGGTTGGTGGGGTTATTATGGGGGTTACGATATATGTATTATCTTCATTAAAAGTAAATAATTTATTATCTTTACCTTTTTGTATTAGGTCGTTCATATTCCTGCCTTAGTATTTATATTTTCATTAAAGGTTTATGTGAAGTTAATAGAAAGTAAATATACACCCTACTCTTCACAAACCCATGTACTTTCTGTACACAACTGATTGAGATAGGCTTTGGCTTGACTTTGTCCTTGGGCTATAGCTTGGGTCAATAATTGTTGGGCTTTGAGTTTATTATGTGTGGTAGATTTACCCCATGCATAGAGTATCGCCAAATTTACTTTCGCTTCTGCCTCTCCCAATGCTACCCCTTTAGTAAAAAGTACCCATGCCCTTTTTTCACTTTGGCTTGTACCTTTGCCTTTAAAGTAGAGTACCCCTAGATTGTTGTATGCTTCTTTGATGCCAGAGTGTATAGCTTGTTCATACCAATACTTCGCTTCTTTGGCATTGTCCCGTACGTCTTCTACTTCGTTATCATAGAGTTTGGCTAGGTTAAATTGTGCCATAGCATGACCTTGATTCGAGGCTTTGAGATACCATTTATAGGCTTCTTCTTTATCGCTTGTCACTCCTAATCCTTGGGCATAGAGTAAGGCTAGATTATACTCAGCAGAGAGATTATGTTTCTTGGCTAGAGCTAAAAAGGTTCGCAGAGCCTCTGTATAATTGTCTATATTATACGCATCCACAGCTTCTTCAAAAGTATCTGCTACCGTTCCTATCGAACATCCTATGGTTAACAATATACCCATGACTATTTTTTTCATTATTTCTCCTCTACTAGCTCTGTTTGTGCTATAAATGTTTGGGTGACCTTGCCACCAAATTGATAAATACCTTTGTGGTAATTGACATAAAGCTCATCTCCACTTTGGGGGATAACTTTAATCTTATCGCCAATATTCTGTTCTTTGTGGTTACGAATAAAACACGCGACAATCCCTGTACCACAAGCCAAGGTTTCATCTTCTACCCCTCTCTCATAGGTACGTACATACAAAATATCATTTTCGATTTTACATATATCTACATTACAATCATAGCTATCTCTCAATGCCTTGGCTTCACCAAGGTCAAAGTCTTGTATATTCTCAGTCATACAGACCAAATGAGGAACACCAGAATCAATCAACCACCAGTTTTTGCCATAAGCTTCGATGTCTTGGCGTACAATCTTGGGTTCTACCATGTCACTTACGACATACAGTCCATTGATAGTCGCTCGTATCATCCCTGCTCCTGTCAAGAAGGTAGCCTTACCCCCTTTAGAGATACCTTGTTCATGTGCGAAATGTGCGACTGCCCTAGAGGCATTTCCACACATGGTAGCCGTACTTCCATCCGCATTATAAAACTCCCATTGGAAATCATAATGCTTATGTGGCAATAGCACGACTAGACCATCTGCGCCAATACCGTTTTGTCTGTGACAAAGTGTTCGTGCTAGGGCTGACCTGTCTGCTTTTTCTTGGGCGATATACATCACAAAGTCATTGCCATTGGCCGAATATTTGGTGAGTGTCATTCTCTTTCTCCTTTAGAAGATAAAGCACCCAAGAGTGTGTGTTTTATTTCTATACAATTTTTTTCTAAGTCTCTAAGTGTACCACTATTATCTATAACGTACTCAGCATTTTTCACTTTTTCTTCTATAGCTATTTGGCTGTCTATGCGTTTTTGAGCCTCTTCTTGGCTACTCTTATCACGTTGCATCAATCTTTGTAACTGTACAGAAGGAGGTGTATAGACGACTAAGACTTTGCCTATAGGATAGCGATTGCCTTCAAAAAAGAGTGGAATATCTACAAAATAAACCTGCTTTTTACTATCAAGGGCTAAAGCCCTCTCTTCAATGGCTTGATAAATGAGAGGATGAAGTAAGGCTTCTAAACGCTCTCGCTTAGACTTATCATCAAAGATAATAGCCCCTAAGGCTTTCCTGTCTACTTTACCCTCAGTAACCAAGGCTTGACCAAAGAGTGTGGCAATGCATTGGTGTTGCTGATTGAGTATCTCATGCCCTAGGGTATCTGCGTCAATCACTTCAAAACCTAAGAGTCTGAAGTGTCTAGCGACGCTACTTTTTCCAGTAGCAATACTTCCAGTGAGTGCTATTGCATAAGCAAAAGCTTTTACCACTTTCTATACGATTTTAACTGCATGGCATCATAGCCATAAATATCATTTCTAAATTGTAGTACCCCTGCAGAATCTACATAAGCAGTCAAATACACTACATCTACAGGTACTTTGTTTTTCAAGGCTAAATAGGCTTTTTTCTTACCTTTAAGTATCTTTTGTGATTTGCTATAATTGACACTGTCATTAAAGGTAGAAAAAGTTTTCAGTAAATCTCTAGGCTTGTGCAAACGAATACAGCCATGGGACAATGCCCTTACATTACGGTTGAACAATCTCTTGTTAGGCGTATCATGCATATATACAGCAAATTGATTGGGAAAAAGAAACTTCACTTTACCCAAGGCATTGCGATAACCAGGGACTTGTGCAAAACGATATGGCATATGTTTGCTATAACGGTACTTGCTCCAATCTACAGATTTACCACTAATTTTTTTGGCATCTTTGTCCCAGCCTGTATAAATCTCAATACCTTCTTTTTTCATTGCATTTTTATTGCGTAAAAGCTTAGGTATCATCTCTTTTTGGATAATACTCTTAGGTATATTCCAATGAGGATTTAGTACAATCGTTTTGACAAGGTTAGAAAAGATAGGGGTAGGATTTTTAGGCTTTCCTATAATGACTTTCATCGTTTGAATCAGCTTTTTATCTTCTTCAAAAAAGAGGGTAAAACTAGGGATATTGATAATAATATGTCTTTTAGACTTACGTTCATACAGCCACTTAATACGGTCAAGGTTAAGACGTATTTGTGCAATACGCTCAGATAAAGGTATATTCATAGCCTTCATCGTGTTTTTACCTACCACCCCTTTGGCTACAAGACCATGACGCTTCTGAAAACGTATCACAGCATCATTCACACAGCTATCATAGGTTTGATTCTCGCTACTTTTACAAGGGAGATAATCTCCACTAATACGTAGTCTATCCCTCAAGGCAGGCACGACGGTATATTTTTTGTTTAAGAGTAATTTACCAATAAAAGGTACTTCTTCCCATCCTCCATTGGCTTGGAGCTGTAAGTATTCGTATAAAGAAGCTTCTAGTTCTATATAATGATACTCTTTGGGTACAGCTTCTTCAAACATATCGGTGAGTGTACGTCCCATGACCCACATGTTCCATCAAAGAGATAGGACTATATTTTGGTTTATAGGTCACCCATTCGGCATTGATAGATTTGGCTTTGAGGTTATAGATTCTACCTTGAAAAGCCCCCCAGTTAATACTCCCATAAAGCTTATAATCAGCATAGCCTTTATACAGTTGGGCAATTTCAAATTCTAATTTAATTTTGTTGACTAAGAGGTCTTGATTGCTAAATACCTCCGAAGCATAGTACCTCAATTTGGGGACATCTTGTTTTAGCTTGGAAGAAGTACTCAGTGTTTGGTCATTTTCTATATGTGCAAACAAATCCTTAGAAAAATCGGATAAGCCCTCTTCTTTGACCCATACAGGCATGAAGAAGAGTTGCCTATAGAGTTGCTTTAAAAAGCTTCTGTCTTCGACAGGTTGCAGTGAATTCATAATGACAGTAGATGCCACATCATGAAAGGCTATGTCTTTATCTGCCAAGAGGTTTGGTGTGAACACCAGTAAACACAATACCCCTACAGAAAAATATACTTGTTTTATATTTTTGATAATCGCCATCATTCCTAAAGTTCCTCATTTATTATAATATAAGAGTATAGCTAAAAAGATATGATAGCAGAGTTATTTTATATCCTAAATAATAAGAGTAAATCTACTACTCTTTTATTTCACCCTCATCTACACTAAGACTTTCTCCGTACCCTAGGGCTTCTTTGATTTTGGCTTCTATTTCTGCCATCATCTTTGGGTTCTCTTTGATAGTAATTTTGGCGTTTTCTTTCCCCTGCCCTAGCTTGGTTGAACCATAGGAGAACCACGCTCCTGATTTATCTACGATGTCCATTTTGACACCATAATCTATGAGTTCACCTACAAATGAAATACCTTCTCCAAACATAATATCAAACTCTGCTTGTCTAAATGGAGGGGCTACTTTGTTTTTGACAACTTTGGCTTTGACACGGTTACCGATACTAGATTCACCTTGTTTGAGTGTAGCAATTCGTCTTACATCAATACGCACAGAACAGTAAAACTTCAATGCATTCCCCCTGAAGTAGTCTCAGGAGAACCATATCCCATCGTACCAATCTTCATACGAATTTGATTGATGAAAATGACCGTCGTATTGGTCTTGTGTAAAATGGCTGTGAGTTTACGAAGTGCTTGGGACATAAGTCTGGCTTGAAGCCCTACATGCGTATCTCCCATATCTCCTTCTATCTCTGCTTTTGGCGTAAGTGCAGCCACGGAATCCACGACAATTAAATCCACAGCACCCGAACGGGTAAGTGTTTCAAGGACATCAAGGGCTTGTTCTCCAAAGTCTGGTTGAGATACCAAGAGATTGTCCGTATCCACACCTAAATTTTTGGCATAGAGTACATCAAGAGCATGTTCGGCATCAATAAAGGCACAAATCATATCTTCTTTTTGGGCTGAGGCAATGGTTTGCAATGCTAAAGTGGTTTTACCTGAAGACTCTGGACCATAGATTTCAACCACACGCCCTCGAGGAATCCCTCCTATACCCAATGCCATATCAAGTCCTAGTGAACCTGTAGAGATAGATTCGATAGGTTCAAATGCTTTGTCTCCTAGTCTCATCAGTGTACCTTTGCCAAAGGTTTTGTCTATTTGTTTGATTGCCATATCAAGTGCTTTTTGTTTGTTTGCGTCCATTGCCATGAGTGATTCCTTCAAATGCTTAATCATACATCTTATCTAAATATTGGCAAAATAAAGAAAAATATGTCAAATTGACATATTTTTCTTCTATAAGTGTCTTATGCTAAAATACCTTTACAAATAATAAGGTTGCTCATGTCCCACACAATCCAACTCGCCCACTCCCCCGATGCTGATGATATTTTCATGTACTTTGCTATCAAATTTGGATGGGTCGATACCAAAGACTATAGCTTTAGCAATATAGGACTTGATATAGAAACCCTCAACGTAGAAGCCCTCAAAGGTACGTATGATGTCTCGGCTATCTCTTTTGGTATGTATCCACTCATCAAAGATGAATATGCCTTGCTTCGTACAGCCGTGAGTTTTGGTGAAGGCTATGGTCCTAAACTCATACGACACAAAGACAAAAAACTCAAACGCAATTTCAAAGTAGCCCTCTCAGGTAAATATACCACCAACGCCATGCTATTTAGGATTTATTATCCTTTGGCACGTCCTGTCTATATGGACTTCTTGGAAATTGAAGACGCTGTAGTCTCTGGTAAAGTAGATGCTGGGGTTCTCATTCATGAATCTATCTTGGACTTCGATGAACGCCTAGAAGTCGAAAAAGAGTTGTGGGATATTTGGGTAGAACTCGCAGGAAGTAACCTCCCTCTACCTCTAGGTGGCATGGCAATTCGCAGAAGCATACCACTCAACCGTGCCATAGACATAGAAAATATCCTCATAGATGGTGTCAAAGTAGCCAATGACAGAAAAGCCGAACTGTGCAATAAACTAGAAAAAGACAAGCTCGTACGCATTTCAAGTGAGCTACTGACCAAATACCTAGATATGTACGCCTCAGACAACTCCATCACCCTCTCCCCCCTACAACTCAAAGCCCTAGACACCCTCTATAAGCTCGGTCTCAAACACAAGCTATGGGATACCCCTATCAAGACAGAAGATTACCTTATTCCTATAGAGTATAGTGTTTTGAGGGAGATATTTTAGGATATCACAACATAATAATCATAAAAATTATAGTATTATTTAATTGGGATATCCTAAGCTAACTATCCCTTAACTAGACTCTCGGTAGGAGAAAAATATCCCTCGCAAACCCCGTATAGGATTAGTAGGACAATATCATATCATCAAGCCACTTGTAATTGAAGTATGTTATAATAATTTCGTAACCCCCTAAATAACCCCACCAACCCAATATTAAGCAAACTACTACATAGTTAAAAGCAGTAAAAACATCACATAAAAAAGTGATTTACTAACCAAGTATAGTAGTAGTTTTAGCTATAATAGCACTATGAAAACAGAGCTTATTAATATAGAAAAATTACAAGAAACCATTATAAATCAAGCCCAAGAGAATAGTAGTCAAGAAAAAGAATACAAACCCAACAAATTGAAATAAATTACCTAAAAGAAAAGATAGATTACCTCATACGCCAACAATTTACCTCCAAAAGTGAAAAACTAAACCCTAACCAACCAAGTCTGTTCGAAGATACTAAAGAGACAATCGAAGTAATAGAAGATGAAGAGATTGAAATAACATTTAAACGAAAGAAAGGTGGAAGAACTTCACCACCTAAAGAGTTACCAAGAGTAAGAGTAGAACACGATATAGGTGATGAAGAGAAAGTGTGTAGTTGTGGTGACACAATGCATAGAGTAAAAGAGATAATATCAGAACAATACGATATCGTACCTGCAAAGTTCCAAGTCATAGAAAATGTTCGGTTCGTATATGGCTGTAGATGTGGAGAAAAACCAGTGACCACAGCATTAGCCCCATTCATACTCCCAAAGACACAAGTAACTGCTTCATTCTTAGCAACTATAGCTGTACAAAAGTTTGAAGATGCATTGCCACTGTATAGACAAGCCAAAATATTTAAAAATAGATTTGGGGTTCCATTTAGTGATACTACACTCTCCAATTGGATGATAAAAGCTTCTGAGAAACTCAAACCTTTTAAGCAGAGACTTAAAGAGAGACTCTTAGAGCAATACCTTAGCCAAAAAGCAAAAGCCAAAAATAAAGATAGGTCATGAGATAACTGCTATAATCTTAAACCAAAAAAACATAAAAGTTATCCCATGACAGAAATTATAACACTCTTAAGATGTATCGCACCTATAATTGCAAAAAACAAGCATAAACAACTAGAAATAATCATCCAAGCCTTGCTCTCAATGCGAGGAAGAATCACAATGTTAGGATTGAACTAGATGGAGTGAAAAAGGAGGGAGTTATCGGACAATTACACGGTTCTTTCATTCAAAGATAAATTGGGAAGAAATCAATTGGATGTTTATCAAAACGCATTTAACAAAGAAGGGTTCAATCTATCTTTTGGGTGGAGATGAAGTAGTAGTAAGCAAAAGTGGGAAGCTATACTTATGGGGTAGATAGGTTTTATTCTTCTATCCAAAATCAAGTGATAAAAAGTTTGGCATTTCTCAATCTTTCGTTGATAAGCGTAGAGACAAGAAAAGACCTATCCACTAAGTACACAACAGATAGTTGCGAGACAAAAAAGAAGGTTGTATCAAAGATAAAAAGTGTGAAGAAGAGTAAGAAAAAAAGGTAACCCCCTAAATAACCCCACCAACCCAATATTAAGCAAACTACTACATAGTCAATACCTTCGCCAAAATGAAAATGAGCATATTTTGCAAAGTTCAAA
>JAUZSQ010000077.1 GCA_030949325.1 Sulfurovum sp.
TTTCTTCATAGGAAGACTCAGTCTTTTTGTGTGGCAGTATGAGAGGTTTGCTGATGCGAAAGTCACCCTTTGGATGAGCTTTCCTCTATGGTTTGAAGATGGATACGATGGTCACTAGCATACTCTTAAGTATTCCACTGATACTATTGAGTTTTAGTCCTAGGTCTTTGGCTAGGTTTATGAATACCTTTTTGCGTGGGTATTTTGCTATGGTACTAGGGGTACTTGTGTATATGGAAAATGCTACCCTTTCCTTTTTTAATCAATATGATGTACGACCCAATTTTAAATTTGTAGTGTATTTAGAATATCCTGTAGAAGTATTTCATATGCTAATCTCTGATTTTAAGCTCCCTCTTTTTATTGCTTTTTCTATGATTAGTATTTTTATTTTCTTTTTTATGCGTGTGAATAAAACGCATTTTATCGCTGGGTTGGAAACACCATTTAAAACGAGAGTCTTATGGTTCTTGCCTTTAGCCTTAGTACTGTTTATCGGTATTCGCTCTTCTTTTGGGCATCGTCCTGCCAATATCTCTGATGCGATGTATTCTAGCAATCGTATTGTCAATGAAGTGACGAAGAACTCCTTATACTCTGTAGGATATGCTATCTATGCCAATAAAAAGTATGCGACTAAAGCCATCAAACTCTATGGCAAAATGTCTCAAGCAGAAGCCTTACAACGTATGCAAAAAGTCTTAGGCATAGAGGGCAATGACTTAGAAAG
This sequence comes from Sulfurovum sp., assembly GCA_030949325.1. Lineage (GTDB taxonomy): Bacteria > Campylobacterota > Campylobacteria > Campylobacterales > Sulfurovaceae > Sulfurovum. The sequence continues at coordinate 731 of JAUZSQ010000077.1, forward strand.
TCTTAGCCCTTTTATACGCAGTGAAAATACACACTTCAAGACCTCCAAACCCAAGAACTTAGTGATTTTCTTGCAAGAGAGTTTAGGGTATCAGTTTGTTACGCCTAGGATTACCCCCGAACTATTGAAACTCCAAAAAGAATCTTTATGGTTTAATGAAGCCTATTCTAATGGTACACGTTCCGTCAGAGGTATCGCAGGGGTGACAGCAGGGTTCTTGGCAGTCCCTGGTAAAGGCGTAGTCAAACGTAGCAAATCACAAAGTGACTTTTTTACCTTTGCGTCTTTACTCAATCCTCTAGGCTATCATACGATGTTTCTCTATGGAGGAGAAGCACGATTTGACAATATGCGTTCATGGTTTTTAGGCAATGGATTTGATGAAATTGTAGAACAAAAAGACTATGAAAATCCTGCCTATATAGCCACATGGGGCGTGAGTGACGAAGATTTGGTCAAAAAAGGAAATGCACGGTTTTCTGCCTTGCATCAAGAGGGTACACCTTTTGCGGCCTTGATGTTCAGCTCGTCCAATCATAGTCCTTTTGATATACCTAGTGGACGCATAGAAGAGATAAACAAGGGTGAAAACTGTGTAGAAAATGCGATTCAATACGCAGACTATGCCTTGGGACAGTTTTTTGAAGAAGCCAAAACCTTGCCTTATTATAAAGATACTATCTTTGTAGTCATCGCTGACCATAATATCAGAGTCTATGGTGAAGATGCAGTACCTATTGATATGTTTCATATTCCTGCTTTGATTATCGCCGAAGGCGTAGAGCCTAAAGTCTATGACACCTTAGTCTCACAACCAGATATTTTGGCAACAGCCCTTGACTTACTAGGCAAAGATTTTAACTATCCTATCTTGGGGAAGTCTATCTTTTCAGATAATAAAAAGGAAGTAAATTTAATGCAATTTAATGAAAACTATGCCTTACGAATAGGAAACAAAGTAGCCGTAGTAAGACCTAGACACAAAGCAGAAACCTTTGCCTATATCAACAAACGCTTAGTACCCATTGCCCAAGATGTAGAGTTAGAAAAAGATGCCCTAGCTTTTGTGATAGGACTCAATTATCTGTATGATAAGCAGAAGTATTAATGGTGTAGTTTTGTGCTTTTATTTAGATTTAAAGTTTATTGTGTACAATGATGGAAAGGGTACACAGAAACGATAGGAGCTATGACCTTCCTATCGTCTTGTGAGACTAGACTTTAGTCTTTGTCTGTGTTCTTCTTGGCTTTCTTACAATCTCTATAATTCAACCACATTAAAGTGACTTTCACTAAAGAAATGATAATTGCCAGTACTGAAATAAATTCCATGATGTACCCTTTTCCTAGATTTTTACCACCCACATATAAATGCCAAGCCCAAACCCTAAATAGAAAAAAGTTAAAACACTACCCCCTTTACCAAAAAGGGTACGAGGGATTATAGCTTGTTTTGATTAGATACTTATAAATATAGTGAATAATTAGTAATTTTAAATATATATTTAGTAAATACAAATTAATCTTCTGCTATAATACTATTGTATCGAAAAATAAGGAGCTATTTATGTTACAAGATGCAATCAAAAAATCTAAGATTGAAAAAGAGAAAGATATAGTATTTTCCATAGAAATTAAAGAAAATATTTATGGGGAATTAAACGATATAGCTAAAGATAATAATATTGAAGTTACAAGTTTATGTAGAAATATTATCGAAACAAGTGTGGAGAATGAATTAAATTCTTCTAATATGATAACAGAGAAGGAAATTGCGATGAATGTATGGATTATTTCAAGTAAATATTTAGATGCTACAGAGGATTTAACACAAGAGTGTATAACTAATAGTGAAATACGTATGGGTTGGTATAATCCAGCTATTGTAGGTTTATCAAGGGTAGATAGGGAAGATATATTACTCAAAACAGGTAAAAAGAAGGCTAGTGGTAAATTAGATTATTTCTTTAATAGTATGAAAGAGGGAGATTTCGTCATAATGAAAGAGGGAACAAATAAGGTACATGCTATTGTACAAATTAGTTCGGAATGTCAAGATGGAAAACAATATTATTATAGAAAAATAAAAAAACTCATTATTATAAAAGATACAAAAGTTAAAGATATTGCAAAATTATATGAAAAGTTTTTTATCAAAAGTTTAAATAGAACAACAATTTATAAAAAGAAAATTAGTAAAAATGATTTCTTTACCTTTATGGTAGAATCTTTAGCAGAAATTAATTAGTATTGTTAGCTACAATTACTCAGACTGTCATTGATAAGTAAATTCAGGACTTCTCAAATAGTCTCTACATAAAGCAATAGAATCAAACTGATATTGGGCTTGTGTTGTGAGACTTTGGCCTATATAAATAGTGTGAGAGTATATGGCTATTTCTAGCTAAGTCTATATCACTTTGTTTGTCTCCTATGAGCCAAGAGTGATTGAGGTCTATGCTGTAGTTTTTTAAGATGCTTTCTATCATGCCTATTTGAGGTTTTCTACAGTGACAAGCGTCTTTAGATAGGTGTGGGCAGTGCATTACACTTTGTATCTCTATTCCTTTGTCAGCCAATTGCTTTATCATCCACTCTGTGAGTATTTCAAAGTCTTTGAGCGTATAGTAGCCTCGTCCTATGCCTGATTGATTGGTCACGATAAAGAGTAGATAGCCTTGTTGGATAAATAGCTTTAAGAGGTCAAAAATACCCTTAGAAAATACAAAATATGCTTTTGTGTGTACATAGCCTGAGTCTATATTGATGATACCATCACGGTCAAGAAAGAGGGCTTTTTGTGGCTTCACTCATAGACCATTAATAGGCACCATCACGTTTGAGTACGACTTTGATGGTTTTGATTAAGATAACAATATCTAGCCATAAAGACCAATTGAGTACATACCATTTATCGGTATTGACCCTAAAGGTATAGTCCGTATCACTCCTACCACTGACTTGCCATAAGCCTGTGATACCTGGTTTGACCATCAAATAGTATTGACTATGTTCTTGATAGTAGGTATCAAGTTCTTCTTGGACAATGGGTCTAGGTCCTACAAAGTTCATCTGCCCTTTTAAGACATTAAAGATTTGAGGGAGTTCATCTAGGGAGGTTTTTCTTAAAAACTTGCCTATTTTGGTAACTCTTGGGTCATTTTTGAGTTTAAAACTTTTTTCCCATTCTTCTTTGATAGCTTCATCTTCTAAGAGTAATGTCTCTAATCGTTCTTGGGCATCAGCATACATACTTCTAAACTTGAGTGTAGGTATTTTTTTGCCATTTTTACCAATACGCATATGTGCGAAAAAGACATTTCCCTTAGACTCTTTTTTGATTAACAAAGCCAATATAGCAATGATAGGAAGCAGTAGAGGCAAGAGTAAAAGGGCTAAGAGATAATTAAAAGAGTGTTGAATCATTTGACGATAGACACTTTTTAGGCGATTACGATAGACAATAAGATTGGTACGTGTATTGGAGAGTTCATAGATATGTGAGTGCGTGAGGTCATAATCATCCATGATAGGGATGAAAATCACTTCATGCTTTTTTTGCATTTGATAGTCGAGTACTTTTTTGAGTTTTTCTGAATTATTGCCCTTTGAATTGATAAAAATGGTAGAAAAACCTTCATCTTTCTTAGGTTGGACATAGCCCAAATAGGGATTACCATAAATCTCAGCAGTCAAGAAAGGGTCATCTCCATAAATCTTGGCTTTCTTTTGCCATACTTTAAGTATATAAAGGACTTTTTTAGCAATATTTTTTGAAAGAGGAATGAGTAGCATCATAAAGATAAAAGACAAACCAATGACAAGCCTTGAATAGTTTTCAATGGATTTGGTCATAGCCAAATAGGCAAAAACCAATACGATAGCCAAGATAATGACTTTCATCACGAGCCGACTTTCATGCCAAAAATCATAGCGAAAGGTATAAATACCCTCATAGGCAAAGAGTGCAATAAGAATAATATAAAGAGGATAAAAAGTGAGATAGGTATAGTAAGCGATGGTATGGGGTTCTAAAGTATCAAACATTTCTCGGCAAAGAAATGCCAAATACACAGCAAGAATAATCATCAAAATATCTAGCAGTATAAAAATAATTTTGGCTATAAAGTTTTTCATGATGCTTCTTTGCTTTTGGCTACTTAGGGTTTACGGAGGATAGTGACATTGCCTTCAATCAATTCTATAGTAGATTCACTTTGTCCTTCTTTATGGATAATATTAATTATAGCAGGGTCAGAGTGCTTGACAATACTGTCTCCTGGGAAAACGGTATAGACTTCAGAGACCACGATAGCTCCTGAAAATGTTTTGTTCGAGCCTGAACTCGAACCACCACCACAGCCAAGTAAGATCAGTGTAAATGATGTAAGTGTAAGTATATTTTTCATAGTCTATTATCCTTAAAATGTAATGCCGTAATCGGGTACTTTTGTTACAAAAGTCACCAATTTGGTGTTTTCATCAACCACAACAGATTGAATATATTCAGATGAGACAATACTCTGAGGATAGCTATGTAAGGCTACATTGTAGGGTTGTATGAGTGTATTGAACCATAGAGTAGCCATTTTTTGATAGCCAGAAGCATTGGGATGTGTGATGTCAGCATAATCATCAGAAATGAGTCCTGCTCCTTGATACATATCCACTAGGGTGAGCATATCTCCTTGTTGGATACGTTGTTGTACAAGGTGGGTTAAATTGGCATTAAAGTTATCAATGACTACATTACTCACACTCAGTCGCCCTATAATCATAGCAACCAATACCCTAACGTGTGTTCCACTGTCTCTTTCATAACGGTCAATATCATCCAAAATGGCAGTGATACCATCAACTGAACTACTACGGTCATTGGTTCCAATATGTAATAAAATAGTATCAGCAGGATTGGCAGATAAGAATTGATAGACACGGCTAGAAATATCATAACTTGTCCAACCTGGATGCCCTTCATTATTTACATCGAAAGGAGGTACAATATCTTGCCCTGCTACTTGACTTCCTACAAAATCTACAGATATTTTGGCTTCTTCTAGCATATACCATAGGTCAGCCCTATAGGCTTTTCTAATCCCTGTAGGTCTAGGAGTAGATTCATAGTCAGACCTTAAGTCATCATAAGTGATGGAATCACCTAAGGGCATGATTCTATGGATTTCAGCTTGTAAAAAAGTATGGAATAAAAATAATCCCATTAATAGGGTATAAATGAATTTTATGTTCATATTGGGTAGCTCTCCTTAATGTTATTTGAATAAGTAATTATATTTTATTTTACTAAAATATAGCTTATATTTTTTGCTGTATTATATAAATGATAGGGACAAGCCATCCATAATTATCTTTGGTTCTTAAGCTAAGCGCAGCAGGATTGGACTCCCCTTCATTGTTGTACGCAACAAGAGTATAGTCGTAGGTACTTACTCTTTGTAGTCCTTCAACAGTATATTGTGTACTATTAGCAGGTAGAGTTGCAAGGAGTATAGCATTTTGATACAGTCTAAACCCTGTCTCATTATTGGAGGTATCACTCCATGATAATACGGCACCATCACTTTTTATAGATATTGATTCAAAGGCACTTGGTGCTGAAGGCATAGGTTTCAGTATATTTTTGAGTGTGTTAAACCATACGTTTGCCATTTTCTCATAGCCCCTAGCATTGGGATGTGTCGGGTCTTGGAATTCTGTAGCATAGTTAATTCTTGCACCATATTCCATATCGATGACTACAATATCATCTCCTGCTCTAATGCGTGAGTTGGCAAGACTTTGTACATTTCTATTGTAGTTACTTATCCAAGGATAATGGATTTTTCTATTGATAATACGAGCTAATATTACTTTGATAGGGTGTTGATAGTTTATTTCATACCTAGCGATTTCAGCCAATATTCGGTTAAGTCCACTGATACTCTCACTCCAATCATTACTCCCAATATGTAACAAAATAATATCAGGAGAATTGGCAATTAATTTACGTATAAGTAATGTCAGCCAGTTCATTGCTCGTCCACCCTGGGTATCCTTCATTATCTGGGTCAAAAGCAGGTAAAATCGCACTTCCTGCTGAACGAGAACCTACAAAATCAACATTATAATGAGCAGTTTGTAGTTGATACCATAGGTAGCTTCGATAGGCATAACGTAGATTCGCAGGTCTAGCAGAGGGATAGTCTGCATAGGCATCATCATAGGTAATAGAATCTCCTAGAGGCATAATACGTGTAGGATGTTGCTTCTAATGACTAAGGTACGAAGATAAGAGAAGAAAAAAGAAAAGTTTCATAAACGCTTGGCTTCTATCCGTTGACAAGCTTTTTGTATAGCCATAATCACATGCTTGTACATAATAGCTTTGTGCTTTATCTGTATCTTTTTGGACTCCTATACCTTCATCATATAAAAGAGCAAACTCATAACAGGCTGTAGCTACTTGATTGTCACAAGCCTTTTGCATTGCAATAAAGGGAGAGGAGTTGAGAGAACTTATCACTATAAAAAATATGAATAAATATTTTTGCATTTTATCACTCCTAATAAGCTAATATTATATCTAAATTAGGGTATAATTTTAATTAAAAATTTAAATCTTGGAATATTATAGTGCAGAGTAAACAATACTTATCTATACTTTTTAGCTTTATGAGTCTGCTGATACTATTGGCTATAGGGTATGCGTATTACTTTTCTAAACATTATCCCTTACCTATTACCGACCGTATTTCATTGGATGCCAAGCTACAGTTTGTCCGTGATAGCATTGATGTAGAGAGTGTCGATACTATGATAGTAGGTTCTTCTATTGGACTGAATAATATTCACGGAGAAGTGCTAGAGAATGTCTCTTCACAAATACATTCTGTTGTCAATTTTTCAGTATATCAAGCTACGGCACTTCAGTCAGAACAGCTTACACATTTAAGCGATACCTTTCCAAACTTAAAACGTATTATCTACTCAGCACAATATTCAGATTTCCCTCATGCACGTAAGTATCAAAATTTTGATACTAAACGTTGGGTAAAGTATATGAGAGGGGATTTAAATATGATTGATACTTGGTTGATATTTTTTCGTGCTTGTAGAAATATTATGTTTTGTATAGAACGTCAAAGGGAGTGGAAAAGTAAACACTTACAAAAGAATAAATTTGAGTATTTAGGTTTTGATAGTACGGGGAGTGTGCCTTTGCATATTTATGGCGAGGATATTATTGGACATCGTTGGAGGCTACCTCAGCCGGGTATTATGCACTCTCAATCTTTTGACGCTGTCGTACGTATGACAGATAGAGCTAATCGTAAGGGGATTGAGTTTTATTTGGCACATCAACCTTATCGTGATGGATTATATAAAAGTAAAAAGGGCGTAAAAGATGCGATGTCATATTTTGATAAAAGAATCATAGAGGTTTTTTCTCAGGTAAAAGGAAAATTAATAGTCTTACAAGCATTAAATGTAGGAGATGAATACTTTGCAGATAGAAGCCATCTCAATGACAAGGGGAGTATCCTTGTTTCCGAAGCTATCGGAAAATTTATTGATAAAACAGAAAATAGAGGAAAAAAATGACATATACAAGAACAAAAATAGAAGATGTAGTAATCATTGACCCACAAGTCCATGGAGATGAGAGAGGATACTTTATCGAAACTTTTCGTCAAGATAAATTTGAAATTTTTTTAGGTTTTAAAGTACACTTTTGTCAAGACAATGAATCAAAGAGTTCAAGAGGGGTCTTAAGAGGATTACATTATCAGCTTGGGGTTTCTGCCCAAAGTAAATTGGTACGTGTAATTAAAGGGCGTGTTTTGGATGTAGCTGTAGATATTAGAGAAGGGAGTCCTACCTTTGGAGAGCATATAGCCGTTGAGTTGAGTGAAGAGAACAAGCGACAACTTTTTGTCCCTCGTGGTTTTGCCCATGGCTTTGTGGTACTTGAAGATGATACGGTATCTTCGCTTACAAAGTAGATAATTATTATGCGCCACAAGATGACAGGGGACTTTTGTTTTCCGATGATGCTTTAGGTATCGATTGGCAGGTAGAAGCTTCTGAACTCAAACTCTCAGACAAAGATACTAAGCAACCTAACTTAGCCAATGCCGATTTATTTACCTTTGGAGAAAACCTTTATGCCTAAACATATTTTGATTACAGGTGCTAATGGACAACTAGGACAAGCATTACAAGCTTTGGTAGCACAAGAAGACCATACCTTGCTAGATACTCAATTTTATTTCACAGATAAAGATACTTTGGATATTCGTAATCAATCCTTAGTAGAAGATTATGTAAAGTTACATAGTATTGATACGATTATTAATTGTGCTGCTTATACTGCTGTAGATATGGCTGAAGAAGAAGAAGAGTTAGCCAATAGTATCAATGTAACAGCTGTAAAAGTATTGGCAGAAGTGGCTTTGGCACAGCAGATTGTATTGGTGCATATTTCTAGTGATTATGTCTATGATGGTACGAAGCAAACGCCTTACACAGAAGCAGATGAGACCCATCCACAAAGTGTGTATGCCTCTTCCAAGCTAGAGGGTGAAAATACAATGCGAAGTATTAATCCTCATGGAGGTATTATTCTGCGTACGTCATGGGTGTATAGTGTATCAGGAAATAACTTTGTCGATACGATGTTACGCTTGGGTAAAGAAAAGAAATCCATCTCTGTGGTATGTGATCAAATCGGTACACCGACTTATGCCAAAGATTTAGCCCAAGTGATTCTGCAAATCATCAATCATACAGCTAGTCCCGATAGTGCTACAGGGGTAGTAACGTATAATTATAGCAATGAAGGAAGCTGTTCATGGTATGATTTTGCACAAGCTATCTTTGCCTTGTCAGAGATAAAGTGTAAGGTCAATCCTATTCCTACTATAGAATACCCTAGACCAGCAAAACGTCCTTACTATAGTGTACTTGATAAATCAAAAATCAAAAAAGCGTATCATATAGAGATTCCTTATTGGAGAGATTCTCTTCAAGAAGCATTGCTAGTGATGGATACAAAGCCTGACAAAAAATATCAAATCGGTATCATCGGTTCAGGGTTTATTGCTAGTGGTTTGAGTAAGTTATTGACCCAACATGAATCCTATGATATTTCAGCTATTTTGACACGTTCAGATTTAGAAAAGCGTAAGGATTTTACGCAAAATAAGCTACTGACGAATGATTTGGAAGATTTGATAGCCCATTCAGACCTTATTGTAGAATGTAGTGGAGATGCTATTTATGCTACGCAGACGATTGACCGTATCGTCAAAGCATCGATTCCTGTGGTGACCATGAACTCAGAGTTTCATGTAACTACAGGTTCTTATTTTGTCAACAAAGGCTTGGTCACAGAAGCCGAAGGTGACCAACCAGGGGTTCAAGCTATCTTACATGAAGAAGCCCTAGCGATGGGTTTTAAACCCTTGGTCTATGCCAATATTAAGGGCTTCTTGAATGAAAGTCCTACGATAGAAGATATGACCTATTGGGGAGACAAATCTAATCTTAGCCTAGAGATGGTGACTTCTTTTACTGATGGTACCAAGGTATCTATTGAACAAGTACTTGTTGCCAATGGCTTAGGAGCAGGACTTATTCAAGAAGGCTTAGTCAAACTCTCTTGTGATGATATGCTAGAAGGTGGCTCAGTCTTAGCCGATAAAGCCAAAGCATTAGGCTATCCTGTGAGTGATTATTTACTCTCAGCCACCCTTCCAGCAGGGGTATTTCTCATCGTAGAGCATGATGAAGAACAGCAAGATGCCTTGCGTTATTATAAACTAGGTCAAGGACCGTATTATGTATTAGAACGTACCTATCACCTTTGTCACTTAGAAATTATCAAAACGATTAAACGTGTGCTTAGTGGAGGAGGGGTACTTTTGGACAACAGTGCCAATCCAAGATTCTCTGTAGCAGGACTTGCCAAACGTGATTTAAAAGTAGGAGAGATAATTACCAAAGGGATTGGGAGTTTTACCGTGCGTGGAACAGCGATTGAAATAGCCAATGACCTAGATCACGTACCTATAGGCTTACTTGCTGATGCAAAGCTTATCAGAGCTGTTAAAGAAGGAGAACGCATTCATTTTGATGATGTAGTACTTCCTCAGAGTTTGGCGTTAGATGTTTGGACAGAGATGATGAGTAAGCATAGTTGATTTTAGAGAGACTCAAAGTCAAGAGATTTTTCTTTGAGTATTTTTAACGTCTTCTCACTTGCACCCACCAAATACGTCTCTTTGGCATACTTCATCAAAGGCAAGTCGTCATGATGGTCAGTAAAAAGTATATCTATGTTGAGACTTAAACGCTCTTCTTTAAGTAATTTGAGGACATTTTGCTTTTTTGTTTCTTTTAAATTTTCTTTCCATGGTGTTTGAGAGCTAACTGGGGTGGAGACTTCATAGTTAAATGCATATACCTCTTGAATTTTTTTGGCATAAATCTGAGGTGCTGCCGTGGCTAAGATAGTCATATAATTTGGATTTTTTAAGTGTTTTAAAATATCTTGATGTACATATTTATCTAAACTTTTTACAAAATCTTCTATATCTAACGCACTCATAGTTTTTTCCGAAATCTTTAAAATAGCAAATTTCATTTGTCCATGATTGATAGACTTTATAGCACGTCTGAATATAATCCAAAATATTTTTATTATACTTATCAAATATAGCTTTTGTAGAGACTTTAGAGCTACAAATTTCATCCATTTATGAAAAGTATTGACTGAGACAAAAGTCCCATCCAAGTCTATGACTATGATTTTCTTATCCAATTTTATCACTTCCTTTATAATCTTCTGCCCATGGACATCTAAGCAATACCCTATCAAAGAGGCTATAATCAGCTTGAATATAAGGGGCTTTGTGTGTGACTGTCAGTACGGCTATTTTGGTTTGTATCTCTACGTTGATTGACTGTATCACATTTTTGATAGCCAAAAGTGTAGCACCTGTGTCTATGGCATCATCAATGAGTAAGATACTTTGGGCTTCTTTTATTTGTACTATCAAAGAGGAGGAGAGTATGCTTTGTTTTTCTTTATGAGGGCTATATATCTTGGGTTTGAGTCTTTCAAATAGGGTACTTTCAACGACTCTCAATAGATTTAATAGAGCATAAGGTAAATAGCGTAATAACATTTTGAGCCTAAAAGTTTTTTTGACTTTACTAGAAGCCCTAGAGAGTGTTATCTCATGATATTGCCCTTGCCATGAAGACTGTTTTAGCAGGGTATGTATAGGACGGCTCACATAAACCCCTCCTGTAGCCACACCTATGATAATATCAGCATGAAAGTTATCTTTTTCTATGGCTAAGTAAAGTTCTTTAGCATGAAATTCTAACATCTCTTGTGAGAGGGTGAGGACTTTCATTAATGATGCCTTTGTGTGAGGGCTAGACTTCTACGAAATAGTCCTTTAAGTATCGCTATTCTAAAGCCAACCTTTGTAAAAAAGGAATTCTTAGACTTGCGAGAGATAGGGGTAAGGGTTTTATGGTGTCGTCTATAGAGTATGAGAGACTCTTCACAAAAGTAGATAGAAGCATAACGCTCAGCAATCAGTCCAATCCACCAATCATGCATATTGATACCCTTGGGAAAAGGAAGCGATTTATTTAAAAGTTCTTTATTAAATGCCATGCAACATCCTAAATAAGAGTTTTTATAGATATTTTTAAGAAGCCCTTTTTTGGAGTGATTGAAGGTAAAAAAAGAGTCATGTAAAATATTTTTATCTTCATCTACTACCGTGGCATCGCTAATGACCAAATCATGCTCTACGAGATGTCTAAGCATCGTTTCTCGTTTGTGAGGAAGCCAAATATCATCTTGGTCAGACAAAAAAAGATACTCCCCCTTGGCTTGTTTGAGAGCATGTTCAAAATTATACACATGAGAAGCAAAAGGTTTGCTGTTCAAAAATCTTGATACGGCTATCTTTGAGGGCTTTGACAATAGCTACCGTTTGGTCTGTAGAACTATCATCTGATAGGATTATCTCATCTTCATCATGCAGTTGAATGAGGATACTTTCTAACTGTTCTTGGATATATTGCTCTCCATTATAAGTAGCGATGCAGACAGAGATTAGCATAGAATGACCCTTTGAGTGTATTTTTAGATTTAATTGCTTTTAATATGCTTTTGTTGTAAAAATTAACATATGAAGTACATTGTTACATCCTTTATTAAGGCTAACCCTGTCCCACCTACCTCCTCACAATATACTTCATCACCAATCGCCAACTGATAGGGTATTATAGCTTAATTTTATTCATGCCTAAGAGGTATTACCCTAGGATAACTACAAAGGAATATCGATGCCAATCTAAAATAGACACAAGACCAGACATACATACAACTACAACATCAACATCAACATCAAATAGGGTGACGGAGAGACCAACACCAGTGTAGTGCAGGGGTGAGTAGTCGGGGTTGTTCTCTCTCTTGGAACTGTGACTTTAGTCTCAGCTTTGATGAGGCTGAAGATAGATAAACCTTTGACTAATTTAAAAACATTTCTAAACTCAAAACTTTTAAATCAATGATTTTAGACAGTTGTTTATCATTTGAAATGAGTGTGGCATTATTGGATAATGCAGTTGCACAGATGATACTATCAGGCAATTTAATACCATATTCTTTTCTAATCTGTATAGTCATATCTTTTATCTCCTGACTAATATTACAAATTTCTAAATAGCTCAAAAGATTTTTGATAGTATTTCTTTCCTTAAATGTTAATTTAGCATACGAGAACAGTTCAATTTCTGTAATAATTGAGATAGAATACTCAGCATAAGGAAACTTCATTTCACTATTTAAAGCATAAATAATAGCATTGGTATCTAATAAAAACTTACCACTCATCTCTTATCTTTTTTTGGTATTCTAGACCATCCAACTCCTTAAAGCTCTTTATTGGAAAAGATGAAAAATCTAATTCTTTTTGATTATGATATATCTTTTTGGGATTATTCTCTATAATCTCTAGCCCATCATTTTTAAAACTATTCAAAAGCCATACTATTCTTTCAAAAAGTTGTTCATTAGGTATATTAATAGTGAGTTGCATTTTATATCCTTTTGCGATTACATTTCTAATAATAACTATTAGCGTATTATAGCTTAACTTTCCCCATCCGTTCAAGATGCTCGGTAATCAAAGTGACATCATACTCACTATGCTTGGCTATCGTCTCTTCTACTTCTTTGATATCTACGCCTAAAGGATTGTCTCGTAATAATTCTATTTTGATAAAAGGGACATTGCCTGTGGTGATGAGTGCTTTCCAAAAGTAGTGGGTGGCATTGATTTTACCTATACGAATGAGTTTTACTCTGCCTTCACGAAAGGATTTTAGCTTTTTGAGTATATTTTGTGGGGTGAACTTTTTGAGAAATATACTTAGTTTTTGAAAGAAAGAAGCTTGAAAGGTCGTGCTTACACTTGGGCTAAATCCTGCATTTATCATCGCTTGGCTAAAGCCTACTTCGTAGCGTTCTATGATTTCTATTTTGCTTTTTAATACTTCTATATTTTGCCAAAATTCTTTAAATATTTGACTTTTTAGTATAGGACTTTTGATGAGCATAAAATAGCTCTGTATATGATAGCCCATATCGGTATTATCCGTAATCCCCCAAAAGTCACAAGGGGATTCTTGCATCTGTGTAAAGAGATTTTCCAAAGGATACAGTGGTCCATAGACGCTGTCATTGCAAAGGAGTACTTCATCAAAGCTTTGATAGTCAAAGCTTTGGAGACCTTTTTGGTAACTCATAAAATCATAGCCTATATTTTCGCGTATGATGACGGTATCACAGTAGGTATTGAGTCTGTTCTTCTGCTTCTTTAGAAAGCTTGGCAGTGGAGACAAAGATTAGATGTGTGGAATTGGCTTTGAGGGCTTGGATATAGGGATAGAGATAGGCATCTACTCTATCATCACGGTCATAATGCACGAGAACAGTAGCACGGGTTATTGGCTTCATTTGCTTGTCCATACTTCATCGTAATAGCCCAAAAGCTCTTCTACTTGTGCATCATAAGCACGAATATTATTTTTGTGAGGATTCTCATATTTGTTGAATTTAGCATTATTTTTTATGGCGTCTTCTATGATATTTTTATAGCCTTCATTGTCTCCAATAGCTAAGATATTGCCATTTTCGCCTTCAACTATATCTTCTACTACACCTCCTGCATCGGTGCTAATGACCCATACATCACGCACCAAGGCTTCACGAATAGTTAGACCAAAGCTTTCTTTCCATTGTGAGGGAAAGAGTAGTACATCTATAGAAGCAAAGAAATCATCTAAGCCTTTTTGACTATAATGATAGCCATCTGATAGTGTAAGTTTTCCTTGTAAGTTCCAATCACTTTCAATAATAGAATTATGTCCCAACTTTCTGTGCAAATCTACGACAATGAGTTCATAATTTGAGGTTTCAAGAGACTCAAAAATTTCTTTAATCATATCATAGCCCTTATGGACTGCGTGACCTCCTAAATAGGCGAAGCGAATATTTTGGTTCGCTTGTTTACTATAGCTTGATGAGGGGAAAATAATCGCATTTTTATTGACTTTTATTTTGCGAGTATCTGCAATATTATAGCCGTACATCTGAGCTTGGAATGTGGAAGGTGTGAGTAATAAAGACGCATCATCTAAAATAGCTTTGAGATATTTTGTGCGTTCTTGTGTGGCTTCTTGATTGTGCGTACATTGGGTGATACAGTAGTTTGTATCTATCTTACTTTGATAACAATAGGTATTGTCAGGCTTAATCATAAACTGCTTTTCACACAGCCACCACATATCATGCAAGGTAATGACATAAGGAATGTTGTGTGTGATACAAGGTTTGGCAATAGAGGCTGAGAGCTGTTGTATAGAGTGAAAATGCACCAAATCAGGCTCTAAGCTTAAGAGAATCTCATCAAAGACTGTTTGTATCTGCTCATTACGATAGTCTTGGGTTTTGGAGAGTGGAAAAGGAAAACGCAGGAGTATGACAGAGACTTCATTGACCTCGTAGCGTACGATGTCATAAGGGCGAGGCAAGTCGTAGTGTTCATCAAAAAAGCCTGTAAAGACAGTGACATCATAGCCTTCTTTTTGATTGATACGCGTAGATAACTCTTCTATCACAATCGTAGCCCCTCCAAAACTAATGGGCTTATATAGCACATTTGCCATGAGAATGTGTTTGGTATTAGACGCTGGTTTTTGGATATAGGTATCTAAGAGAGGTTGCATAGACTTATGGGCAATGCTATGAAGACTATAGTCTTTTATCACAGCATCATAAGCATTTTTAGCGATATTTTCTCTTAGGTTTTTGTCTTCTATAAGTTGTTCTAATTTATCTATCCATGAAGCCGTATCTTGGGCAATAAAGCCTGTCATCCCTTGGATAATACTAGAATGATATTCTGCCACATCAGAAGCCACTGTAGGAAGCCCCAAGATAGACGCTTCAAGGTATTTGATATTGCTTTTGGCATCATTGAAGACAGAGCTTTCAAGAGGAGCTAGGTTAATATCATAGCTTTGTAATGCCTTATAATATTGCTCTGTAGGCATAAACGGAATTTGCGTAATTTGTTCTTTGAGTAATCCCTGTTTTAAAAATAGGTGCTAAAGTAAGGGTGCCGTGAATGATAAGTGCTACATGAGGATATTTTTGCAAAATATAGACAAGGGCATCAGAGACTTCCAAAAAATCAATATCATGGGTAGAAGTACCACTTCCATAGACAATTTTAATTGTATCAGTATCTTTGGACGAGGCTGAAGCCATCGTTTCCGATAGCTTTTGATAGTCTAAGAGTTCTTTGTCCAAGCAGTTGGGGATTAAAGTATTATTCCCTTGGGTATGTTTTTGCATCAACTGACCTAGTGTGCGGGTACTAGCTGTTGAGTGGTCACAGAGTTTGAGGGCTTCTTGATAAAGGTCTGCACCCTTTAGTAGCATCTTTTGGGTTTTTCTATCTAGTTTTTGTATATTGAGGTTTTGGCTGAGTCTCTCCCTATCAAAGACCAAATCATCGACATCAAAAATACTGACAATATCCAATCGCTTGGCTTCTGTGATGAGGTCAATGACTACCTTATCAGCAGGAACACGGTAAAAAAAACACCATCGCAGAAGTTTGTAAAAGGTTTCGTGCTTGGTGAAAGTCTGTCCATGATACGACATTGGCTCTATAGCCCAAGACTTCTAGCATCTCTACTTTTTGCATGACTCGATATTTGGTACATTGTGAGATAGAAAGCTCTGCTATGATAAGTACAGTCTTGCCTTTGGATGTAGAACTATTACTTAAAGGTTTGTGCCAAAGTTGCTTTTGTATTTTGGGCTTTTTGAGCTTTCTTTTGACTTTTTGTAATAGCTTCATCAAAGGAGAGGGGATTCTTCTTTTAATGGCTTCTTTGATACGAAACTCATTACTATCAGCCATATTGATTTTCTTGATATTAAAATGAAATAGCGTATCCAAGACAAAAGGCAATTTCCTAAAAAGAAAAGTAGATTTATAGCTCTTGGAAGTATGTATCGCAATAATCTGCTGGTCTCTATCTTGTATTTGCTGGTCTCGTTCTTGTATTTGGCTGTCTCTAAATTGTATTTGTCTGTCATAAGAGAAGCGTTGGGTAAAGGCGAGTTTGGCTAGGTCATTTAGGGTATGGGTATCTAACTTCCCATAGTCTGCGTAACTTTCTTGAAGGCTATAGTCTTGTGCTTTGCAAAGTAGCCCAAAGAAGCGTTCCATCGCGTGGGCTAGGGTGTGGTCTGTTTGTCCTGCTTCTGCTTCAAAGTCCAAGAGATTATCTTTTATGAGAGGAAGCAAAGGAGACTAAGACTTCACTTCGTACCCAAAACATCGTCCCAGCAGGAAAGGTATAATCAGGAGAAAAAGAAATCTTGGCTAGAGAGGCTAGTTTTTGAAGGTTTTTTTGATTGTCCAAATTGAAATGTACGCCATTTAAAAGCAGGTTCTTGCCTGTAATGATGCCTAAACTTGCCTCTGTCTCAAAGCGATGTAGGTTTTCTTTGACCGTAGTTGTAGAACCGATGAGGTCATAATACAAAAGCTTTCGCCATGCATCTCCAGCATTAATCTCTACAGATTTTTTGCTATGGAGCTTACAAATATATTGATAGTCCATGAGTCTAGGCAAGAGATGTAAAAAAGGCAAGACATCACGCCCTTTGTTTTCTAGCAAAGAGATAAAAGCATCAGGTACATCAGCTTTAATATCATCTAATATCTCTTTATCAATACTTTTGGGAAGCGTAATAAAAAGGTCATATTCACTCTCTAAAGCATGAAGATAAGTAAAAAGTTCTTGCCATACTTCTGTATAATAAAGGTGTATGACAATGGCTAGTTTCTTTGGTTTCACAGCTGTTCCTTGACCAATGCATTGACCACTTGAGGATTTGCCTTGCCTCCTGTAGCTTTCAATACTTGCCCCACAAAAAAGCCCAAGAGTTTGCTATTTCCTGCTCTAAATTTTGCTACATTGTTAGGGTTTTTAGCGATAACTTCATCTAGTATTTTAGCAATAATATCAGGGTCAGAGATTTGAATCAGTCCTTTGGCTTTGACGATGTCTTGAGGATTTTTGCCATACTTTGCCATCTCTTCAAAGACTTGTTTGGCTATTTTATTGGAGATGGTTTTATCGTCTATCATATTGCTAAGCTCAGTCACTTGTGTGGCATCAAACAGCACTTTAGGCTCTTGTTTAAACTCTCGTGCGACTTCATTGGTGACCATATTTGCCAAAGCGATAGGATTAGCAATACCTTGTAGTGCCACTTCATAAAAATTAGAGAGTTTTTCATCTCTTGCTAGGGTATTGGCAACTTCAAAATTGAGTTTTAATAGATTGCTATATCTCTGAAATAACGCCTCTTGGGTTTGAGTCATAGCTAGGACTTCGCCGTCTATTTGTACTTTTTTCTCTTGTATCTTAGTGGGTGCTTTTTTCTTTGTCCAAGAGTCTTTGAGTCCTACGATTTTATTGAACACTGGCTTGGCTTGGGTATAGTCAATAGGGTCTGCATAAAAGTACCCTTGTCTTTCAAATTGAAACCTTTGGCTTATTGGCTCTTCTATGACAGCAGGTTCAATCAAAGCATTTTGGATAACCTTTAAAGAATGAGGATTAATATCTTCTACACCTTGGGGTGCTTCTTCTTGAAAGAGTCTATCATAGACTCTGACTTCTACGGTTTTGGCTTCTTTGGCATCGACCCATTGGATGGCAGATTTGACCTTGATACCACTGCTGTCTTCTCCACTTTTGGAATGACTATGATACTCAGCCTTTAGCTCTATAATCTTTCCACTAGCTATCTTTAATGATTTCTTGGCAGGAAATAATATAGGCGTGTTTCAGTCGTACAGATTGGCTAGGGGTCAAACGGTAATAGCCCTTTGGAGGGTTTTCTGAAAAATCATCTCTTTCTATATACAGCGTAGAAGAAAAAGGAAGTTTTCGATAACCCTCTTTTGGCACATCATGAGGATAATAAGACGCGTCAATCTCTTCTTCACCTTCATAGTTTGTAATGGTGACTTTCAAAGGGTCAAGTACAGCCATCACACGAGGGACTTTGCTATTCAAATCATCTCTAATACAAAATTCTAATTGTGCCACATCAACCAAAGAATTTGCCTTGGAAATACCGATTTGGTCACAAAAGTTGAGTATAGACTCAGGCGTATAACCTCTTCTTTTGTATCCTGCAATCGTGGGCAATCGTGGGTCGTCCCAACCCTTGACTTGTCCATCTTTGACAAGTTCCAAAAGCTTTCTTTTACTCATCACCGTATAGTTAATCCCAAGCCGTGCAAACTCATGCTGATAGGGTCTGCTACTAAGCCCTAGGGTATCGAGTACCCAATTATAAATATCACGGTTATTCTCAAATTCCAAAGTACAAATAGAATGAGAAACCCCTTCTATATAATCAGACAAACAATGTGCAAAATCATACAGTGGATAGATAGACCAAGCATCTCCTGCCCTAAAATGTGTGGCATGTCTAATGCGATAAAGCAGTGGGTCACGCATTTTCATATTAGACGCAGACATATCAATCTTGGCTCTTAAAATATGTTCGCCATCTTTAAATTCACCTTTTTTCATGCGTTCAAATAAATCTAGGTTTTCTTCTACACTTCTCTTGGCATATTTACTGCGTTTCCCTGCTTCTTTGACCGTGCCTCTATATTCGCGTATTTCTTCTTCATCCAAGCTATCTATGTATGCTTTACCCATTTTGATGAGTGCAATAGCATACTCATGTAGCTGAGGAAAATAATCAGAAGTATAACGCACCTTCCCCTCCCATGCAAAGCCCAACCACTCTACAGCTTCTTTGAGAGCTTCTACATATTGGGTATCTTCTGTACTAGGGTTGGTATCATCCATTCTTAGATTACAATGTCCTTGATAATCATGAGCAATACCAAAGTTGATACCAATAGACTTCGCATGTCCAATATGTGGAAAGCCATTAGGCTCTGGAGGAAATCGTGTAATGATTTTTTTATACTTCCCCACTTGTAAATCCTCTTCAACCTTAACGCGTAAAAAATCTTTGCTCTGAATCATGATTATTAAACCTTTTATGAAACTTTTATAAGCTTGTATTTTAGCTAATTAGGGCTTAGAGCTGATATGGGACATTGTAGGGCATATATTAAGTAATCTTATGCTATATTTACTCACTTTTACTCTTACTCACTTTTACTCACTTTTACTCACTTAAGGAATGCTCTATGAAAATGCTAACTCTTCTCTTCATCCTCTTTTTTGCTACACAAAGCAGTATGGCTTCTAGCCTTACAGACACACAACGCGATGCCGTGTTAGGGGTCATTACAAACTTTATCCTCACAGATACATCTACAGATACACCTAGCGTATCCCCCACATTTGTGAATGAATCCAATATCTCTATAGCAGAAAACAACGCTTCGGCACTGACGATAGAACTCAATACCAACAAGACTGTGACTTACGCTATTACCGATGGGAATATTACCCTCTTTGATATCAACAGTAGCACAGGGGTCGTGACATTTAAAACTCCTGCTGATTATGAGTCTGGTATCATACTTTATACCTTTACCGTGACAGCTACAGATAGTGAGGGCAATATATTTACACAAGAAATTACCATACATATCACAAATCTTGTAGAAACTGCCCCACAACTTGTAAAACCTCTCTACCTCACAGCGTTTACAGGTAGTGGAGATGCCCACTGGACAGAAGACAATAGCACTTTTTATACAGGCACAGGCTCGTGGAAAAATGAAGATATAGGAGACTCTCAGAGTGCTTGTATGGAGGCTAGTGTAGAGGTGAGTGGAACACAAGATACACTTCTTTACCAATATAAAGTAGATACCAATGAATATGGTGATTATTTACGCTTCTAGATAGATGATGCAGAGCAAAGTTTTAACTATAATACCGATTGGGTAAGCTCTCCATATTATTCACTCTCTACAGGTACACATACTCTAAAATGGTGTTATACCAAAGATAGTTCTGCTAGTAATGGCTCTGACACAGCATGGGTAGATGACATCAAAGTAGGCGAATTACACTATACCCTTGCAGAAGACCAAGCACTAGGAGAGGTAGGAAACATCGGTATTGTAGTACAAGATGATGCGAATATCACTAGCTTTAGCATAGATGGCAATGGAAGTGAGAAGTTTGAGGTAGCATTAGATGGCACACTCAATCTCATAGCCAAACTAGACTACGAAACCCAAAGAGCCTATACTTTGAGCTTTACAGCACATAACGCGATGGGAGCTAGTAATGCTGTCACAAGGATTATAGAAGTCACTGATGTAGATGACCTCTATATCACTAATGCTTTTTATGATGACAATGACACTGTAGATACGGCAGATGATAGACTACTCTTGCAATACTCTAAAACCTTAGATAGCTCTAGCATACAAAGCCCAGTAGGGACAAACTTCGTCATCAATCTAAGCGACACCCTAGATGGTGGAGACAGCACAGCAGAATACAATGCTACCAAAACTTACTACCCACACGAGATAGCCTTAGATGGAGCAAATACACTCAATGAGCAAAATATCTCTATAGCCTTAGATACCCTCACAGCCAATATGCTAGAGACCAAAGATAAGACCAAAACATTGATAAGAGCAGTTGTAGGATCAAGTGTCGTCAAAAAGACAGGACAAACAGATAGCTATGATGAAATGGAAATAAAGCCTATCATCACATTCACTAGAAGATGATGGTTATTATCAATCTGGTGAAGTCATACCTCACTACAGCAGAGACGATGTCAAAGAGATAGTCACAGATCAGCTCACAGGACTAGAGTGGGCAGATGATGCCAATGTGAGCTCTGTGACCAAGCAGTGGCTAACTACGGACAATTATAATATTTGTATAGCCAACCAAAGCGACCCTGCGTGTTACGATACCAACAGCACGATAGACCCTAGCGATGATACAGCCACAGAATATTGTGATGCTTTGGCATTGGGAGGGCATGAGGATTGGAGATTGCCTACTTCGGTAGAACTAGAGGGTATCGTACATCATGGAAAAATCTCTCCTTCAATAGATACAAGATATTTTAAGCAGACTAGCTCTAACCGTTATTGGTCTTCTTCTACCTATGAGGGCTATAAGAACTTTGCGTGGTATGTCAGCTTCCGTAGGTGGCTATACGAGCTACTACATATAAGGGCACTGCTTATTATGTGCGTTGTGTTAGAGTCGGACAATAATTGTCCTTTGTTTTTTTGCTCTTTTAGGGTATTTGTATTATATGAGGAGATAGAGATGAGTAGTGAAAAGTTACCTATTTTTCGTAAAGCTTTAGCACTGTGTGTGTATATAGAGAGTATCGTCAAAGGATTTGATAGATACCACAAATATACTATAGGAAAGGAGATGAGAGAATTTTCTCAATCTTTGATTTTTGCTATCAACAAAGCAGGGCTATCCAAAGATAGGGTAGCTATATTGACTACGCTTAGAGATAAATGTGAAGCATTAAAAATGCTTTTGCTTATAGCCAAAGAGATAGAAGCATTTAAGAGTTTTAAACAGTTTGAGCATAGCTCCAAGCTCTGTGTAAATGTATGTCGTCAGTCACAAGCATGGCTCAATGCCAGTGTCACCCAAGCCAGAATTTCTAAGTCTTGATTTAGAGAAGAGTGCTATTTTTATTGTGCGGTATCTTTGCCAAAGTGCATAACAAAGGGCTCTTGTGACATTTTGCAAAGAGGATAAAATAAGATACTTATACTAGCTCTAACAATTATTGGTCTTCTTCTACCTATGAGGGCAATAAGAACAATGCGTGGAATGTGAACTTCAATAATGGCAATACGAACAACAACAATAAGAACAATGCT